>JBNLDE010000042.1:0-46532 GCA_050304175.1 Zhengella sp. | reverse complement strand
GAACGTCATGGCCAAGGAAACAGACGCCAAGACCGGCGAAGCGGTCCTCAAAATCGTCAACCTGGAAAGCTATTACGGCCCGATCATGGCGCTGCGCGGCGTGTCGCTGTCGGTGCGCCAGGGCCAGATCGTCACGGTGCTTGGCGCCAATGGCGCGGGCAAGACGACGCTGATGAAGACGATTTCGGGCGTAATGGACCCCGAAAAGGGCCAGATCTTCTATGGCGGGCATGACATTGCCGGCTCCGAACCGAGCGATGTCGTCAATGGCGGCATCGTCCACGTGCCGGAAGGACGCGAGGTGTTCCCGCTGCTGACCGTCGAGGAGAACCTCGACATGGGCGCCTACACGCGCCACGATTCGGCAGGCGTGGCGGCGGACAAGGAGATGGTGTTCTCCTACTTCCCGATCCTGAAGGAGCGCCGGACGCAAGCCGCGGGCACCTTGTCGGGCGGCCAGCAGCAGATGCTGGCGATCGGACGCGGCCTGATGGCGCGGCCCAAGGTGATGCTGCTCGACGAACCGAGCCTTGGCCTGTCGCCGTTGCTGGTCAAGGAAATCTTCGCCATTATCAAGCGCTTGAACCGCGAACAGAAGGTCACCATGCTGCTTGTCGAGCAGAACGCCAAGGTGGCGCTAGACGTCGCCGACTATGGCTACGTCATGGAGCTCGGCCGCATCGTGATGGAAGGTGAGGCGGACAGGTTGAAAGCCTCGAAGGACATCCAGGAATTCTATCTGGGTGTCCAGGAGGAGACGCAGCGCGGCCAGAAGCGCTGGAAACAGAAAAAGACCTGGCGCTAGGGAAATTTGGGAGGAAACCGCATGACGTTGCAGAAGAAGATCCCCCCGCAGACCGTCGTCAATGGCGTATCGGTCAATTCCGACCTATCGACCGCGCCCTATTTCATCGACGGTTGCGACACGCTGGTTAAGCTGTTCCGCGAACGCTGCCGCGAGCTCGGCGAGCGGACCTCGCACCGCGAAAAGGACTACGGGATCTGGCTTTCCTATTCATGGAACGACTATTGGGAGCACGCCAAGCTGATCGGCCTCGGGCTCAAAGCGCTCGGCTTCCAGCGCGGCGAAGTGGTCTCGATCCTGTCGGAAGACAACAAGGAATGGGTCTATACCGATTTGGGCGTGCAGTGCATTGGCGGCATCGGCTCAGGCGTCTACACAACGGATTCGGCCTCGCAGCTCAAATATCTGATCAACGATTCCGACAGCCGGTTCCTTTTCCTGGAAAATGACGAACAGCTCGACAAGTTCCTCGAGGTCCGGGACGAGATGCCCGGGCTCGCCAAGGTCATCGTCTACGATCGCGAAGGCCTGCACGGCTTCGAGGACGACAAGGTGATCTTCATCGACGACCTCTATCGGATCGGCCGCGACTACGAGAAAGAGCACCCGAACCTGTTCGACGAGGAAATTTCCAGGTCGGATCCGGACGACACCGCCATCCTGGTCTATACCTCTGGCACGACCGGGGCGCCCAAGGGCGCGATGATCAGCCATGCGAACATCCTGTTCTCGCTGTCGTCGGGCGTTTACGCGGTGCCGACATATCCGACCGACGAGCAGGTGTGCTTCCTGCCGCTGTGTCACATTCTCGAGCGGCTGTTCTCCTGCTTCGCGCAGATCTCGGGGCGCACGACGATCAATTTCGCCGAAAGCCCGGAAACCGTGTTCGACAATGTCCAGGAGGTCAGCCCGCACACTTTCGTGGCGGTGCCGCGGGTGTGGGAGAAAATCTATTCGCGGGTGATGATCCTCGTCGGCGACGCGACGGGGTTGCAGAAATGGGCGTTTTCGCGCGCCATCAAGACCGGCCTCAAGAAGGCCGAATGCGAGTTCGAGGGCAAGCCGGTTCCGGCATCGACGATGCTTGCGTACCGGTTCTGGGACTTTTTGGTGCTGCGCAACATGCGCCGCATGCTCGGCATGGACCGGTTGCGCCGCGGCGGAACGGGTGCAGCGCCGATTTCGCCGGATTTGCTGAAATGGTATCGCGCAATCGGCGTCGTCCTGCTCGAGGGTTACGGGATGACCGAAAGTTCCGGCATCATCTCGATCAACACGCAGGAGGAAAACAAGAATGGAACGGTCGGCAAGGCCGTGCCCGGCGGCGAGATCAGGATAGCGTCGGACGGCGAGATCCAGTACCGGGCCGGCAACGTGTTCCAGGGCTACTGGAAAAAACCGGACAAGACGGCAGAAACAATCACATCCGACGGCTGGCTGCGGACGGGCGATGTCGGCCGGATCGACAATGAGGGCTATCTGACCATCACCGGCCGGATCAAGGACATCATCATCACCGCCGGCGGCAAGAACATCACCCCGGCGGAAATCGAGAACCGGCTCAAGTTCTCGCCCTATGTGTCGGATGCGGTGATCATCGGCGACAAGCGCAAGTTCCTGACCTGCCTGATCATGATCGACCAGGAGAATGTGGAGAAGTTCGCGCAGGCGAACCGCGTCCCGTTCTCCGATTTCAAGTCGTTGTGCGCCGCGCAGGAGGTCAAGCATCTGATCGGGAAGGTGGTCGAGGAGACCAACCAGGAGTTCGCCCGAGTCGAGCAGATCAAGGATTTCCGCCTGATCGACATCCTGCTGACGGCGGAAGACGAGGAGTTGACAGCGACAATGAAGCTCAAACGCAGCTTCGTGGAGAAGAAGCACAAACCGCTGATCGACTCCATGTATGCCTGAAGGAGAGAAGAAGAACTACCAGACAAGTTCAACCGTAATGGAGGAAAAACGGATGAAGACCAAACTGACCAAGGCAATTCTTGCCGCCAGCTTCGCCGCCGGCCTTGCTTCGGCTGCGAATGCAGGGGGCGTGACCGACACCGAAGTGCTGATCGGCTCCAATGGCGACCAGTCCGGCATCTTCGCGCCGTTCAACGTACAGGCGATCAAGGCCGCGCAGATGGTGATCGACGACGCCAATGCGGCCGGCGGCGTACACGGCCGTCAGATCAAGCTGATCGTCGAGGATCACGGCTACCAGATGCCGAAGGCCATGGCGAACTTCAACAAGCTGATCAACTCCGACGGCGTGTTCGCGATGATCCTGAACCTCGGCACGCCAATGAACATCGCGGGCTTCAAGCTGATGGAGCCGAACAAGATCGCCAATATCGCGCCGCTGACCGCGGCCCGACAGATGTTGGAAGGCGACATCACCTACAAATATGCCGGCTTCTCGTCCTATTACGATCAGGTCCGCGCCGGCGTGGACTACCTGATCAAGAACAAGGGCGGGGAGAGCATCTGCGCGATGTATATCCCGTCCGACTTCGGCAAGGAGATCGCCGAAGGCGCCAAGGCCAAGACCGAGGAACTCGGCAAGACCTGGAAGGCGGAGACCACCCACAAGCCCGACGAGAGCGATTTCGTCGGCGCGCTGACCAAGCTGAAGGGCGAAGGCTGCAACATCATCGCAACCGCGCTCGGCGTGCGCCAGACGATCATCACGGTCGCCACGGCCAAGAAGCTCGGCTGGAACGACGTGACCTTCCTCGGTTCGTCGGCTGCCTTCCACGAGGCGATCGCCTCGCAGCCGGGCGGCATCACCGACGGCTACTATGCGGCCGCCGGCTGGGCCGACTACAAGCCGCGCATGGACAACCCGACCGTCAAGGCCTGGCATGACGCCTACACCGCCAAGTATGGCGGCGAGGAGCCCGGCATGGCGGCCATTCTCGGCTACGGTGCGGGTATTGCTCTGGTCAAGGCGCTCGAAGCAGCCGGCAAGGACCTGACGCCGGAGAGCTTCCAGAAAGGCATGGAGTCGCTCTCGTATCGCGACGAGATCGCCGACGTCGACATCAAGTACGGCCCCGGAGACCACCAGGGCGGCGACCTGATCGTCATCTCGGTCGTCAAGGACGGCGTATTCCAGGAAGTGGCGCGCCAGTAATCCGGCCCATTGCACAAGACAAAGCCGCGCGGAACGATCCGCGCGGCTTTTTCATTGGCGCCGGAGACTATACCGCGACGGAGTGGCGCGCCTTGCCCTCGCCGAAATAGGCGTCGAAATGCGAGGCGACGACGCGCACGAAGGGTTTGCCCTTTGCGGTCACCCGGTACAGGCCGCCGTCGCGTTCGAAAAAGCCGTCCTTGTCGGCGGCGGCCAGGTAGTCCGCCTCCTCGACGATGACCGCTGCGCGGTCGCCGAACGCGCCCATGACCCAGTCGCGGGAAAACGCGAACTCGCACATCAGCTTTTCGATCACCGCGGCGCGCATGACGTCGTCGGCCGACAGCTCGTAGCCGCGAACGGCGGCCAGGCCGCTTTCGCCGACGCGGCGCTGGTAGTCACCCGAGGCCGGCGAGTTCTGGACGTAGCCCTGCGGCAATTGCCCGATGGCCGAGGTGCCAAGGCCGATCAGAACCGGCGCGCGGTCGTCGGTGTAGCCCTGGAAGTTGCGCCGCAGCCGTCCTTCGCGGAGGGCGACCGCCAGCGAATCCGTCGGCTTGGCGAAGTGATCCATGCCGATCGGTTCGTACCCGGCCTCGACCAGGATCCTGGCCGCGTGATCCTGCTGGACGAACCGCTCATAGGCGCCCGGCAATACGGATTCGTCGATCATCGTCTGGTGCTTTTTCATCCACGGAACGTGGGCGTAGCCGAACAATGCGATCCGGTCGGGATCGAGCGAAATGCACTGGCGCACCGTCTTTTCGACGCTTTCGACCGTCTGGTGCGGCAAGCCATAGAGAATGTCGAGATTGACCGAACGCACACCGCGGGCGCGGACGCCGTCGACCACGCTCTTGGTCTGTTCGAACGTCTGCTCGCGGTTGATCGCCTGCTGGACGATGTCCTCGAAATCCTGAACGCCGAGGCTGGCGCGCGTCATGCCGATCCCGGCAAATGCGTCGAACCGGTCCTCGGTCATGTCATTGGGATCCATTTCGACGCTGATTTCGGCATTCGGCTCGAAGGTGAAGTGCGCCCGGAGGACCTCATTCAGCCGCTGGATGTCGTCGGGCGCCAGCATGGTCGGCGATCCGCCGCCGAAGTGAAGGGCGCTGACCGTCACCCCGTCGGCAAGCTGGTCGCCGACCGCCGCAATCTCGGCGTGGAGGGATTCAAGGTATCCGGCCACCGGGTCATAACGCCGCACTTGCTTGGTGTTGCAGCCGCAGAACCAGCACAGCCGGTCGCAAAACGGAATGTGGACATAGAGCGACACACGGGTGCCATTTGCCACGGCGCCCAGCCATTTGCGATAGGTATCCGCATCGATCCGCGGCGTGAAATGGGGGGCCGTCGGATAGCTGGTATAACGCGGAACAGCCGTGGAATAACGCTCCACAAGTTGCTTATTCATGGTTGCACATGTCCTCGATTTCGCTAAACCTATGCGTCCGATGAATTTTCTCCTTGATCCTGGTCAATTACAGGAAAGATGGCCGGTTGAGATCGAACGGATTCGGGGCACATTGACGCGTCTGGATTTTTGCGCAGCAAAATCTGTGGTGCGGCGCAAAACTCCCTGATATGGACCGGACATGGACGAGACTGCCCGCAAGGATATTCACAATTCCAACATTCCGGCGCTGTGCCGTGCCTGCGAAGCGCGGCACCGCGGCGTTTGTGGCGCGCTCAATGTCGATCAGCTCGTGCTGCTCAACAAGCATTCGGTGCGCAAGAAGGTCGAAGCGGGCAACGAGCTCGTGGCCGAAGAGCAGGACATTTCCAACTACGCCAACGTCATCTCCGGCGTCGTCAAGCTGACCAAGATGCTGCCCGACGGGCGGCAGCAGATCGTCGGGCTGCAGTTCGCCCCCGACTTTCTCGGGCGCCCGTTCTCGAAATCCAGCAAGCACAGTGCGGAAGCGGCGACCGAGGTCGAGCTGTGCGCCTTTTCCAAGAGCCTGATCGACCGGATGATCTCCGACTCGCCGGACCTGGAGCACAAGCTGCTGGAGCAGACGCTCAACGAGCTCGACGAAGCGCGCGACTGGATGCTGACGCTCGGCCGCAAGACCGCCGCCGAGAAGGTGGCGAGTTTCCTGTACCTGATCGCGGTGCATATCGATCCCGACGCGCTCGACGCCGATGGGCCGATCAAGTTCGAACTGCCTCTGACGCGGGCGGACATTGCCGACTATCTCGGGCTGACGATCGAAACGGTCAGCCGCCAGATCACGAAATTGCGCAAGGACGGCATCGTTGGCATCGAGAACAACCGCCACGTGACGGTGCCCGATCTGCTCAGCCTGGAAGAACGTGCGAGCCTTTAGACCGGCCTAGTGCCGTGTGCCGGGTCCCGGATTGAAAAGACCCGAGTTGCGGGCGTTCAACAGGATATGCTCGCGCTCGAATGCGATATGGCGTCGCAGGGACTCAAAAAAACCGCGCAACATGTAGCCCATGGTTTCGGCGTTCAGAGTCTTGTCGCCCGCGCCGAGCCTGAACAGCGTATCGGTCAGTTCCTCGGCGTAGCATTCATCGACCGTATGCTCCTGGCGTAACCTGACAATCGTGTTGGAGATGTTTTTGACATCCACCAGCCGCTCTTCCAACAGCGGGAAGAGAACGGCCTCCTCGAAGCTGTGGCTGCCGCGAATCAGGGGCCACAACGCCCGGGCCGCGTGGATGCATTTCTGACGGTCGACGTTGTCGGGAAGCGAATCGGCGATTTCTTCCAGCTCTTCGCACAGCTCCAGCTGTTCGGCATGGGCACGGTCCATCGCGGCAAGCGGATCGCCATCGAAGCGCCCGTTTCCAGCCGCCTGGGACGTTTCATCGCTTTCGATATCGCTGTTCGCCATCAATGCGTTTCCGATGAATGAAGTGTTGCGACTTTATGCCAAGCGCCGAACGGGATAACCTTGATCGAGATCAATGCGACTTGGGTGTCCGGGACGCAAAGGTCCGCTTGAAGATCGCGGGGGTGTGCTCTGCGGTCGGTTAACCGGGAGCACGTTCGGGCTATTTCGATCATTGCAGGCGCAGGGGGGCCGCGCCTGGATTTGCGAGCCGGCTGATCGCAATAGCCCGGATGTGTTCTGACTAGACTCGTGAGGGGGTCAAATAATCATGACTTTCGCGGCAGAAATCGTCGCGTTGGGCATCGCCACGTTCCTGGCTTTGCTCGGTGCGGCCTTTGCCCACGACAGCCTGTTCCAGGCTCATATGTGGGTCTTGTTTATCGTTCTCGCGCTTGGCACGATTCTGCTTATGCGCCGCACCACGTTTGGCGGCACGCAGAAGGACACGTCCGGATATATGGACGGGCCGGTGCGTTACGGCGCCGTTGCTACGGTGTTTTGGGGTGTGGTCGGCTTTCTTGTCGGTGTGGTTGTCGCCGCACAGCTCGCCTTCCCAGACCTGAACATCGAGCCCTACCTGAATTTCGGACGGCTGCGGCCATTGCATACGTCGGCGGTGATCTTCGCCTTCGGCGGCAACGCACTGCTCGCGACGTCGTTCTACGTGGTTCAGCGCACGACCAAGGCCCGCCTGTTTGGCGGTGACCTCGCCTGGTTCGTGTTCTGGGGCTACCAGCTGTTCATCGTCATGGCGGCAACCGGCTATGTTCTCGGCATCACGGAAGGGCGCGAATACGCCGAACCGGAATGGTATGTCGATATCTGGATCACGGTCGTCTGGGTCGCCTATCTCCTGGTTTTCCTGGGTACGCTGTTCAAGCGCAAGGAACCCCACATTTACGTGGCGAACTGGTTCTACCTGTCGTTCATCGTGACGATCGCGATGCTGCACGTCGTCAACAACCTGTCGATGCCGGTTTCGCTGCTCGGCGTGAAGAGCTATTCAGCCTTCTCGGGTGTGCAGGACGCGCTGACGCAATGGTGGTACGGCCATAACGCGGTGGGCTTCTTCCTGACCGCCGGCTTCCTCGGCATGATGTACTATTTCGTGCCGAAACAGGCCGGCCGTCCGGTCTATTCCTACCGGCTGTCGATCGTCCACTTCTGGGCGCTGATCTTCCTCTACATCTGGGCGGGCCCGCACCATCTGCACTACACGGCCCTTCCCGACTGGGCGCAGACGCTCGGCATGGTGTTCTCAATCATGCTGTGGATGCCGTCCTGGGGCGGCATGATCAACGGCCTGATGACGCTCTCTGGCGCCTGGGACAAGATCCGTACAGATCCGATCATCCGCATGATGGTCATCGCCGTCGCCTTCTACGGCATGAGCACGTTCGAAGGCCCGATGATGTCGATCAAGGCAGTCAATTCGCTGTCGCACTACACGGACTGGACCATCGGTCACGTCCATTCGGGTGCGCTCGGCTGGGTTGGCATGATCTCGTTCGGCGCGATCTACTACCTTGTTCCCAAGCTCTGGGGCCGCGAGCGGCTCTACAGCCTGCGGATGGTCACCTGGCACTTCTGGCTGGCAACACTCGGTATCGTCGTCTACGCGGCGGTGATGTGGGTCGCTGGCATCCAGCAGGGCCTGATGTGGCGCGAATACGACGACCAGGGCTTCCTGGTGTATTCGTTCGCCGAATCGGTCGCAGCGATGAAGCCTTACTACATCCTGCGCATGCTGGGCGGTGTCATGTACCTGGTGGGTGCACTGATCATGGCCTACAACATCACCATGACCATTCTCGGCCGTATGCGTGAGGAGCAGGGACTTCCCGCTGCCCCCACCATGGCTCCGGCTGAATAAGGAGGGCCTGAACTATGGCTACTCAAGCAAACCAAACCGCGCCGAAGGGTCATGAGAGGATCGAACGGAGCGCCACGCTCCTGCTGGTTCTCAGCCTTCTCGTGGTCACCATCGGCGGCATCGTCGAAATCGCACCGCTGTTCTATCTTCAGAACACGATCGAGAAGGTGGAGGGGATGCGTCCCTATTCACCGCTCGAATTGGAGGGGCGCAACATCTATATCCGCGAAGGCTGCTATCTGTGCCACAGCCAGATGATCCGTCCGTTCCGTGACGAGGTCGAACGCTATGGCCACTACAGCCTTGCGGCGGAATCGATGTACGACCATCCGTTCCAGTGGGGATCGAAGCGCACGGGGCCCGATCTTGCCCGTGTCGGCGACCGCTACTCCAATGCCTGGCATGTCCAGCACCTGATCGAGCCGCGCTCGGTAGTGCCGGAATCGATCATGCCGTCCTACTCGTTCCTGGCAAAGACGGATCTTCAGGCGGCCGACATCGCCGACCATCTGAAGGCCAACCGGATTGTCGGTGTGCCGTATAGCGACGAGATGATCGAGAACGCGGCGGCCGATCTCGCCGCCCAGGCCGATCCGGATGCGGATACATCTGGCATCGAGGCTCGCTACCCGAAAGCCAAGCTTGGCGATTTCGATGGCGATCCGACACGGCTTACGGAGATGGACGCGCTCGTCGCCTATCTCCAGATGCTTGGAACGCTGGTTGATTTCGAATCGTACAACGCTGAAGCGAACTACAGGTAGGGGGACGACATGGAAACGTATCAAGCCATGCGGACCTTCGCCGACAGCTGGGGACTGCTTGCCATGTTCCTGATGTTTGTCGGGATCCTGTTCGCCGTCTTCCTGCGGCCGGGCGCCAAGCGCGCGGCCGAGGATGCAGCGCAAATCCCGCTCAGAGAGGACTAGACCATGAGCGACAAGCATATTGACGAAATCAGCGGCGTCGACACCACCGGTCACGAGTGGGATGGCATCCGCGAACTGAACAATCCGTTGCCTCGCTGGTGGGTGTGGACCTTCTACCTCACCATCATCTGGGCGATCGGCTACATGATCGCTTATCCGGCCATTCCGCTGATCAATGGCAACACCAAGGGGCTGCTCGGATATTCGAGCCGCGCCGAGGTGCAGGCGGAGCTGGATATGGCGAAGGCTGAAAATGCCGGCATCATCGCGAAGATCGCAAGCTCCGACGTCAGTGCCATCCTCGCGGATCCGGAAATGCGCAAGTTCGCGAATGCGGCGGGCGCGGCGACCTTCAAGGTCAACTGCATCCAGTGCCACGGCTCCGGCGCCGCCGGCGGTGTCGGTTATCCGAACCTCAATGACGATGACTGGCTGTGGGGTGGCGACATCGATGCCATCTACCAGACGATCTCGCACGGGATCCGCTTTACCGCGGATGACGATACGCGGGTTTCGGAGATGTCTGCATTTGCCGATGTCCTGAGCCCCGAAGAGATCTCGCAGGTTGCGGCCTATGTCGCCAGCCTGTCGGGCGAGCCGTCAAGTCCGGGCCTGGTGGAAGCCGGCAAGACCGTGTTTGCCGACAATTGCGCGGCGTGCCACGGGGACGATGCGAAGGGCAATATCGAGCTCGGCGCGCCGAACCTGGCCGATGCGCTGTCGCTCTACGGCTCCGGCGAGGAGGCGATCGCCGCGCAAGTGCGTTCACCCAAGCACGGCGTAATGCCGGCCTGGGCCGCCCGCCTCGGCGATACGGCGGTCAAGGAACTGGCCGTCTACGTCCACGATCTCGGCGGCGGCAGCTAAGCGACTGTCGCGGTGCTCCGGCTCGCGCCGGGGCGCTGATCCGAACCAGACCGGCCCGCTGCAACCGCCGCGGGCCGGTTTTTCATTGAAACGGTAATGTCCGAGATCTTTCAGTGGAGACGGACGATATCGCGTAGTTTCGCCGCTTCGCGTCTGCGGCGATTGACCCAAGTCAACGCATGAACAATCGTGCAATTGTAAACGCGATAGTGAATTCGGCAGGTGCGACGGCTGGTCGCCTTGTTTCTGCAGACGACGCGGGGTTTGGGACTATACTCTGACGAGGCAACCCAGCGTTCAGAACGCCAAATAGTGGAGCCGTAACGAGATGGACGCGTCCAACGCGACAGAAGAAAGACCGGATGTCGAGCGGATCGAAGCCGAAGCGGTCAACGCCCCGAAAATCCGACAACCTCTCTACACGGCGCGCAAGAAGGTATTCCCCAAGCGCGCATCGGGCCAGTTCCGCCGCTTCAAGTGGCTGATCATGGCGATTACGCTCGGCATCTACTACCTTACGCCCTGGCTTCGCTGGGACCGCGGTCCGTTCGCTCCGGACCAGGCCGTCCTGGTCGATATCGCCAATCGGCGCTTCTATTTCTTCTTCATCGAAATCTGGCCGCAGGAGTTCTTCTTTGTTGCCGGCTTGCTGGTCATGGCCGGCATCGGGCTTTTCCTGATCACGTCGGCGGTTGGCCGTGCCTGGTGCGGCTATACCTGTCCGCAAACGGTGTGGGTCGACCTGTTCCTGGTCGTCGAGCGCTGGATCGAGGGCGATCGCAATGCCCGCATGAAACTGGATGCGGGACCCTGGACCTTCGACAAGATATCGAAACGCGCGATCAAGCACGCGCTGTGGCTGGCGATCGCGGTGGCGACCGGCGGCGCCTGGATTTTCTATTTCGCCGACGCGCCGACATTGCTGGTGAATTTCGTCACCGGGCAGTCGCCGGCCATCGCCTACATCACGGTCGCCGTGCTGACGGCGACGACCTACACGTTTGGCGGCATCATGCGCGAACAGGTCTGCACCTACATGTGCCCGTGGCCGCGCATCCAGGCGGCGATGCTCGACGAGCATTCGCTGACCGTGACCTACAATGCCTGGCGGGGCGAACCGCGCTCGCGCCATCGCAAGAAAATGCTCGCGGCCGGCGAAAGCGTGGGCGACTGCGTCGACTGCAATGCCTGCGTGGCCGTTTGCCCGATGGGCATCGACATCCGCGACGGTCTGCAACTGGAGTGCATCACCTGCGCGCTGTGCATCGATGCCTGCGACCAGGTGATGGACAAGCTTGGCATCGAGCGCGGTCTGATCTCCTACACCACCCTCGCCACCTACGATTACAACATGGACCTGGCGACCGAGTACGGGAAGCATCCGGCCGATCCGAAGCGCGTCTACGGACCGGATCACAAGCTGATTCCCGCCGTGCGCCACTTCCGCTGGAAGATCCTGGCGCGGCCGAGAACGCTGGTCTATCTCGGCGCCTGGTCGGCGATCGGCATCGGACTGCTGGTGGCGCTCGGCGCGCGAGACCGCCTCGAGGTCAACGTGCTGCACGACCGCAACCCGCAATTCGTCAAGCTGTCCGACGGCTCGATCCGCAACGGCTACAATGTCAAGCTGCTCAACATGATCCCCGAGCCGCGCACCGTCATGCTCAAGATCGAGGGACTGCCGGGGGCGGTCATGACCATTCCCGAGCTCGACATCCAGCTCAGCGGCGACAGCTATGCGGTGCCGGTCCTGCCTGATAAGCTGCGCAATCTGAAGGTTTTCATTTCTGTTCCGCGCCAATATCTGCACGAACGCGAGGAGGACTTCCGTTTCATCGCTGAGGACAAGCAATCAAACGAGCGCGATGTCTATCGCGCCCAATTCTTCGCACCGGATGAGGACTGATGGAAAACGCGATGTCTGAACGTCAATTCACCGGCTGGCACATGCTCGGCGTGCTCGGCCTGTTCTTTGGAACCATCATCGCGGTCAATCTGACGCTGGCCTATTTCGCCGTGCACACATGGTCGGGCCTGGTCGTCGGCAACTCCTACGTGGCGAGCCAGCACTTCAACGAGGAACAGGCCACTGCGCGCGCCCACGCCGAGCTCGGATGGATTTCGGGCGTGGTCTACGAGGACGGCAGGATCGCCTATTCGCTGGTCGATCGCGACGGTAAGGCCATCCAGGCCGAGTCTGTCACCGCCAAGGTAATGCGCCCCGCCAATGAGGGTCACGACGTCGTGGTCGAGCTGGTTCCGGCAGGCGCCGGGCGCTATGTCGCCGAACGCCGGCTGGAGGCGGGACAATGGGTGGTCGAGGTCTTCGCGAAGGTCGGGTTCGATTCGCCCTACCGCTATGCGACCCGCATCTATGTGCGCCCGGGAGACGCCGCAAAATGAGCTGCTGTGCGCCAGGAACGGAAGGCGCGACCGGCATCGAAGAGACCGCCGGGCCGTCGGCCGAGGAGATCAAGCTCCAGGCGCGCGACCTCGGTGACGGGATTTGCCAGACCGACCTGTCGGTTCCCGACATGTATTGCGGCGCCTGCATGGTGGCGATCGAGAAGGGGCTGGGCAAGCTCGACTTCGTCGAGGAGGCCCGCGTCAACCTTTCGACCAAGCGCGTCATGATCAAGTGGCGCGACGGTGCGGGCGATCCCGGCGCGCTGATCGAGACCCTGCGCAAGCTCGGCTACAGGTCCAACCTTTTCGAAACCGGCGCGCTTGGCGAAACCGACGCACGGTTGTCCGAACTGGTGCGGTCGCTGGCGGTCGCGGGCTTCGCCGCCGGCAACATCATGCTGCTGTCGGTTTCGGTTTGGTCGGGCGCCGAAGATGCGACGCGCGACCTGTTTCACTGGATCTCGGCCCTGATCGCCGCGCCGGCGCTGGCCTATTCGGGCCGCGTGTTCTTCCGCTCCGCGTTCGGTGCGCTGAAGGGCGGCCATCTCAACATGGACGTGCCGATCTCTCTTGCCGTGGCGCTGGCCTTCGCCATGAGCTTCTGGGAGACGATCAACCACGGCGAATATGTCTGGTTCGACGCGGCCGTGACGTTGCTGTTCTTCCTGCTCGTCGGGCGCACGCTCGACCATGTCATGCGCGAGCGTGCGCGCAAATCGGTGACCGGGCTCGCCAGGCTGGCGCCGCGCGGCGCGATGATCGTCGGCGCGAACGGCGAGCACGAATACCGCCCGGCTGACGAGATCGTGCCCGGCGAGCGGGTACTGCTGGCGGCCGGCGAGCGCGTGCCGGTCGACGCCGTCGTGGTTTCGGGCCGCAGCGATCTCGATTGTTCGCTGGTCAATGGCGAGAGCGTTCCGCAACCGGTCGGCGAAGGTAGCGTGGTCAAGGCCGGCACTCTCAACCTGACCGGTCCGCTGACGCTGGAGGCGACGGCGGCAGCCCGCGACAGCTTCCTGTCGGAAATGATCGCGCTGATGGAGGCGGCGGAAGGCGGCAAGGCCCGCTACCGGCGCATCGCCGACCGAGCGGCGGCGATCTACGCGCCGGCGGTACACATCGCCGCCTTCGCCACATTCCTCGGCTGGCTGGCGCTTGGGGCTGGCTTCCATGCGTCGATCTACACCGCAATCGCGGTGCTCATCATCACCTGCCCCTGCGCGCTCGGCATCGCGGTGCCGATCGTCCAGGTAGTCGCCGCCGGTCGGCTATTCGAGCGCGGCATCATGGTCAAGGACGGCGGCGGGCTGGAACGGCTGGCGGCCATCGACACCGTGGTATTCGACAAAACCGGGACGCTGACGCTGGGCGCCCCGCGCGTGGTCGAAAGCGAGGGCGACGACCGATCGATTGCGACCGCCGCCGCGCTTGCCCGTCATTCCCGCCATCCGCTGTCGAAGGCGATTGCCGCCAGCGCCGTTGCGGCGAGCGCGCCGGCGTTCGATGCCGTGACCGACATTCCGGGGGCGGGCATCGAGGCAACCGGAAATGGCATTACCTGGCGGCTCGGACGGGCCGACTGGGCACTGACGGAACCCGGCGACAGCGTCGAGGACGACCGCTCGGCGGTGGTGCTCTCGCGCGACGGCAAGCCGGCCGCGCGGTTTGCCTTCGATGACCGGTTGCGCCCCGGCGTGGAGGCCGCGCTTGCCGCACTTCGCGGCCGTGGCATGGAACTGCATATGGTTTCCGGCGATCGGCCGGCCGTCGTGGCCCGGCTGGCCCAGCGGCTTGGCATTGCGCATGCCGCGGGCGGCGTGCTTCCGGGCGGCAAGGCCGACTATGTCGCGGCGCTTGCCGGGAACCGCCGCAAGGTGCTGATGGTCGGCGACGGCATCAACGATGCGCCGGCGCTGGCCGCGGCGCATGCGTCGATGGCGCCGTCGGGCGCGGCCGATATCGGCCGTGCCGCCTCGGATTTCGTATTTCTGCGCGATTCCCTGGAGGCGGTGCCATTCGCATACGACACCGCTGTCAAGTCGGGCCAGCTGATCCGGCAGAATTTCGGCATTGCGATTTTCTACAACCTGATTGCCGTGCCTTTGGCGATTGCCGGATTCGCGACGCCGCTGATCGCCGCCCTGGCGATGTCGTCATCGTCGATTGTCGTGGTGGCCAATGCGCTGCGCTTGCGGATTCAGCGGATCCGGGTCCGGCGCGAAGCGCCGGCGACCGGTTCGCTGCAACCCGCCGAATGACAACCGGGCAGAACCGCCAATGAATATCCTGGTCATCCTGATTCCCATTGCCCTGTTTCTCGGACTGATAGGGCTCCTGGCCTTTCTCTGGTCGCTCAAGAGCGGGCAGTACGAGGATCTCGACGGCGCCGCCGAGCGCATCCTGATGGATGACGACGACGACTAAATTCGGAATCGCCGCCTCCAACCAAGATTTTTTTCAGAACTTACCCCCTCCCCTCTGACCTCCCTTATGCTTGGCCCATCGCCCTTGCGGGAACCCGGTCCGGACCGGAGGCCAGGGAGGGCGGCGGTTACCTCCCCCTCCGGGTCGGTTCCGGAGATCCGAGGGCCCGCGACAGGCCGGCGGCGGCGGTACCGGCGCAGGCGGCGAACCGGTGAATACCGGGGAGCGGCTTGCGTCAAAGGGCCGACCGTTGCGGAGAAGCCGCTACGGCTGTTGGCCCGGCTGGTCCCATCCGTGAACACGGGTGCAGCCGGGACAGACCCAGCCAAGTGACTGGCCAACCGCGGGACAGCGGCCGGGCGGCGATCCTCGGATCGCACATAATACTTAGACGAGCGTGACGTGGATCGCCGTCTTCCCACCTTCCCCATGCGAAACCGGGGGAGCGAACTTTGGCAATAGCCAGGTGGGTTCAACCCCAAGCGTGGCACAGATGCAGCGCGCTTACGGCTCCGGCACGTGCAGCACGAGGCCGTCGAGTTCCGGCGCGGCGACAATCTGGCACGACAGGCGGCTTTCGGGCCGGCGTTCGGCCTCCGTCACATCCAGCATGGCGTCCTCGGTGTCGTCGGGCGCACCGGTTTTCGCCTGCCAGGCGTCATCGACATAGACATGGCAGGTCGCGCAGGACAGGCAACCGCCGCACTCGCCGATCACGTGCGGCACATCGTTGGCGATCGCCGCTTCCATCAGGTTGCGGCCTTCCTCGACCTCGCCGGAAATCTCGCGGCCGTCCTCCAGCTTCCATGTCACATGTATCATTCAGGCCCTCTTGTCTTGCCTCGCAGGGAACCGCGCGGCGGTCACAGATAGTGGATGTAGAAGTCGCGCAGCGCGTCGCCCTCGAGCGCGGCCGTCTTTTCGATCTCGTCGCGTTTCATGAAGACGAGGTTGTCGCACAGGCCGCGGCCGACCGCGTCCATCAGCGCGGCATCGGCTTCCAGCGCATCGAGCGCGGCGCCGAGATTTTCCGGCGTGCCCTCGGTGGCGTCCTGGCTTTCGAAGCAGTCGCCGGTTTCCATCGCCGGCAGCTCGTAGCCGTTGGCGACGCCGAGGCGGGCGGCCTGCAGCACGGTGGCGACATGGGTGTAGGGATTGGCCGAGCCGTCGCCCATGCGGTGCTCGATACGCGCCTTCTTGCCGCCTTCCGACGAGATGCGGGTGGTGACGCCGCGATGGTCGCCGCCCCAGTTGCACCAGTAACCGGACAGGGAGGCCGGCTGCAGGCGCTGGTAGGAATTGACCGTCGGCGCGGCCAGCGCCGCCATCGCCTTGTGATGCTTCATCAGGCCGGCGATGCAGCCGCTGGCGAGTTCGTTGAGATTGTCCGGACCGCCTGCCTCGCCATTGGCCAGCGCGTTGTTGCCGGCCTTGTCGGCAAACGAGAAATTGACGTGCAGGCCGTTGCCGCCCTTCTCGAGAATCGGCTTGGGCATGAAGGTCAGCACGATACCGTGGTCGAGCGCGATCTCGCGGGCCATCAGGCGGAACAGGAAGGCGTCGTCGACCGCGCGCACCGCCTCGTCGTAGGTCAGCGTGAACTCGAATTGCGGGCTGTCATATTCCGAGGTCATCACCTCGAGCGAAAAGCCCATTTCCTCGGCGGCGAACCAGATCGCATCCGTGAATCCGTCGGGGTCGGCAAAGCGGCCGGTGGAATAGACATAGGCGCCCGGCGTGTCGCAGGGCACGAGGCGGCCGTCCTCGTCGCGGCGAAACGCATAGGCTTCCAGTTCAAGACCGACCTTCGGGGCGAGCCCCATCCTGCCCCAATCGGCCACGGCGCGCTTGAGCGCGCCGCGCCCGCACATCGGCAGGGGATTGCCGTCGGCGCCGTAAAGGTCGGAAACCACCACCTTGGTGTCGGGCTCCCAGCCATCGCGGATCTCGGACGCAAGGTAACGCGCCTCCATGTCGGGCAGGCCTTCCAGCATCATCGAGCCGGGCGACGGGATCAGGTCCTTGTCGTAGGTCACCGCGAAGGTGGACCGGCAGAAGCGCGAAGCGCCGTCGCCGATCTTGGAAGCGGGCAGATATTTGCCGCGCGCGAGATTAAGATGGTCGCAGAACAACAGTCTCAGCCGTTCAGCCATTTCATACCCCTCCATGACGCGCCTTTGCGGCGCCTAGTTGAGCGTCACCTCTACGGGCAACCGCTTGATGCCGCCGACAAAATTGGACCGCAGGAATTCGTGCGGCCCGGCCTGGCGGATCGATTTCACCCGCTTGGCAAGTTCCTGGAACAGAAGGCGGATTTCAAGCCGGGCCAGCCACATGCCGAGACAGACATGGGGGCCGCCCTGGCCAAACGACACGTGCCGGTTGGGCGAGCGGGCGAAATCGACCGTAAACGGATTGTCGAATGCCTCGGCGTCGCGATTGCCGGACACGAACCACAGCAACACCTTGTCGCCCTCGCGCACAGTTTTGCCGTGCATCTCGAAATCGCGCGTCGCGGTGCGGCGGAAATACATCGCAGGCGAAGCCCAGCGGATCACCTCGTCCGGCATCGTTTCCCAGATGCTCTCGTCGCCCGTGCGCAGCAGGTCGAGGAGCTCGGGCTGCTTGCACAGAGCCAGAATGCCCGCCGCGATCGAATAGCGCGTCGTGTCGTTGCCCGCGGCGACCAACAGGCAGAAGAAGTTGCGGAACTCGGTCTCGGAAATGGCATTGCCGTGGGCGTCGGGCTGACGGATCAGGTGCAACACGCCGCTGGTGTCGCCGGCTTGCTCCTTCTTGCGCATCAGTTCCTGCGCGTATTCATAGAGCTCGGCGCCGGCCGGCGAATTGAACGGCATCATGCGGTATTCGTCAGTCTCCATGCGGTCGAGCACGTGTTCGGTGAACTCCGGATCGGTGTTGGCGATCAGCGCGTCGCCCTTCTCGACCAGCCAGGGCAGATCCTCGTCGGGCACGCCGATGATCTGGCCGAGCATGCGCATCGGCAGCTGGCGTGCGATCGCCTTGGTCGCATCGAATTCACGGTCCTGCAACGCGACGTCGAGAATCTCGTCGCAAAGCTGCCTGATCTGGCCCTCGAACTGCGCCACGACCGGCTTGGAGAAGGCCTTGGCCACCTTGACGCGGGTGCGCGTGTGCTCCGGCGGGTCGGTTTCCTGGAATGTGCGGCGCGCCAGATATTCCTCGTAGGACTGGTCTTCCATGCGGATGCCGCGCGCCGACGACAGCAGCTCGAAATTCCGGTTCAGCTCCGTGATGTCGTGATAGCGGGTGACCGACCAGAACCCCTTGCCGCCGCGCCAGTCGGTCCAGGCCAGCGGTTCTTCCCTGCGCATGCGGGCGAACGTGTTGTGCGGCGCACCGTCCACGAAGGCGTCGTGGCTCGAAAGATCGGCATGTCCGTCATCGGTGGGAGTCCAAACCGTCATTTGTTCCGCCTCTCGCTGTTGCAATATTTAGATCACATGTTAAATATATTTACAAGACCTCCTATGTGCACACACGGATTTTCCCATGACCAAGCGGATCGCGATCCTGCTGACCAGCAACGACACTTCGGATTTCGCAAAACGTCATCCCGACGACGGCGAAAAGTTCCGCCGCCTGCTGCAGCCGCTGCGTCCGGACTGGGAGTTCGTGACGGTACCGGTCAAGGATGGCGTGTTTCCGGACGATCCGGGCGCGTTCGACGGCTACGTCGTGGCAGGCAGCCCGGCTTCGGTCAACGATCCGCTTCCCTGGATCCGCGGGCTGCTGGATTTCATTCGCGAGCTGGACAAACGCAGGATCCCGACCGTTGGCGCCTGTTTCGGCCACCAGGCAATTGCGGTGGCGCTTGGCGGCGACGTCGGCAAGAACCCCGGCGGCTGGAGCCTGGGTGTCGAGGAGGCGTCGTTTTCGACGCACAAGCCATGGATGGAACCGCCCCACGGCACGCTCAAGCTCTACTCGGCGCACAAGGAGCAGGTGACGCGGCTGCCCGACGGCGCGGAAGTGATCGGGGGACAGGATTTCTGCCCGGTCGGCGCCATGGCCATCGGCGAACACATCTTCACCACCGAATACCATCCGGAGATGACAGGCGATTTCATGACCGAGCTGGTCGACGAGATGGGACCCGCAATCGACGCGGAGACACGCGATCGCGCCCTTGCGCAGCTGAATCAGGCAGCGCAGGGAAGCGAGTTCGCCAAGTGGATGATCGCGTTCTTCGAAATGAAGCGCTGACGGGGCCGTCTATTCCGGCTGGCCGATGGTCAACACGACCGGATCGAGCCCATCGATCGCACCTTCGATCCGGTCTCCGGCCACCACCGGACCGACCCCGGCCGGCGTGCCGGTGTAGATCAGGTCGCCGGGCGCCAGGTGATAGAAGCCGGACAAATGGCTGACGATCTCCTCAACACGCCAGATCAGGTCGGAGAGATGCGCATCCTGTTTGACATCGCCATTGACGGCGAGGTGAATTCGCTGCGGCCCGACCGCGCCGAACTCGGCCGACCTGGTGATCGGCGCGATTACGGCGGAATGCTCGACATCCTTGCCAAGGTCCCACGGTCGTTGCTTGGCGCGCTCGGCCAGCTGCAGGTCGCGCCGCGTCATGTCGAGGCCGCAGGCGTAGCCGTAGATGGCATCACCGGCATCCGCAACACCGACCCGGAACGCCGGTTTGCCGATGGCGATCACCAGTTCCATCTCGTAATGGAAGTTTTCGGTTCCCGGTGGATAGGCGATCGTTGTGCCGGTCGACTGCAGGGTCGATGCCGCCTTGGTGAAATAGAACGGCGCCTCGCGGTCGACCTCGACGCCCATCTCGGCGGCATGGGCGGCATAGTTGCGCCCGACACAGAAAATGCGGTGAACGGGATAGGCCGCGCCCTCCCCCTTGACCGGAACCGTCCTGACGTCCGGCGGCGCGAACAACAGCCCACTCATCGTGCTCTCTCCTCGTAATAGCCCAGCTTTTCCTGCAACGGCCGGTCGTGGACGCGGATCAGGAAGGATTCTTCGGCGGCTTCGTGGGTGATCTCGGCGAAAACCGGCGCCGAGAACGTGTCTTTGGGCCCCCATTCGAAGCGCTCGCCGTTGATCGTGGTTGCACCTCGGCCGCGAACCACGTGATACGCGGCGGAGGACGAGCGCAGCGGCGGGCGGTGCGACCAGCCTCCCGCCAGCATCATCGCGGTGAAGCCCATGGTCGGCAGCACGTCGTCGCCGGTTTCCGGATTGATGAAGTCGAGCTCGGCCAGGCCACTGTCGTCGGCGTATTTGGCCATCTCACGCAGAGCGGCCTCAGTGCGCGCCCAGGGATAGCGCATCATGGGATAGCGGCGCAGCCCGCCTTTCAGCTTGCGCGCAGGCGCGAGACCCGCCGAAAGATACTCCACCTGGCTGGCGTCGGGGCGGTTGCGCTGCGCCTGCAAGGGCCCCTCCTTGGCATAGGAGCCTTCGAGGTAATAGAACAACGGCAGATCGAGCGCGTCGAGCCAGACCACGGGTTTGGTGCCCTCATGGCCGTGATCGTGCCATTCGCCACCGGGGGTCAGAACGAGGTCGCCCTCCTCCATCGGCAGTTTCTCGCCGTCGACGACCGTGAATCCGCCCGTGCCCTCGACAATGATCCGTACAGCCGACGGCGTATGCACATGAGCCGGCGCGGCCTCGCCAGGCAGCAGCAGCTGCATGCCCAGATAGATCGAGGCGGTCGCCTGCATCGCGCCGGTACCGCGCCCCGGGTCGGACAAGACGAGCACGCGGCGCTCGGCCTTTTCCACCGGAGTCAGTTCGCCCGCACGGATCAGAAGCGGCCGCAGCTTGTCGTATTTCCAGTAGCCGGGGCGGGTGACCGGATTGGGGGCGTCGTGCGGCAACACGTTGCGCATCATTGGCCACAACGGGGCGACGCCGGCGGCTGCCATGTCGTCGCGGTAATCCTGCGGAAGCTCTTCCAGCGTACCCAGCTGTTCGCCCATGGCACCCTCCCGGTTGCATTTCTGTTATTAGGTCGTATACTTATCATTCGTATGCTTGTCAACAGTGGAGAGCGGTCTAAACTGCGCGCCACACGCCGATACGGAAAAGCAATGCTCGACATTCACGACATGGCCGGCCACATGATCCGCCGCCTCAACCAGATCTCTGTCTCGGTTTTTTCGGATCGGGTCGCTCAGGCCGGATACGACGTGACGCCGGTGCAATACGGCGCCCTGTCGGCCATCGCCGCGCATCCGGGGCTCGACCAGGCAACACTGGCTGGGCTGATCGCCTACGACCGCGTCACGATCGGAGGGGTCGTAGATCGTCTTGAGCAGAAGGGCTATGTCGAGCGGGTCGTCAGCAAGCGCGACAGGCGCGCGCGCGAGTTGCAATTATCGGACGCCGGGCGCATCGCGCTTGCCGCCTTGGGCCCGGTCGTCGAGGCGGTCCAGTCGGAGATCCTCGGCGGCTTGTCGGCCGAGGAGAAGGAAAGCTTTCTCGGCCTGTTGAAAAAGACAACCGAGGCCGGGAACGAACTCAGCCGAGCACCGCTCAAACTGGTCTGACCGAGGACCTATCCGGTTGCGCCGCTCTCCATTTCCAACTCGATACGATCGCGGAATTCGCGCGGCGAAAGCCCGGTGGACCGCGCAAAGACACGGCTAAAATAGGCGGGATCGCCAAAGCCCAGTGCATAGGCGATGGTAGAGACCGGAAGGTTCGTATAGACAAGATTGCGCCGGGCCTCGCGGATCAAACGGTCGGCGATGACCCGGGAAGCGCCCTGCCCGACGGCGGCGCGTGTGACGCGGCTGAGATGCGTCGGCGTGACGCCCAGCGTGCGGGCGTAGTCGGCGACGGACCAGTGCTCCACGAAATGGGTATCGACGAGCTTCTCGAACTGTTCGAACAAACCCGCTTCGGCGATATTCGTGACCACCCCCTCCCTTTGCGACATGTCCCGGGCAACCAGACCCAGTATGACGCCGCTAAACGCACGCAGGATTTGCGCGCGGGCGAAGCCGCGTCCTGCATATTCGTTGAACAACTGGATCATGACTTCCTGCAGACCGGGGCCGGCGTGTCCGACAGACGGGCGGGCAAGGACATGCCGCAAGCCCTCCGAAGGCTCCAGCGCCTGTTCGACCATTTCGGCTGCGAAGGTGACGACCCAGCCCTGGGTCCCCGGTGTGAACGAAAAACCGTGAACGCAGCCCATCGGCACATTGACCGCGTCCATCGGCTGGAGGCGGTGACTTGCGCCGTCGAGGTGGGCCTTGCCGCCGCCGCCCTCGAAGAGCAAAATCTGGTGCAGGCGCGCATGGCGGTGGGGCGCAAACTCCCAGTCATGCAGGCGAGAACGTGCTTCGACCGTCTCGCAGTGGACGACGTCGGGCAGGTCTCCGACTTCTCCAAACAGGTTGAAGTTCAGGATCGACGCATTCTCAAGAGGCTGCTTCATGTTCGATTTGTACAGGAATTGGGCCGCCTGATCCATTCCCAGCGGGCGAATGTTCGTTAAATTCGTCCAATCATCGGAGGAACAGAAATGAAAACAAAAGTCTGCATAATCGGCGGCGGTCCCTCGGGCCTGATGTTGTCCCAGCTCCTGGACCTGCAGGGTATCGACAATGTTGTCCTGGAAAAGCACTCCCGGGAGTATGTGCTGAGCCGCATCCGCGCCGGCGTGTTGGAACATGGCTTTGCCGAGCTCATGCGCGAAGCCCAGTGCGGCGAGCGGATGGACAATGAGGGTGAGATCCACGAAGGATTTTACATCGCCCATGACGGGATCATGGACCGCGTCGACCTTCACAAATATTCCGGCGGCAGCTCGGTTGTCGTATACGGCCAGACCGAACTGACGCGCGATCTCTACGATGCGCGCGACAAGATGAACGGCAAGGTCATTCACAACGCCGAAGACGTCAAACCGCATGACATGAAATCGGATGCGCCCTACGTCACCTATCGCGACGGCGACGAGGTGATCCGCATCGATTGCGATTACATCATCGGCGCAGACGGATTCCACGGGGTCAGCCGCAAGTCGATCCCCAAGGACGTGCTGCGCGAATATGAAAGGATATACCCGACCGGCTGGCTCGGCGTTCTGTCGCGCACCAAACCGGTGAATCCGGAACTGATCTACGCCAAGCACGAACGCGGCTTCGCACTGTGCTCGCTGCGCTCCCAGGTGTTGTCGCGCTACTATATCCAGGTGCCGCTGACCGACACGGTCGAGGACTGGTCGGACGACGCCTTCTGGGCGGAGCTCAAGAGCCGCCTGCCGCAGGAAGTCGCCGACCGGATGGAAACCGGCCCGTCAATCGAGAAATCGATCGCGCCGTTGCGCTCCTTCGTTGCCGAACCGATGCGCTACGGAAACCTGTTCCTGGCCGGCGATGCCGCCCATATCGTACCGCCGACCGGCGCTCGCGGGCTCAACAGTGCGGCGTCGGACATCTACTACCTCTACCACGCGATGGTCGACCACTATAAGAACGGCGACGACACCGGGCTCGAAAACTATTCCGCGAAGGCCCTGGCACGGGTCTGGAAAGCCCAGCGGTTCTCGTGGTGGATGACCATGCTGCTGCACAACTTCCCGGATAGGATCCCCTATGATGTGAAGCTTCAGCAGACTGACCTGGAGTACTTGTTCTCCTCGGAAGCAGCCTTGTCATCGCTCGCAGAGAACTATGTCGGCCTGCCGTTCTGATTTCCCATGAGCGCCTTCCGCCCGGCACCGCACCTGGAGCCGGGCTGATTGCGTTTGCGGTCCAAGTCCCTTCTCCAACCATGGTACAGATTGGACGCGGGTGCGGAAAATGTTAGCCAAGGTCGCTGCAACGCTGGAGGAGGTTCGCTGTGGCGCAGGCATACCATGCAGACACGGTGATCGAGACGGTGCATTCGCCATCGGCGGCGGCAGTGTCTCGGCTCGCCGCATCGTGGCGCCGGTCGTTGGTCAATCACGGACTCGACCCGGCGAAGAATCGCGCGCCTGAATATATCGATTCCGATTCCCTGCGCCAGCGCCGCGCCCAATTGGAGCGCTTCATGGCAATCGCGACGCCGAAGCTCGACCAGCTCTTCGGCCTTGTCGGCAATTCGGGCTGTTGCGTCCTGTTGACCGACGCGGACGGTATCGTGCTCGACCAGCGCAGCACCGACTCGGACGCGGCCACATTCCGCGACTGGGGGCTGTGGAGCGGCGCCAACTGGAGCGAGGCGGCGGAGGGCACAAACGGGATCGGTACATGCCTGGCCGAAAACCGGCAGGTGGTGATCCATCGCGACGAACATTTCCTGTCCCGCAACACGATGATGAGTTGCATGGACGCGCCCATCTACGGAGCCGACGGGAAGATTCTGGCCGCACTGGACGTATCTTCGTGCCGGACCGATCAAACCGAGGCTTTTACCCGACTGATCGCCGCGACCGTGTCGCAGGCCGCGCGCCAGATCGAAACCGATTTCTTTCGCGCTTCATTTCCCGGATCGCGCATCGTCGACGCCGCCGAACGGGAAGCGGAAAGCCCGGTCCTGCTGGCTGTTGATGACGACGATCTCGCGATCGGCGCCACGCGGGCGGCGCGGCGGGCGTTCGGGCTCGGCTGCGAGGCCACTATCCGCCCACAACCGGCCTCTGACCTCCTTGGCCGCGGCGACGGGCCGTCCGGGCTGGAAAAGGCGCAGCGGGCGGCGCTGGTGCGCGCAATCGCCCGCGCGGACGGCAATCTTTCGGCGGCCGCCCGCGCACTCGGCATCGGCCGCGCGACGCTCTATCGGCGGATGAAAAGTGCCGACCTGAACTGACTGTTCCTCGCCTGCCGGGCCGAATTTTCGAAAAGCAAGCCGAACTGTCTCACTATTGAGACAGGTGGGTACGTCCCTCACCTGACACGGGGCTGCTCGCGATCATGATCTCCTTCATAGCAACCGGGCACCGGACAGGTCCGGTTATGGAGGAGAAGTCCCATGAATATTATGACAAGTCCCGACGCGAACCAGTACGTCTCGCCATTCAAGGCCCGTTACGACAATTTCATCGGAGGCAAGTTCGTCGCGCCCGTCAACGGCAGGTATTTCGAGAACATCACGCCGATTACCGGTGTGACCATCAACGAGATCGCCCGGTCGGACGCCGCCGATATCGAGCTTGCTCTAGACGCCGCCCATGCCGCCAAGGAAGGCTGGGGCAAGACATCCGCTGCGGAGCGCGCGAATATCCTGCTGAAGATCGCCGACAGGCTGGAACAGAACCTTGAACTGCTCGCCCAGGCCGAAACCTGGGACAACGGCAAGCCGATCCGCGAGACGACAGCCGCCGACATCCCGCTCTCGGTCGACCATTTCCGCTACTTCGCCGGCGTGCTGCGCGGACAGGAAGGCACGATGAGCGAGATCGATGCCGACACGGTCGCCTACCACTTCCACGAGCCGCTGGGCGTGGTCGGCCAGATCATCCCGTGGAACTTCTCGATCCTGATGGCCGCCTGGAAGCTGGCGCCGGCACTGGCGGCCGGCAACTGCATCGTCATGAAACCCGCCGAGCAGACACCGGCGGCGATCATGGTGCTGGCCGAATTGATCGGCGATCTTCTGCCTCCCGGCGTCCTGAACATCGTCAACGGATTTGGGCCCGAGGTCGGCGCACCGCTGGCCAGGTCGTCGCGTATCGCCAAGATCGCCTTCACCGGCTCCACCGAGACAGGAAGGATGATCGCGAAATATGCTACCGAAAACCTGATCCCGGCGACTCTGGAACTGGGCGGCAAGAGCCCGAACATCTTCTTTTCCGACGTGATGGCCGAGGACGACGCTTTTCTCGACAAGGCAGTCGAGGGTTTCGTGCTGTTCGCGTTCAACCAGGGCGAGGTTTGCACCTGCCCCAGCCGCGCGCTGATCCAGGAAGACATCTACGATGCGTTCATCGAACGCGCCATCGCGCGGGTGAAGGCAATCAAGCAGGGCGATCCGCGCGACATGTCGACCATGGTCGGCGCGCAGGCGAGCCAGGAACAACAGGACAAGATCATGTCCTACCTCACGATCGGCCGCGAAGAAGGTGCCGAAGTGCTTTGCGGCGGTGATGCGGCGCGCTTCAACGGCGATCTCGCCAACGGCTTCTACATCCAGCCGACGATCCTCAAGGGCCATAACAAGATGCGTGTGTTCCAGGAGGAAATCTTCGGCCCCGTGGTGTCGGTCACCACCTTCAAGGACGAAGCCGAGGCGCTCGCCATAGCCAACGACACGATGTACGGCCTCGGCGCCGGCGTCTGGAGCCGCGACGCAAACCGCTGCTACCGCTTCGGTCGCGCGATCGAGGCGGGCCGCGTGTGGGTCAACAACTACCACGCCTACCCGGCGCACGCTGCTTTCGGCGGTTACAAACAGTCCGGCATCGGGCGCGAGACCCACAAGATGATGCTCGACCATTACCAGCAGACCAAGAACATCCTGATGAGCTACAACCCCAACAAGCTCGGATTCTTCTGACAAACTCCCAGGACGGTGGGGCCCATGTCCCCGCCTGCGGGAACGGGGCGCGGCGCATGCCGCGCCCCGTTTTTCGTTCGGCCGAAACTGTTGCCGGCGAAAGCATTTCAGCGGATCCGACGCAGGCGCCAGTCAAAGGCTCTCCAGCGCCTTGGCGAGTCGGTCCGCTCCGTGGCGGAACGGGTCGACCGTCGGAAGCTCCATTCGGGCTTCGGTTTCGGCACAAAACGATCGCGCCTCCTCGTCCGTCATCGCCGACGTGTTCAGCGAAATACCGACCGCCCTGCATGACGGGTTGACGATCCGGGCCATGGCGAGCGCGGTGTCGCGGAGCGTCTCCAAGCTCGGCAGCCGGTAGGACGGCAAGCCACGCATATGCGGCCGATTCGGTTCGTCGCACAGGATCAGCGCGTCCGGCCGGCCGCCATGGATCAGCGCCAGTGTCACACCCGAATAGGACGCATGGAACAGGCTTCCCTGCCCCTCTATCAGGTCCCAGTGGTCCGGTTCGTTGTTGGGCGTAAGGTGCTCGATCGATCCGGCCATGAAATCGGCAACCACCGCGTCGAGCGGAACGCCGCCACCGGTGATCAGGATCCCGGTTTGGCCGGTCGCGCGGAACGTCGCCTTCATACCGCGGGCGTGCATCGCCTTTTCCAGGCTGAGCGCGGTGTACATCTTGCCGACCGAGCAATCTGTGCCGACCGCGAGCAGCCGCTTGCCGGTCCGTCCCTCGCCATTGGCGATCGGATATTTCTCGGAGGGAATGCGAACATCGTGCAGCCTGCGGCCTCGATCTTCGGCGATCGCGCGAAGGTCGGCTTCGTCGCGCAGCAGATTGTGCAGGCCGGAGGCGAGATCGAGCCCGGCATCGAGGGCTTCATGAAGCACGGTCTTCCATGCCGGCGAAATCACGCCGCCGCGATTGGCGACACCGATCACCAGCGTTTTCACACCCCGGTCAACCGCCTCGGCGATCGTCATGTCCGGCAGGCCCAGATCGGCCCTACAACCGTCGAGCCGATGCTGGCCGACGGCGAATCCCGGCCTCCAGTCGCGAATGCCTTGCGCAACCTTCGCGGCGAGTTGGTCCGGCGCGTCGCCGAGGAACAAGAGATAGGGTGTCTCGATCATGCGCGGCGGCCTCCGGTGGTCCTGCTCTGGTGGAGACAATCACCGATCGGCGCGGATTTCCAGACGCCGGTAGCCGCGATATTCAGCCGCGGCACAAAAAGCCATGCATGAAGCGACGCGATGCGACCGCGACGATCATCTGTCTCGGCTCTGAAAAGAAAACTCCCGCCAATGGCGGGAGTTTTCCAGCATATTCAGGTTGCCCGGGATCCTAGAACTCTTCCCAGTCATCCATGTCGGGTTCGACCTTAAGCGCGGCCGACGACTGGGGCTTCAAAGCCGTAGCGGTCGGCGCGGGCTTGGCGGCGGAGGGCCTGGCCTGTGCGACCGGCTTGACGAGCACCGGCCTGGCCGCTGTCGATCCGCCGAGTTCGAACCTGGCGACCTCGGTCGCCATGCGATCGGATTCCTGCGACAGCGAGTGCGCTGCGGCCGTCGATTGCTCGACCATCGCCGCGTTTTGCTGCGTCGTCTCGTCCATCTGCCGCATCGCCACGTTGATCTGCTCGATCCCGGTCGCCTGGGCTTCGGCGGCGCCGGCCATCTCGGTAACGCGGCTGCTGATACCGGCGAAGGCGGAAACGATGCGCATGAGCGATTCGCCGGTTTCACTGACGAGCTTGACGCCGCTTTCAACCTCGCGCCCACTCGCCGTGATCAATGACTTGATTTCGCCGGCCGCTTCTGCCGACCGCTGTGCGAGGTCGCGCACTTCCTGAGCCACCACTGCAAACCCACGTCCCGCCTCGCCGGCGCGCGCCGCCTCGACACCCGCATTGAGCGCTAAAAGGTTGGTCTGGAAGGCGATCTCGTCGATCACGCCGATGATCTTTCCGATCTCGCCGGATGACTGTTCAATCTTCTCCATCGCGGTCACCGCCCGGCGAACGATTTCGCCGCTCTTTTCGGCTTCCTGCCTCGTCGCAGTCACCGAGCTATTGGCCTCCTGGGCGCCGTCCGCGGTTTTCTTGACTGCGTCGGTGAGCTCGTTCAAGGCGGCGGCTGTTTCTTCGAGGCCCGCCGCGGTCTGCTCGGTCCGCTTCGACAGGTCGTCGGACGCCCGCGTGATTTCGCCGGTACCGGTCCGCACGGCTTCGGCTCCGTCGGCAACGCGCTTAAGCGCATCGCAAAGATGCTCGGCGGAGACATTGAAGTCGACGCGCAGCTGGTCCAGTCCCTCCACGAACGGCTCGTCGATGCTGACGGTCAGATCGCCTTCGGCGAGGCTCTTCAGGCCGCGCGCCAAGGCATCAACCGCACGTTTGAGCTGCTCCTGCTCGGCCGCCTTTGCGGCTTCGCGCTGGGCCTTCTCCCGGTCAGAGAGGGAACGATTTTCCTCGGCTTCGCGCTCGAGGCGCAGGCGCTCGACCGCGTTTTCCCGGAAAACGACTAGCGCCCGGGCCATGCCGCCGATTTCGTCGGCGCGCTCACGCCCTTCGATCTCAATGTCGAGCTTGCCATTTGATATCTGTCCCATCGCGTCGCGCAGTTTCGTAACCGGAACCGTGATCGACCGCGCCGTTGCAAAGCCGACAAGGCTCGCCGCCAGCAACACCGCCAGGCTGATCCCCAGATGCACATAGATCTTGTTGAGGGCCTCGCTTTCGAGGTCATCCGCGCCCTGCCGGATGATACCGACGACCTGTTGTTCGATCGCGCGCAACTTGTTGATCCGGTCGGTCGCCAGGGCAAACCAGTCCGCGGGTTTGATCTGGAGGGCCTGAAGGAAGATCTTCTTCTTCCCGATAGTGTCCCGCGCCTCTAACAATTCGGGGCTGTTCGTCTCCTCGACCAAGGGAGCGATGCGCGCACGGATATCGGCCGGAAGGCTGAGAACGAAGTTCTTCAGCATGAGGTTCTGGCGGTCGATCTGGCCGATGAACGACACATATTCATTGTCGTCCAGCCTTCCCTTGGCGAGCGCGCCTGCCACGAGCCCGCGCTCCTGGCCGGCGAACTCCTTGGCTTCGGAAAGCTGAATCAGGCCGACGATCACCTGGCCGATGCTGGACTCCTGGACCTGCCCGGCAAAGCCCCACTCCGCGTCAAGGTCATCGTTTATCAGCCCAGAATAGAATTTCAGGGCTTCGGCCAGCTCGACCTTTCCGGAATCCACCCTGCCACGGAAATCGGCCACTTCACCGAGGCCGGTGGCGAGCTTGTCGATACCTGGAACCGAACCGCCCAGCCCGGACTTGGCCTCGTCCAGAAAACTGCGAAGCACGGCATCCGAGTTCTTGCGTGCTTCGACCAGCGTGTCCGGGACCTGGGCCTCGCCGGAACCGACGAAAGCAGCTGTCTGCCCGCGCTCGACCTGCAACACCTGGGCGAGATCACTCAACTTGCCCACGCCGTCGCTGACCGCGCCGATCTTCGCGACGGCCCGATAGGTCTGATAGCTTTCGCTGACCGACAGGAACGACAACAGCAGCAGCGCGAGCATCGGAACCAGAAGAGCGATCCCGATGCGGGACATGATCCGCAAGTCCGAAAACCGGGAAAACAAGCGCCTTGATCCTTGCTTATCCGAAACGGTACGGTCTTCGGGCGACGGATTTGAGGTGAATTCAATCGTGGTCATGGTCAGTCGATGCCCCCACTGGCTTGCCAGACTGCTGTGAACCTAAATTTTTAAGTATGTGTGTTAAGAATTTGCTTATTTAGAACGCATGCTGTTTTGTGGGGCGGCGGCGGCCGCTTCCGGCGCGAATAGCTGTTGCGTACCAACCGGTTGGCGAAGGAGCGCGCCGCCAGATCCGGCTTGTCCCATCCGGTCAGGGACCCGGACGAGGTGCCCGCGGTTCGCAAAACAGCAGGTAAAAAGATCCCGATGCGGCACAATTCGGGACACGCCGTGCGAGGCACGGGCGGACATTTGACGAGCGGAAACGGGCCGCCACACAAGGCCCGTCCATCTTCAAACCGGTCGCGCCGGCAGAAGGAATCCATCGAAAAACGCCGCCAGTTCGGCATAGGCATCCAACGGCAACACATGCGCGATATACTGGTCGGGACGGACCACGACCATACAGCCCTTTTCCCGATCGATCCCGCGCATGTCGAAGATATCGCCCCGCCCCTTGTGATCGACGCAAAAGACCTTTTCGTGATCTTGCAGGCCGAGCCTGCCCTTGGCCGGCTTGAGCAATGACGGCATATCCTCGTACGCGAGTTCGTCGAAGGTTTGCTGGAACACGGCGCGCAGGTCGATCACCGCGTCAATGTCCTCGTCCTTGCGGGTGTGTTTCATCGCCGGCGACACCGGGTCCTTCTCGAGCCAGTCGGCCAGCCTGTGAATTGCCGAGCCCGGAGCGGAGCTGTCGTTTCTGCCGGCGAACGCATAGATCCGCCAGCGCCCGTCGGCCTCGGCGGCATGGCCCAGTTGCATCTGCATCGCATCCGCCACGCGCACCACCGGCGCCGAATGAAAACGCCGGCCGATCTCCTCGCCGGTGGCCAGCGCCTGGTGGGTGGGCGCGCCGACCAGTGCCGATTTTGCGTATTTGACCGCGAGCCCGCCGGTGAATTCGAGGTTTTCGATGAACTGCTTCTGGAAACGCGGCATGCCGGAACCGTCGAGCTCGGATTCCCCGGGCGGCGCGGACATGATTCGGGCCCACTCGTGGTCGGTATCGACCAGCCGCTTGGCCTCTGCCCAACGCTCGGCCGAATAGCTGCGCAGTAGGCTTGCGTCCGCGCGGCCCTGGAACACATGCGCCAGCTTCCAGCCGAGGTTGAATGTGTCCTGCATCGAAACGTTCATCCCCTGCCCGGCCTTCGGACTGTGGGTGTGGCAGGCGTCGCCTGCGGTGAAAACGCGCGGATTGCGGGTCTCGCCTTCGGACACGTCGTCGAACTTGTCGGTCATCCGGTGTCCGATTTCGTAGATCGACCACCAGACCACTTCTTTCACGTCGATCGCGTAGGGCGCCATGATCCGGTTGGCCGCCGCAATGATGTGTTCGGCTGAGAGGTTGCGGCTGGCGACGCGCTCGTCGGGATTGAGCTTGTCGAGTTCGACATATATCCGGAACAGGTACCCGCCTTCCCGCGGCAGGATCAGCATGTTGCCCTCTTTCGCCGAGGCGATGAGGCACTTCTGGCGCACGTCGGGGAAATCCGTGTTGGCGAGGATGTCCATCACGCCCCAGGCCTGGTGCGCGGCATCGCCATGGAGTTCGCCGCCAATAGCCTTGCGCACGTTGGAGCGCGCGCCGTCGCAACCCACGACATAGTTGGCGCGCACGGTGACGGTCTCGCCCGCGTTAACCCCGGTGTTTTCCAACGTCACGGTCACAGGGTGGTCGTCAGTCGAGCTATCAACGGTCAAGTCCTGGACTGCCCAGCCATAATCCGGCTCCAGCCGCGACGGCGAATTGCGCATCACGTCGAGGAACAGCTCGTGCACCCGCGCCTGGTTCATCAGCGTATGCGGCATCTCGGAAGAATCGTCAGCAACGTCCTGGATGCGGCCGATCCGGCGGATATGGGCGGGATTTTCCGGATCCGGCGTCCAGAAGGTGCTCTGGTTGACCCAATAGCTCTCGCGCTTGACCTTCTCGGCGAATCCGAAGGCCTGGAACATTTCCATGGTGCGCGTGTTGATCCCGTCGGCCTGCCCTTTTTCGATCGGGCCGGGCTTGCGTTCGACGATCATCGTGTCGATCTCGGGAAACTGCGACAGCTGCGCCGCGAGGCAAAGGCCCGCCGGCCCGCAGCCGGCGATCAGAACGTCCACCTTTTCGGGCATCGGCGCGTGTTCGCCGCGGTCGCGGCGGCCGGGCGCCGCGTTGCTAACATCCGGATCGCCACCGCGAAAACCATCCAGGTAATATTGCATATGACCCTCCACCTCAAAATAATATGTTGACTTACTATATCGCCCAGACGAGCGGGCGAGTCAACAAAATAGTAAGTGTACATATCAGAATCTGATGTCATAATGGCGGACAGCCCGGTCGCCGTCCTAGCGCTCTGGCAAACAGCAAGGAGGAACATGACCCCCGTTTCCCGCATGCCGGGCCACCTTATCCGGCGCCTTCACCAGATCTCGACACAGGTTTTCCTGCAGCGCGTGCGCGAAGCCGGTTTCGATCTCACACCGGTGCAGTATGCCGCGCTCGACGCGCTTGGCCATGCGCCCGGCATCGACCAAGCGGGCCTCGCCGAAGCGGTCGCGAAGGACCGCGCGACGATCGGCGCGGTGGTCGACCGCCTGGAACAGAAAGGCCTGATCACCCGTGCGGAAAACAGCCGGGACCGGCGGGCACGGATCCTGAAGCTGACCGATCGGGGCGAGCAGACCCTATCAGCCCTGCTGCCCGTGGTCGAAAGCGCGCAGGAAGAAATCCTGTCCGGCCTCAACGGCGCGGAATACAAGAAATTCGTTGACCTGGCCGCCAAGGCGGTGGCGATCACGGGACCAAACGCGCAGGACTGAGAACTGCTCGCGGATTAACGGTCTGTCCTAGTGGCGGCTCAAACCGGATTCAGGACGCGGCCGTGCATAACGATAATCGAACGAAGCCCCGATTCCTCAGCTCGGCCGTTCGGAAATACCGCCATGTGCCGCAGACCACTCAAGCGGCGCGTGCAGGAATTTCTCGACCTCGTCGAGGACCTCCACCGAGAACCGCTTCTCGTTCTTGCAAACCTTCAGCACGTCCCACCAGGTGGCGAGGTAATGAAGGCGCATGCCGGCAGCCTCCAGACGCTTGGGCGTGTCCGGGAAGATGTCGTAATAGAAAACTGCAAACGTGTCGGTGACCGTCGCGCCGGCGTTCGATATAGCCTCGGCGAATTTGAGCTTGCTGCCGCCGTCGGTCGTCAGATCTTCGACCAGCAGAACACGCGCGCCCTCGGCCAGGGACCCCTCGATTTGTGCATCCCGGCCAAATCCCTTCGGCTTCTTGCGCACATACTGCATCGGCAGGCCCATCCGATCGGAAAGCCATGCGGCAAACGGGATGCCCGCGGTCTCGCCTCCGGCAACCGAATCGAACTGCTCGAAACCGGCGTCGCGAAAGATGACCGAGGCGGCAAAATCCATCAGCGCGGAGCGAATGCGCGGATAGGAGATCAGCTTGCGGCAGTCTATATAGACCGGGCTCGCGAGGCCGGAGGTGAATGTGTAGGGCTCGTCGGCGCGAAAATGCACCGCGCTGATTTCCAACAGCATCTTCGCTACCGTTTCCGAAATAACGTCGCGCGATGGAAATGTGTTCGAGAACATGGCGTCACCTCTCCAGGATCTTTGGCGCTCTGGTATCAGCAAGGTGTCCAAAAAACCAGACCCGCAGAGGGCCCGCCGCGAGTTCCGCACAATCGGCTTGAATGCACCGATGTCGGTGCTGTCAGCCGAAACCGAACGCGGAAAATGAGCGGGCCCCGACACCGCTCTTCGCCATCATCCGGCCGGCCGGTTCATCCCCGCGCTTCTTTTCCCGGGATCCCCAGCCGCTTGAGCCGGTAATCGAGCTTGGCGCGCGATATTCCGAGGCTCCGGGCCGCCTCGGTGACGTTGCCGCCCGCGTGCCTGAGCGCTTCCGCATAGGCCTGGCGCTCGGTTTCCTCGAACGATTGTGGCGCTCCGCTTTCTGCTCCCGCGCCCTGCTGCCCATCCCCGCCCAGCGGCGTCTTGCCGAGCCTGCCCTCGCTCGTCAGCGCGATGGAATAGGACGGCAGCTGTTCCGACCCGAAGAACAGATGGGAGAGATCGATCTGCCCGCCTTCATCGGCATAGACGACGCCGCGCTCCACGAGGTTCTGCAATTCGCGGATGTTGCCGGGATAGTCGTATTTCAGCAGCGCATCTGTGGCCCGGCGGCTGAAACCGAGAACGAACCGGCCATGGCGCTCGCTGTAGAGTTTCAGAAAATGCGCCATTAGCAGCGGAATGTCGTCGCGGCGCTCACGTAACGGCGGTATCGCGACCGGAAACACGCACAGCCTGAAATAGAGGTCCTGCCGGAACCGGCCCGCCGCCACTTCCTCGGCGAGATCGACATTCGACGCGGCGACCACACGCACGTCGACCTGCGTCGTTTTGGTCGCCCCTACGCGCTCGATCTTGCGCTCCTGCAGGGCCCGCAACAGCTTGCCCTGCGCCGAGTAGGTCAACGAGGCGACCTCGTCGAGAAAAAGCGTGCCGCCCGACGCTCGCTCGAAATAGCCGGGGCGCGAATTGGTGGCGCCGGTGAAGGCCCCCTTCTCCACCCCGAACAGTTCCGACTCCACCAGGTTCTCCGGAATTGCCGCGCAGTTGATGGCAACGAACGGCCCCTTTGCCCGCCGGCTCATTTCGTGAAGCTGGTTGGAGAACAGTTCTTTGCCGACACCGGATTCGCCGACGAACAAGACGGTTGCGTCGGTCCCGGCTACTTTCTGAAGCAGGTGGCGGGTGCGCACGAAGCTTGCGGACACGCCGACGGCGACACCATCGCCGCTCGCCACCGCGACGGGCTCGACCGGATCGGCGCTCGTCACCGGCACGCGATAGGTGCGCCGGTTCTTCCATTCGAGCCCGAAATATTCCCGTTCGGGCACGTCGCGGCCCCAGGCGTCCGCGTGCTGGCCGACCACGAGACAACGCTTGGCACCCATGCCCACGCATTCAATTTCGCGAAAGATCACCGGCTTGCCGAACAGTTGTGTCGTATAGCCCGACGGGTAGCCGGTCTGAAGCCAGCACACCGGTTCGCTGGCCAGCCCGTAGCTGGCGAGATGCTCGGCGGCTTCCGACGAATCGTCCCAGTAGAATTCGCCGAAATATGTACCCTTCTCGCCATCGAATTCGAAGTGCTTGGTCGTCACCTTGACGAAGCCCTCCAGTGTATGGACTCGCGGCCCGGCCGCCAGCGCGTGGGTCAAATCCTCGTTCGGAAATCGTTTCTGGATCAGTTCGGCATCGCGCATTCCCTGCATGTAGCCGACACGCATGAAGATCGCCTTGGCCGTTTCCATGCCGAACGCATCGATGATTTCCGCGCGTAGCCGGCCGAGCACCACCGACTGCATCAACACCATGCGCTGATCGTTGAGCCAAATGCGCCCGTCGCCCAGCGCGAAATGCAGGACCTCGGTAAGGTCGTCGAATGTTGGCGCAGCCGCCGATTCCAGTTCGCTGCTGGCGCCGCGCGTCAGAATTCCGGAGGCCCGCCTTGAAGCCTCGGCGAGCGAAATCCGCGTATCGGCACTGTCCATCGGTTTTCCTCCCGCCGTCATGTATTCACGAAATCATGAATATTGGAAGTATGGTTTCATTAAATCATGAACCCGGGAACTGCATCTCCCCGCACCGCGCGAGACGATCGCGGGAAACCGGCAGATTTTATTATCCGATATAACGTTGTTTTTCCGCGACAAATCCGCACGCATTCCCGGATCCGCGATATGGGCGGCCGCAATTGGCACGGCCTTTGCTGTTGTCAGGGCGAGCTCGCTTGAGGAGGCGGGTAAGGGAGGAGATCGGTAAATCCGGTCAATCGCTGCCTGGTTCCGGACACCGCGTTCGGCGCCGCCGGCGAAGCTGTGCCTGCGGTAGATTTTCCGGTTGCGGCGCGCCCTCCCTGCCCTCCTCCGGCCGGCCAGACTTCGCGTCGTGTTCGTGCACGGCGCCATCGAACCGATGTCGGGAGGACACACATGAACGTACAGAACCAGCAATTCATCGCCGCCGACAAATGGCAGGGAAAAGCCCTGTTCTCCGACTGGCAGACGACAAGCGCCGGCGTGGGCGAGGTGCGCGATCCGTCGACCAACGAGTTGCTGGCGACCGTTGGTATCGGAGGCGCGGAGGATATCGCCCGCGCGGCGGCCGAAGCCCGCAAGGCGCAGCGCGAATGGGCCAAAATCCTGCCGACGGCGCGCCAGGCCATCCTCAACAAGGCCGCAGACCTGCTTGAACAGAACGCCGAGGAGCTGATCCCCTGGATCATGAAGGAATCGGGCTCCATCCAGCCCAAGGCGGGCATCGAGATCGAGCACGGCGCGCTGTTCATCCGCAATTCGGCGACCTTGGCGACCCAGCCGAGCGGCATCATGCTGGCCGGCTTCGACGACCGTACCAACTATGCCAAGCGCGTTCCCCATGGCGTCGTCGGCGTGATCTCGCCATTCAACTTCCCGCTGGTCCTGTCGGTCAGGGCGATTGCCTCGGCCCTCGCTCTCGGCAATGCGGTCGTGCACAAGCCTGATCCGCGCACGCCGATCACCGGCGGCATCATCATTGCCCGTATCTTCGAGGAAGCCGGCCTACCCAAGGGCGTGCTGCAGATCGTGCCGGGCGGCATCGAGGCCGGGGAGGCGCTGTGCGCCGACCCCAACATCGCGATGGTATCCTTTACCGGTTCGGCCCGCGGCGGCCAGCGCGTCGGCGAACTGTGCGGCAAGCACCTGAAGAAGGTCCAGCTCGAACTCGGCGGCAAGAACGCGCTCGTTGTCCTTGAAGACGCCGACCTCGATGTGGCTGCATCGAACGCCGCCTGGGGCGCGTATCTGCACCAGGGCCAGATCTGCATGGCGACCGGCCTGATCCTCGCCCACGAGAGCGTGGTCGAGGGACTGACCGAACGCCTCGTCGGCAAGGCCACGCATCTGCCTTGCGGCGACCCCTCTTCCGGCCAAGTCGCGCTCGGACCGATCATCTCCGACACCCAGGTCGAAACGATCCAGGCCATTGTGGACGACGCGGTCGCCAAGGGCGCGAATCTTCTGGCCGGCGGAACCCATGACGGACGCTTCTACGCGGCCACCGTGCTGTCCGGCGTGAAACCGGGCATGCGCGCCTTCGAAGAGGAAATCTTCGGCCCGGTCGCCTGCATCATCTCCTTCAAGAACGACGAAGAGGCCATCGAACTCGCCAACATGAGTGACTACGGCCTCGCCGCCGGCGTCATCTCGCGCTCCACGGGCCGCGCCCTGGCGCTCGGCGAGCAACTCAATGTCGGACAGCTCCACATCAACGACCAAACGGTCAATGGCGGACCGTTCGCGCCGTTCGGCGGACGCGGCAAATCGGGCAACGGCAGCCGCATAGGCGGACCGGCCGACATCGAGGAGTTCACCCAATGGATGTGGATTTCCGTGAAGGAGGACGCCACGCCCTACCCATTCTGATCCCTCCCGGGACACCGCCCGCGGCGTTTTCGGTGCCCGGGCGGACCGCACGCACCATGCCAATTTTCGGAGAACGACAATGAAGATACGTGCCGCGATCGCGCGCGACAAAGGGGCAGCCCTCAGCCTCGAGGAAATCGAGATCGAGGAGCCGCGCGATAACGAAATCCTTGTGAAGGTCGCCGCCACCGGCGTGTGCCACACCGATCTGGTTGTCCGTGACGGTATGCTACCCACGCCGATGCCGGTCGTCCTCGGCCATGAGGGCGCGGGCGTTGTCGAAAAGGTCGGCAATGCCGTCACCAAGGTTAAGCCCGGGGACCACGTCGTCATGACGTTCGACTCCTGCGGCACTTGCCCGAGTTGCCAGGAGCATGCGGTCACCTACTGTCACGAGTTTTTCCCGCGTAATTTCTTCGCAACCCGGCCGGATGGTTCTACCGCGCTCAACAACGGATCGGAGGCGATCCATTCGAACTTCTTCGGCCAGTCATCTTTCGCCACCTACGCGATCTGCACCGAAGCCAACGCCGTCAAGGTACCCGACGACGTCGAGCTGGAGCTGCTCGGTCCGCTGGCATGCGGCATCCAGACTGGTGCGGGCGCGGTGATGAACGCACTTAAAGTCTCCGCCGGCAGGAGTTTTGCAGTTTTCGGCACCGGTTCGGTGGGCCTCTCTGCGGTCATGGCCGCCAAGGTCGTCGGCGCATCGACCATCATCGCCGTCGACATGAACGACGAGCGCCTGAAGACCGCCCGCGAATTGGGCGCGACCCACACCATCAACCCCGTCAATGCAAACGCCACCGAGGAGATCATGAAGATCACGGGCTATGGCGTGAACTTCGCGCTCGACACCACCGGGCTGCCCGGCGTCATCCGCAACGCGGTTGAAAGCCTCGCGCCAATGGGGACATGCGGCATTCTCGGCGCCTCGGGACCCGATGCCGAGATCGTCCTCAACGAGACCCATTTCATGAGCGCCGGCCGCAAGCTGGTCGGCATCGTCGAAGGCGAGTCGAACCCGGACGTCTTCATCCCGATGCTGATCGACCTCTACCGGCAGGGCCGTTTCCCGTTCGACAAGCTGGTCCGCTTCTACGGTTTCGAGGAGATCAACCAGGCCATCCATGATTCAGAAACCGGCGTCGCCATCAAGCCGATCGTCCGGATGCAGTAGCCCCACGGCCGGCGGCGCGCGCGAATGCGCGTCGCCGGTGACTGCTGAGGCACGAGGGAAGAGAAATGTCCAAGGAACAACTCAAATTCATTCTGGAAATCAGCGCCCAGAACCCGCCGCCGGAAAACGCCGGTCCGGACGGGATGCGCGAATGGTTCGAAGGCATCAACGCGCAAACGCCGATCGCCGAAAGCGCGATGATCGAGAGGCTGTCGATCGGCCCCTGCGAAGCAGAACTGATCCGCTTGCCGAATACAAAACCCGGCAGGCTCGTCATCTACTATCACGGCGGAGGCTTCTTCTTCGGCTCCCCGCGCTCGCACCGGGTTATCGCCTCGAATCTGGCAAGGGTATCGGGCGCCGCGGTCCTCAGCGTCGACTATCGCCTGGCGCCGGAACACCCCGCCCCCGCCGCCCACGATGATGCTTTCGCGGCCTACAAATGGGCACTCGACAAGGGTTACGCGGCATCGTCCGTGGCGCTAAGCGGTGATTCCGCCGGTGGCAACCTGGCGCTCGCCACGGCGGTCCGCGCCCGCGACGAGGGCTTGGCGCTGCCCGGCTGCCTTGTCTTGATGTCTCCGGCGCTCGACCTCGCCGATGACGGGGATTCGCACCACACGGTCACCGACGCGCCGTTGCTGACGCCCGAACTGATGGGACTCTTCAACGCCGTCTATATCGGCGACGGCGACCGCCGTTCTCCGGCCGTCACGCCGTTCCACTCCGACATGGCGGGCCTTCCGCCCGTTCTCGTCCATGTCGGGTCCTGGGAAATCCTGCGTGACGACAGCATCGCCATCGCCAGCCGCATCAACGCCGCCGGCGGAAAGGCCGAGCTGAAGGTGTGGGACGGCATGGTCCATTCCTGGCAACTTTTCGCGCCGATGCTCGATGAAGGCATGGCCTCGATCGACGAGGCCGGCGCGTTCGTCAACAGCCATCTCGGCTGACGCCCATACCGGGCGGCAGGGAGGCCGCCCGGCATTTTGCTCAATTTCGGGAGGAAATCATGAGCACAGACAAGACCACCAACAACGCCAACACCGTTACCCGCCGCGACTTTGTCAGGCTGGCAGGCGGCGCAGCAGCCCTTCTCAGCGTGCCCGCGACCGTGCGTCCGGCTTTTGCCCAGGGCGACGACGTCATCCGCGTCGGCTTCATCGGTTCTCGATCCGGTCCCCTCGGCGTTTTCGGCGAAGGCGACCCGTTCCTCGTCGAGAAGTTCAACGCGCACATGGCCGACGGCGTGCAGGTTGGCGACAAGCGCTACGGCGTCCAGCTCATTCTCGGCGATACGCAGTCCGATCCGGTGCGCGCCAGCCAGGTCGCCAAGGACATGATCAACAGCGACCATGTCGATATGATGCTGACGTCTGCGACGCCAGAGAACGTCAACCCGGTCGCCGATGCCTGCGAAGCGGCGGGCGTGCCATGCCTGTCCACGACGGCGCCTTGGGAAAGCTTCTATTTCGGCCGCGGCGCAAAGCCGGGTCAGCCCTCGCCGTTCAAGTGGACCTATCACTTCTGCTTCGGAGTCGGCAATTTCGCGACGCTCTACGCCGACCAGTGGAGCCTTGTGGAGACCAACAGGAAAGTCGGCGTTCTCCTGCCCAACGACGCCGATGGCAACGCCATTCGCGGCCTGTTGATGCCCGAACTCGAAAAAGCCGGCTTCACGATCATCGATCCGGGCCCGTACGAAAACGGCACCGCCGACTTCTCGACCCAGATCAACACCTACAAGAAGGAAGGTTGCGAGATCTTCAACACTTTCCCCTTCCCGCCCGACTTCCCGGTCTTCTGGCGCCAGGCCGCGCAGAAGGGCTTTGCCCAGCAGGCGAAGATCGTTCAGATGGCCAAGGCCGGCCTGTTTGCCGCCGAACTGGAAGCCATGGGTTCGCTGGGTTACGGGCTCCACGCCGGCGCCTACTGGCACAAGGACTTCCCGTTCTCCTCGCCATCGACCGGTCTCACCAGTCATGAAATCGCCATGGGATACGAGGCGGCGGTCAAGAAGCAGTGGAACCAGCAGATCGGCGCCAACGCCTCGCTGCTCGATGCCGCGATTGCTGCCTTGGCCGCGTCCGGAAACCCGAAAGACAAGACGGCGCTTGCCAGTGCTCTTTCGACCCTCAAGGCGGACACCGCGGTCGGCACGATCGATTTCACCACCGGGCCGGTGCCGAACGTCGCGACGACCAGCGTCGTCGGGGTGCAGTGGGTGAAGGCCAGCGAAGGACCTTGGGAGTTCGCTCTTAACATCGTCTCCAATGCCGATCACCCTTCCGTGCCATTGACCGGCAAAATGACGCCCTACGTTCTGCAAGGCTGAACAATGGCGGAGTCGTCGGCGTCATCTCCGCCACTGCTGCAATGTAGGGGGATCGACAAGAGCTTCGGCACCTTCCAGGTGCTCAAGGCGGTCGATTTTCGCGCAATGCGCGGCGAGGCAGTGGGTATTGTCGGTCCCAACGGGGCCGGCAAGACCACCCTGTTCGGTGTGTTGGCGGGAGCTTTCCCGCCGACCGCCGGCGGGGTGCGGTTCGCGGATGACGATATTACCGACATTAGCGCCACGGCGCGGTGCCGGCGAGGCATCGCGCGCACCCACCAGGTGCCGCGGCCTTTCCTCGGCATGACCGTGTTCGAAAACGTGCTTGCCGCCGCCAACCACGGTGCGAGCCTGCTGAACAGCGAAGCGGAAACGCTCGCGGCCGAAACGCTGGAGCGTACCGGATTGCTGCAATACGCCAACCTGCCTGCCGCCGTCTTGGGGCTGCTCAACCGCAAGCGCCTCGAACTGGCGCGCGCTTTGGCGACACAACCGGAAATCCTGCTGCTCGACGAGATCGGCGGCGGTCTGACCGAAGCCGAGCTTCACCAGTTGACCGAGCTGATCGGCGTGCTCAAGGGCGATGGCATGACCATCGTGTGGATCGAGCACATTTTGCACGCGCTGCTCAAGATCATCGACCGGCTGGTTTGCATGAATGCCGGCGAGGTGATCGCCGACGGAAAGCCGGACGATGTCATGGCCGATCCGCATGTCATGCGCGCCTATCTGGGGAGCGGCGTCGAATGACAATTCTCGAAATCGACAATCTCGTTGCCGGCCACGGCCTGCTGACCGCCGTGCGCGACGTCTGCCTCGCGGTGACGCGCGGCTCCGTGCTCGGTATCGTGGGAGCCAACGGCGCCGGCAAGACCACCCTGTTCCGCACGATCTGCGGCGTTCACCCGGCCAGCGGCGGCGCGATTAGGCTCGACGGCACCGACATAACCGCCTACCCGGCCCACCGGCGGGTCGCCGCGGGCCTTGCGATGGCGCCGGAAGGGCGGCGGCTTTTCGCCGACATGACCGTGGCCGACAATTTGCGGGTCGCGGGTGAGAACGGCCGCCCCGGTTTCTGGACGACCGACACCGTGCTCGACGCGTTTCCGGCCCTGAAGCCTCTGACCAGTGCGCTCGCCGGCGGCTTGTCCGGCGGCCAGCGCCAGGCGGTTGCGATCGGCCGCGCGCTGATGAGCAATCCCTCCGTCCTGCTACTCGATGAGGTCTCGCTCGGACTGTCGCCGATCGCCGTCGAAGGGCTCTACCAGTCGCTCGCCGGCCTCAAGCAAAGCGGCGAAACGACCATGATCCTAGTGGAACAGGATCTCGACCGCGCCATGGCCTTTTCCGACCGTGTCGCCTGCATGCTGGAAGGCGAGATCGCGCTCGATGGCGAGCCCCACGAACTCGGCAAACAGGCCATCACCGACGCCTATTTCGGCCTCGACAAACGGGAGGCTGGCCATGCTTGACGCTCTGATCCAGGGTATCCTGCTTGGTGGCTACTATGCCATTCTTGCAGCCGGCCTGTCGCTGATGTTCGGCGTTGTCCGCTTTATCAATCTTGCGCATGGCGACCTCGCCATCCTCGGCGCCTATCTGGTCCTGTTCGGCGTCGAGGTGCTCCACCTGTCGCCGCTCGTCGCGGTCCTCGCCATGCTGCCGGTTATGGCAGCCATCGGCTGGCTGCTGCAGCGCCTGCTCTTCGCCCGCGCCCTCGGCAGCAACGTCCTGCTGCCGCTTCTCCTGACCTTCGGGCTCGGCGCGATGCTGCAGAACACCATGTTCGGTCTGTTCGGTTCGGACACCAAGTCGCTGGGCAGCCATATCGGATCGCTGTCATGGGCCAGTTGGCAACTGCCCTTCGGCATTTCGCTCGGCAAACTGCCGGTCATCACCTTCCTGGTCGCGGTCGTTACGCTCGTGGCCCTGCAACTGATGCTGAGCTACACCAAGCTTGGCCGTGCGATCCGCGCGACCTCAAGCGATCCCGAAGCTGCCGAACTGAGCGGCGTCAACGCCAAACAGGTTCACCGCGCGGCCGCGGCGATCGCCGTAGCGCTTGCCGGTCTCGCCGGTGCGTTCCTCGCAATGCGGGCCCTCATCAATCCCTATGCCGGCCCGACCCAGCTCATATTCGCCTTCGAGGCGGTGCTGATCGGCGGTATCGGATCGCTGTGGGGAACGCTCGCCGGCGGCATCGCGCTCGGCATCGCCCAGAGCTTCGGCGCAACCTTCTCGGCCCAGTGGTTCCAGCTTGCCGGGCACCTCGTGTTTCTCGGCGTGCTAGGCGCGCGGCTTTATCACGCATATGCCCATCACCACGGCGGCTGGCGCGCGCTGTTCACGAAAACGGCGCCCGGTCGGACGGCAGACCCGCAGGAGAGCGGCACATGAGCCACCCATTGTTTGTTGCTGAACGCTGGACACAGGCAACGCGGACGACGCTGTTTCTGGCAGCCTCCGTCATCGCGCTTCTTACTGTCCTGCCCCTCTTCGCCGGTGGGCTCGTCGTGGACAAGCTCACGACGCTGTTCATCTACATTCTGCTGGCGGTCATGTGGAACCTGCTGGCCGGATATGCCGGACTTGTCTCCGTCGGCCAGCAGGCCTTCTTCGGGATCGGCGCCTACTGCGCGTTACGCCTGGTCGATCTGGGCGCCCCGCCCTACCTGGCTTTGATGGTCGGGCCGCTGGGCGCCGGCCTGGTGGCGGCCGCCATTTGCGGGTTCGCGTTGAGGCTCAAGGGCGGCGAATTCGCGATCGCCATGTGGGTAATCGCCGAAGTGCTGCGCATCACGGTGATGTTCGATCCCGACGTGCAGGGCGAAACCGGCACCTCGCTGCTCGCGCTCAACGCGTTCGATCCGGAGACGCGTCGCAACCTGAACTACTGGCTCGGCCTCGGCGGCCTCGCAACCATGTTGCTGGCGACCTTCATACTCTTGCGCAGCCGCTTCGGCGCGGCGGCCCAGGCGATCCGCGACGACGAGGATGCGGCCAGTTCGATCGGCATCGACGTCATGCGGATAAAGCAGATAATCTTCGTCCTTGCCGCCATCGGCTGCGCGCTTGCCGGCACGGTCTGGCTGGCCAGCGCGATCACGTTCCAGCCGCGCACCAGTTTCAGTGTGCAGTGGACGGTGTTCATGCTGTTCATGGTGCTTGTCGGCGGTCTTGGAACATTCGAGGGGCCGATCGTCGGCGCCGTAATCTTCTTCCTGTTGCAGGAGCTGTTTGGAGATTTCGGCGTCTGGTACCTGGCAGGACTGGGCCTCGTCGCGATCGTCTTCGCGTTGTTCGTCCCGGACGGACTGATGGGATCGCTCCGCAAGCGCACCGGATTCGATCCCTTGCCGACAGGAGTTCGCCTCATCGTTCACAAAAGGACCGCCGACTGATCGCAATCCCGCAGCCGCGTGCGGGCGGTTTCCGGCGGGATGGCCGAGGGATTGGAACTGGATCTCGTGAATATCCGGCATTGACTCGGGCGGACCGGTTTCGTCGTACTGTGCGCTGCCGGGAAGCCGGCAGTTCGCATGGAGAGCGGGATCTACGGGTGCGACGCGGACACCGCCGCGCTGCAGAGGCTGGTCTCGCTCGACGCCCCGGAATGCGCTTCAACGACGCCACGGTCGATCCGGCCGGCCGGCTGTTGGTCACCGTCATGGCGAGCGAACTGACACCGGAAGCGGCAAGCGTGAGCCGGGTCACGCTGGACCTGTCGCTCGAGACGGTTGTGGACGGCCTGACCACCCCCAACGGACTTGCCGTCGATGGCGAAATGAGGAGGCTGTACTTTTCCGATTCCCACTGGGACATCCGGCATATCTGGTTCGTCGAATGCGACCTCGCGACCGGTGCGGTCGGTGTCCGGACCCCTTTCGCCGATACCCGGCTGCCGGGCGGGCGTTCGGACGGCGCGGCGTTCGACGATGCCGGGCGCTACTGGATCGCCGCCCTCAATGACACGGCGCTCTATGTCTATTCTCCCGACGGGCGATCTGCTGGATCTGGTCGACGTCCCGTTCGAGTCACCGACCAAGCTGGCCTTTGCCGGCATGGACGGACGAACGCTCATCGTGACGTCGAAGTGGATCGGCGCGCCTGGCGGGTCATTGGCGATCGGCGCCTCAAGCGATAGATCTGTTTCCGGACCGGCGTTGCCTCTCTGGCGCGCCGGCGAAATTTGAGCCGCGGGGCGGAGGGGAGTGAAGGAATGACGGCAGACAGGCGGGATAAGAAGAAGACGCTCCGCAGCGCGCGCTGGTTCGCCCCAGACGACCTGCGCTTGATCCTCCCCCAATGAAGTGGTCCGCCGTTATGTTTAGGAAACCGGAGGATCAGAAAACGACGCCGAGCGGTTGAATGTGCATAACGGCCTGCTCTTATCGGCCCTTTGGGACGCCGCTTTCGACCGAGGCCTCGTGACCTTCGACGACGAGGGCCGGCCGAACTTCTCGCCCACCTTGAGCGAGGTAGCCCGGGCCGAGCTGCGATGGCAAGCCCCCATTTCCTTGACGGCTCGTCATCAGGACAATCTCGCTTGGCATCGGAAGCACCTGTACGTTCGGAAATGACAATCAGATATTGGCACACGGAATGCGCTCAAGCCGCGGGACAAAGAACATGTCGGCAATGACCAAACTCCGCGGGGAGTTAGCGGAATGGCTTGATCAATCGGATTTCTGGTTAGGCGCAGATCCCGGAGGCAAGAATGCGTTCGGTCTCGCCTTCTTGAAAACGACCGGGGAGTTTCGGACCGCCTTGGTCTCCTGTGCGGAAGAAGCGGTCTTGCTGCTCCCGGCACAGCCATTGGGCATCGGAATTGATGCCCCTCTTTGGTGGTCATCGGGCATTTCGTCAGACCGCAAGGCCGACCAGTGGATCCGCACGACATACAAAATTCAGGCAGGAACGGTCCAAACCGCAAATTCGCTTCGCGGCGCAGCCCTCGTTCAGGGCGCGAT
>JBNLDE010000041.1:0-49228 GCA_050304175.1 Zhengella sp. | reverse complement strand
ATCCCGGAAGGATGCCTTGCCGAGTAAGCGGCAGAGATTCGCCGGGACGGGCGGTCCTCGGATCGCTGATTACTTGTTAGACGAGCGTGAAGAGACCGCCCGTCTTCCCACCTTCCTCATGCGAACCGGAGGAAGGGTTCTTTCTCAAAAGCCAGACGGCGGTGATACCGGGCGTGGCAAGGACGAAGTGCGGCCCGACGGCAACGGACCGGTCAGGCGCGGATGTCGACCACGCCGCAGTCTCCCGGCTCGGACCCGAAGGCAAGGCGCGCGCCCTGTCGGTCCCACTCCATGGACGAGATCGCGCCTTTGCCGCCGCGCCGAAGCAGGGCTTCCTTGGCGTCGGCAAAGCGGACGGCGAGGATCATGCCATCGGCATAGCCGACGGCCACCATGTCTTCCGTCGGATGACAGGCGACCGAAGTGACGAGGCTGTCGCCGCGGGTGCCGAGCTCGAGCGGGGCCTTGCCCATCGGCCCGTCCTTGCCCTGAAACGGCCAGACGATGGCGGCTTGCGCGCCGGAGGTCGCCAGCCACTTGCCTTTCGCGCTCCACGACCAGCTCTTCACCTTGGCCGGGTAGCCGGTCATCCGCATGTGGCGGCCGTCGGAAAGTTTCCAGCCGTGCAACGCGTTTTCCTGCATCGTGGTGACGAGGAACTCGCCATTGGGCGAAAAGGATATGCCCGTATGGGCGCCCGCCCACTCAAGCTCGACGGGCGCACCCTTTGTCGCGGGAAAATGCAAGGTTGCGCCATTGTAGCGGGCGACGGCGATGCGCATCCCCTTCGGAGCAAAGGCGATTCCCTCGACCGAGCGCGCATGGCTGAAGGTGCGTTTCTCGCCACCCGGCAGAATGACATGGGCGTCGCGCCCGACAGCATAGGCCACCGCGCCCTGGGGTCCGGCGGCAATGGCGGTGACCCATTTGCGTCCTTCCTCGGCGAGCATTTCGGTGGCGCCGTCGGACGCTGTGGCCATGATGCGGCCATCCTCGCCACCGGTGACCAACCGGTTGCCCGCAAAATCATGAGCGGCGCAGAGCAATCCGTCGTGAACCTCGGTCTGCTTGTGGCCGCCATCGAGGCGATGGACGACGCCGTCGGCGAGCGCGAAATGCGGAATGCCGTCAAGGAAGACGGCTACAACGCAAGGGCCGTCGAGAGCGAGCGGGGCAACGGTGGGCATCAGCCGTTCACGCCTCGCAGGCCTTGAAGGTGCGCTCAAGCAGTTCGGAGTCGAGATTGCGGCCGATGAAGACCAGCCGGCTTTCGTGGGTCTCGCCGTCCTTCCACGGACGCTGGTGGTCCCCCTCGACGATCATGTGCACGCCCTGGACGACGTAGCGTTCGGGATCGTCGGCGAAGGCCACAATGCCCTTGAGGCGCAGGATGTCGGGTCCCTGGGTCTGGGTGATCTTCTCGATCCAGGGAAAGAAGCGCTGCGGATTCATCTCGCCGCCGCGCAGGCTGACCGACTTTACGGTCACGTCGTGGACGTCCGACACGTGGCTATGGTCATGATGATGGTGATCGTGCCCGTCATGATCGTGATGGTGGTCATGGTCGCAATCGGGCCCGCAAACGTGGTCCGGGTGATCATGGTCGAGGAAATGCGGGTCGTTTTCCAGAGCCCGCTGAAGGTCGAACGCGCCGCGGCCCAACACGCGGTTCAGGTCGATCACGGAGCGCGTCGTGCGGTGGATCGGCGCCGTCGGATTGATGGCGCGGATCAGGTGCTCGACATCGGCGAGCTCGTCGGCGCTGACAAGGTCCGTCTTGTTGAGCAGGACGACGTCGGCGAAGGCGATCTGGTCTTCGGCCTCGCGGCTGTCCTTCAGGCGCAAGGGCAGGTGCTTGGCGTCGACCAACGCGACGACGGCATCGAGTTCGGTCTTCGCGCGCACGTCTTCGTCCATGAAAAAGGTCTGCGCGACCGGGACCGGATCGGCCAGCCCGGTGGTCTCGACAACAATGGCGTCAAAACGTCCCGGCCGGCGCATCAGGCCCTCGACGACCCGGATCAGGTCGCCGCGTACCGTACAGCAGACGCAACCATTGTTCATTTCGTAGATCTCCTCGTCGGATTCCACGATCAGGTCGTTGTCGATGCCGATCTCACCGAATTCATTGACGATCACGGCGTAACGCTTGCCGTGATTTTCCGACAGGATACGGTTGAGCAGCGTCGTCTTGCCGGATCCGAGGTAGCCGGTCAGCACGGTGACGGGAATGCGGGGCGCGGGTTCGGTCATGGATTCCTCGGTGTGGGCGGTTTGCTGTAGTACAGGCGCGATCCGCGCTCATATAGTCCAGTGAGGCGGTGGTTTTAAAGGGTGGGGAGTGGACAAACGGACATGACCGGATCGATCAGGCACGGAAAGCCGGCCGATATACCCTGCCTGCAGCATATCGAGACCATGGCGGCCAGCCGCTTCCTGGCGGTCGGAATGGCGTACATTGCCGAAGACGAGCCGACCGAGGCGGATCGGCTTCGACGCAGGATCGCCGACGGGATGCTCTTCGTCGCAGAGGAAAACGGCCCGGTTGGCTACATCGGTTTTCGTCCGGTGGACGATGCGGCCTACATCGAGGAGATCGACGTGCTGCCCGAACACGCTGGGCAGGGTATCGGTGCGGCACTGATCGACCGCGTCGGGGAGGCGGCGCGCGAAAGGGGATTGTCCCGCCTACTGCTCTCCACGTTCAAATACGTACCCTGGAACGCGCCCTACTATCGGCGCTTGGGCTTCCGGGAGATTACGGGCGGCCGGCTGACAGCCGCGATGATGGCCATCCGCCGGGAGCACATTTCCTGGGGGCTCGACGAGACGGCGCGCGTGTTCATGGAACGGCCGCTAGACTAGGGCGTCGGCATCGAAGCGGTGCACGTCCTGCAGCAGTTCCACGAAGCCCGCGGCGGCGTGGTCGATCAGTGCGTTACCGAGTTCCGCCGTCGCCGCGGCGGCATTGCCGGTGACGCCCTGCGGATTGAGATCCGCCATCTTCCAGCCAAAGGCATGCGGGCCGTAAGCGCGCAGGTGAGTGAAGCGCCTCGTGAACCCGGTCTGCGCCGAGGGGAAATCGCTCGCCCTGTCCATGTCGACCATGTCGGGGCGCAACGCCAGCATGACCGAAGTCTCGATCAGGCCGCCGTGAATGCCGAGCGCCTTCTCGTCGGGCTGCACAAGGTCGGGCGGCGGGGCGAACCGGGTCCAGCTCGTAGCGACCGCCAGCATGTTCAAGCGGACCCGCAGTTCCGTCGCCACGATGGTCATCAGCGGGGAATTGCCGCCATGCGCGTTGAGCATGACGAATTTGCGGAAACCCTGCCCGTGCAGTTTTTCGCCGATCCCGATCCAGCGCTTCACCGCTTCGTCGAACGCAAGCGTCTTCGAGCCTTTGACGTCCATGTGCTCTGGCGAATACCCGACCGGCTCGGCATCGAGAACGGTGACGGGCAGGCTTTCGGGTGCGATCTCGATCGCGCGCGCGGCCACGCCCCCGGCGATGATCGTGTCTGTTTCGAACGGCAGATGCGGCCCGTGCTGCTCGGTTGCTCCAAGCGGCAGCACCGCGATCCAACCGGCGCCCGGCGCGCGGGACAATTCGCCGGCTGTCATTTCCCTGTAATGGCGACGGGGCAGGTTCATGGAGCGCTCTTAGAATGCAGTGGCGCGACGCTAGGGTTTTCGATGGGGGATGGCAACCGTCGGACGTTTGCGAAATTGGGCTCCATGGCTATGGTGGTCCGGCAATTCCCGAGGGAGGACGGCAATGGCGAAAGCGCGCAAGGGTTCGGTTACCGCACAGATCCAGTCGGCGGCCCGCTTGGCGCGCACCGAACTGGCCGCCCGCCTGCTGGCGCACGGCTTTTATGCCGGTCAGGACCAGATCATGCTCGCGCTGGCCGAGGAAGACGGGCTCACGCCCGGCCAACTGGCGCTCAAGCTCGGCGTGCGTCCGCCGACCGTCACCAAGACGATAAACCGTTTGGCGGCGCAGGGCTTCGTCGAGAAGGGAAGCTCGGAGTCCGATGCTCGGGTGGCGCATGTCTCGCTGACGGAGACCGGTCGCGGCGCGATCGCGGAAATTACCAAATCGGTAAAACGGACCGAAAAATCGGCGCTACGCGGCCTCGACAAGAAGGAACGCAAGACGCTCCTGAAGCTGCTGCGCCGCGTGGAGGCAAATCTGGCCGGCGGCCTGGGCGCCAGCGAGGTCGACGATGGCGACGAACCGATGGATGAAGATGCATAGCAGACATGCGCAAAGAGCCAAGCTGGCCAATTGCGCTTTGCCTCGAGTTCCGCAATTGATCTGCCGATAAATAATCTTCAGGCAGGCGCGGTGACTGTTTCCCAATCGATCAACGAGGCGCCAACTTCGGTCTCCGCCATCTTGCTGATTTTCGGCAGCGGCTTCCTGTTTGCCTGTCTCGATACCAGCGCCAAGTTCCTGGTGCTTTCCGGCATGCAGGCGCCATTTGTCGCGTGGACGCGATTTGCCGTTCACACGGCGCTCGCCCTTATCCTGCTCCAGGTCTGGCGATACCCGGCCGCCTTCAGGGCGAACAACTGGCCTGCCCAGATGTTGCGCGGCGCGCTGCTGGCCGGTTCGACGATCTTCAACTTCTTCGCGCTTCGCACTCTGCAGCTAGCCGAGACGATGTCGATCTTCTTTTTCGCGCCGATGGTCATCACCGCCATCGCGGGCCCGTTGCTGGGTGAACGGGTCGGGTGGCGGCGCTGGCTGGCGGTGCTGATCGGCCTCGTCGGCGTGTTCGTGATCACGCGGCCGGGCTTCGGCGCCTTCAAGTTCGGGATGGTGTTCTCCTTCTGCGCCCTGTTTTCCTATGTCGGCTACGTCGTCATGACCCGGAAGCTGGGATCGACCGAGTCGGCCGAAAGCCTGATATTCATTTCCGCCGCCGCGCCGGCGGTGCTGATGGCGCCCGCGGTCCCGCTTTACGGCAGCCTGCCGCCAAGCCTGCTGCACTGGGCGGTCCTGCTTTGCCTCGGCCTGTTCGGCGGGATCGGCCACTGGTTGCTGATCAAGGCCTACCAGCGGGCGAGCGCCTCGGCGCTCGCCCCATATCCCTATCTGCAACTGGTCTGGATGATCATCTCCGGCTACGTGTTCTTTCACCAGCTGCCCGACGGCTGGACCATTGCGGGGGCGCTGATCATCGTTGCTTCGGGTCTGTATATCGTCGACCGAGAGCGCAAGTTGCGGCTCGCCCAACGCAGCGCGCCGAATATCGAAGCGGCGCCGCTGGCAAAAAAACTTTGATCTGCACTTCCCGATTGGAATAAGGTTCTTTTAAACGTTTTAAAGACGTGTTTCGGGGGCTGCGGGAGAACAGGCGCTGGCACAGAAAATCAAACTTTCGACAATCGCGGAAGCGCTTGGCGTATCGACCGCGACCGTATCGCTGGCTTTGCGCGACAGCCCGCTGGTCGCCGATGTCACCCGGGACCGAATCAAGGCGCATGCGCGCGAGATCGGCTACATCTACAACCGGCGCGCGGCCAGTTTGCGAACGTCGCGGTCGGGCATTGTCGGGGTCGTCGTGCACGACATCATGAACCCGTTCTTCGCCGAGATCCTGCGCTCGATCGAGACCGAACTCGATCGCAGCCGCCAGACTTTCATCCTGTCGAACCACTATGACCAGGTCGAGAAGCAACGGGACTTCATTGACACGTTGCTTCAACTCGGCGCCGACGGCGTCATCATGTCGCCCGCGATCGGAACACCGGCTGCCGACATCCGTGTCGCGGAAGACAACGGCCTGCCCGTGGTGCTGATCGCGCGATCGGTCGACGGCGCCGATGTGCCGGTGTTCCGCGGCGATGATACCTATGGGACCGCGCTTGCCACCGATCACCTGATTTCGCTAGGGCACAAGCGTATCGCCATGATCGGCGGAACAGACCAGACTTCGACCGGGCGGGACCGCTATCAAGGCTATGTCAACGCCATGAAAAGGGCGGGCCTGCCGGTGCGCGCCGACTGGCGGATTCCGGGGCCGCGCACCAAGCAGGCCGGCTTCGACGCCACACAGCGCTTTCTCGACCTGTCGGAAAAACCAACCGCGGCGGTGTGTTGGAACGATCTTGTGGCGATCGGCCTGATGAACGGGCTCTACCGGGCCGGGCTGCTGCCCGGCCGTGATGTTTCAGTGACCGGCTATGACGATCTGGAGGAAGCCGCAATCGCCACGCCCGCCCTGACGACGGTGTGGAATGGCCAGCGCGAAGTCGGCCGGCGAGCCGCCGCCGCGCTGCTCGATCGGCTCAACGGTGTCGAAGTTTACGGCGGCCAGGAACTGATCAGGCCCGAACTTCATATCCGTCAATCGACGGGACCGGTCGGCGAGCGCTGACCGGCGGACGGCGGGCTATTCGGCTGCGACCGACGCCCGGCGTCTGTGATCGTAGTCGCGCACTGCATCGCCAAAGGCGCGGAAAATGGCCGCCGACGGCGCGTCGCTGTGTGCCCAGTATTCCGGGTGCCACTGAACCCCAAGCGCAAATGATTTTGCGCCGGAGACCGACACGGCCTCCACCGTTCCGTCCTCGGCAAGGGCCTCGACGGTCAGACCGTCCGCAAGCCGGTCGATCGCCTGGCGATGGAGTGAATTTACCGCCAGCGGCCCGCTTCCCGTGATTGCAGCGAGGCAGGTGTTTTCCGCCACATTGACCTGTTGGCGGATCACGAAGCGTTCGTCATTGTGCTCTGCATCGGGCGCGCGGTGATCGTGCGCGCCCTCGCGCTCATGGATCTCGGTGACAAGCGTCCCCCCCAGCGCGACGTTGAGTTCCTGGATGCCGCGGCAGATGGCAAGCAGGGGCATCCCGCGCAGAATCGCCGCACGGATCAGCGGCAGGCTGGTCGCATCGCGAGCCCGGTCATAGGGCTCATAGCGTTCGTCCGGCTCGGCGCCAAAAGCGGAGGGATGGACATTGGTCTTGGAGCCGGTGATCAGTACACCGCTGACGCTATCCAGAAGCGACTGGAAATCGATGCCGTCGCCGAAATCGGGGACGATCAGCGGAAGCACGCCCGCTCCGTCAAAAGCGGCGCGCAGGTAGGTCTGCGGCGTTGCGTGCCAGACATATCGATCGAATTCGCGGACATCAGCGGTAACGGCAACAAGGGGCTGTGTCATGCTTTGACCTTCATCGCGGAGTGGTTGCCCCATTTAGGATTTTCTGTCCGCTGTTCCAACTCGCAAAATCGCAAAACAAACCGTTTGTCGTGAGATTTCCGAGCTTTCCAGTAAGTGGTAAAATTTTTTGCCCACGTAGTTCTACGATGCTGGACACATCCATCGCGGTGTGTATTTATACCGCCCGAACAGTGGCCGGCGGGGGAGCCGCAGTGTGTCACGTTCTCCATGCTATCTGAAATGGGAGGTAATTCATGGATCGTCGTTCGTTTATCAAAAAGGCCGGCCTCGCCGGCGCTGGCGCGGCCGCCGCGTCTACGCTTGCTGCACCCGCGATTGCGCAAGGCGGCAAAGAACTGGTCATCGTGTCGACCTGGCCGCGTGACTTTCCGGGTCTCGGGACCAGCGCCCAGCGGCTTGCCGCAAGCATTACCGAGCTGTCCGAAGGTCGCCTGAATACGCAGTATTTTGCCGCTAAGGAGCGCGTTGGCGCATTCGACGTGTTCGATGAAGTCGCCTCCGGCAACAGCCAGGCCTACATCGGTGCCGACTACTACTGGGTCGGCAAGCACCCCAGCTTCGCCTACTTTACTTCCGTTCCTTTCGGCATGACGACGCCTGAATGGAATGCGTGGCTCAAATTCGGCGGCGGCATGGACCTGTGGGACGAGCTGTCCGGCGGCTTCGGCCTGAAGGCGCTCCCCTGCGGCTCTACCGGCACGCAGGCCGGCGGCTGGTTCAACAAGGAAATCAACTCTCCGGACGATCTGAAGGGTTTGAAGATGCGTATCCCGGGCCTTGGCGGCACGGTGCTTTCCAAGCTCGGCGCATCCACTGTTTCGCTTCCGGGCGGCCAGATCTATGAAAACCTCGTGTCGGGCGCGATCGAGGCGACCGAATGGGTCGGCCCGTGGAACGATTACTTCATGAAGTTCTACGAAGCCGCCAAGTACTATTACACCGGCGGCATGCACGAGCCGGGCGGTGGTCTCGCCTTCGGCATGAATGCGTCCTGGTGGGGCGGCCTCACCGATTGGGAGAAGGCGGTCATCACCGCGGCCTGCCACAAGGAGCATGCCGATTCCCACGAAGAGGCGATGGCCAATAACGGCGCCTACCTCAAGAAGCTCGTCAACGAGCACGGCGTGCAGATCCGCGCCTTCTCCGACGAAGTTTGGGACGCTTTCGGCGAAGCATCGGCGGAGGTCTTCGAGGAGACCCGCCAGCATTCGGCGCTTGCGGCCAAGATCGACGACGCCTTCCAGGCCTCGCTGAGAGAGATCGGTGGCTTCATGAAGAACTTCGAGGTTACCTTTACCAACCAGCGCAACCGCGTGCTGGGCCTCTAGGTAACACTGAAAAAATAACGCCGGGCGGGGTTTTCACCCGCCCGGCGTTGACGCGGCGTGCGGGTTCGTGGAGGAATGGCCGGACGCCGGGTAAAGGCAATATCGGGGAACGATAATGAACACACCGACTGTAGCCGGTGCTGAAGCTTTGTCGGGAACGGATCGTCTGGTCCGGATTTTCGGATGGCTGATGCTGGCCGCGCTGGCTGCCTACATCGTCAACACTGTTCTGACCCTGTCCTGGGGATGGCCCGGCACTGCGGCCATCGTGAGCGGCGGCGGCGGGCTCTCCGCTGTTCAACTCGCCATATGGGTGTTGTTTGCCATCATCGCCGTTGCTTCGGTCATGCGGCGCCCGGACGTAACGCTACGCGCCGATGCGGCGCTGATCACCGCATTCAACCTGTATTTGGTTCGCGCGGCATTCTTCGGCGTGCTGTTCGTCGGCCTGAGCGACACTTTCCTGTCGTTCCTGCGGGTGGAGAACCTCACCGAGCCGCTGCTCGGCGCTGACCTGACGCGCGCGCTCAACCGCCCGGCGTTTCGTGGCGCGTGGCTGCATTGGCCGCTGATCGGGCTTGGCTTCATCATCGCGCTGCGGGCTCGGACGCTCGGCGTTCACTGGCTTGCGCTGCTGATCGTCGTCGCGGAGCTGGCAATCGTGATCTCGCGCTTTGTCTTTTCCTACGAACAGGCGTTCATGGGCGATCTGGTGCGTTTCTGGTATGCCGCGCTGTTCCTGTTTGCCAGCGCCTATACGCTGCTGGAAGAAGGGCATGTGCGAGTCGACGTGTTCTACTCGACCTTCTCCGACAAGACGAAAGGCCTGATGAACACGCTCGGTACCCTGTTCTTCGGCTTCGCGCTGTGCTGGGTGATCCTGCTGCTCGGCATGGGCAACCGGCAATCTATCATCTATGCGCCGATGGCCAATTTCGAGGTCACCCAAGCCGGGTTCGGCCTGTTCGTCAAATACCTGATGGCCGGTTTTCTCGCCTTCTTCGCGATCACAATGCTGGTCCAGTTCGTGAGCTACCTAATGGAATCGGTTGCGGACTGGCGCGAACGCCCGGGCAAGCGGGAAGTGGACGCACCGAGCGCTCACTGATGGTCTTCATGTTCGACGGCGCCTTGGCGCACATGCGGTTTTAAGGGGGCGGGCAACCGCTGGGATTGGAAATGGAACTGCTGTTTCTTGCACTGCTGATCCTGTTGATGGCCTGGGCGCTGGGCTCGGGTTTTCCGGTGGCGTTTGCATTGCCGGGTTCGGCCATCGTCACGATCACTATAGCGGCCGTTGCCGGCTACTTGTTCGACGGAAACGTAGACGCGTTCTTCGCCCAGGGCGGACCCGGGCAATGGCTGCAAGCCGGCGTCACCAATCTGCGCGGGGTCTACTGGGAGGTCGAACGCGACACGCTGATCGCCATTCCGCTGTTCATCTTCATGGGCATCATGCTGCAGCGCTCGAAGATCGCGGAAGACCTGCTGGTCACGATGGCGCAGCTTTTCGGCCCGGTGCCCGGCGGCCTGGGCATCTCGGTGGTGTTTGTGGGGGCGCTTCTGGCCGCCACGACCGGTATCGTCGGCGCCACCGTGGTCGCCATGGGCCTGATCTCACTGCCGGCCATGCTGCGCAACAACTACTCCAAGCCGCTTGCCACCGGCACCATTGCGGCCTCGGGCACGCTCGGCCAGATCATCCCGCCATCAATCGTGCTCATCATTCTGGCGGACCAGTTGGCGAGCGCTACCGACCAGGCCGGTACTGCGCGGAAAGCGCTGTACAAGGCCGCGACCGGCGAACTGTCCATGCCGTCGCCCTTCGACGTCACGTCGACCAGCGCAGGCGAAATGTTCCTCGGTGCGCTGGTTCCCGGTCTTGTGCTGGTCGGGCTGTATATGGTCTTCATCCTGATCTTCGCGCTGATCAAGCCATCGGTCGCCCCGTCCGTTCATAATGAGAGCGGGTTCAATCGCGATTTCTTCAAGAGGCTGTTCCTGGCGCTCGTGCCGCCGCTTGCGCTGATCTTCCTCGTGCTCGGCTCGATCATCACCGGTATCGCGACGGTCAACCAAGCGGGCGCGATCGGTGCCGCCGGCGCCATGCTGATGGCAGGCTACCGGCTCACCGAGGGGCGGAAACACAGCTATACGCCGAGCATCATCGCGCTGATTTCGACTGTGGTCATCCTGATCACGATCTCCAACTTCAACACCAATGTGCGCGCCATCGGCGCTGACGCCAATGTGCTGGCGATCGCCGTCGCCGCGGTTGCGTCATTTGCTCTGATTGTATCTCTGGTATGGAGCGCCTGGCGCACATACGTGCTCGAGGACACGCTGCGCGGCGTAATGGTCGAAACGGCCAAGACCACCTCGCTGGTATTCATCATCCTGCTCGGCGCGGCGATGCTGACCGCTGCCTTCCGCGCATTCGGCGGTGAGGATCTCGTGCGCGAATTCCTCAATTCGATGCCGGGCGGCTTCTGGTCGAAGTTCCTTATCGTGATGGCGGTGATCTTCCTCCTCGGCTTCTTCCTCGATTTCATCGAGATCGCGGTGGTCGTGGTGCCGATCGTGGCGCCAATCCTGCTGGCCGATCCGCAAGCCAATGTCACCGCCGTCTGGCTCGGCGTGATGATCGGCCTGAACATTCAGACGTCGTTCCTGACGCCGCCTTTCGGATTTGCCCTGTTCTATCTGCGTGGCGTCGCGCCGCCGAGCGTACGTACCCTGGACATCTACAAGGGCGTCATTCCGTTTATTTCGTTGCAGCTGATTGCGCTGTTGATCGTCGGCAACTTCCCGCCGCTGGTGAATTATCTTCCAAACCGGGTGAGCCTGCTGTCGGAAACCGCACCGCCGCCCCGCAATCCGAAACTGCAATATTGCGTGGAGCAGTACGTCTTCGAATCTCTCGATGAAAACGGCGACAGGATACGCGCGTCCGTTGCCAAGCTTCGCGACATGGACACGAGCTATCTGCCGAAGTCCCTTGCCAAAGATCTGTCCAAAGCGCTGGACAACGCAGATGCCTCGTTTGGCCTGGTCGACGAAGTCCGAAAGGCCGAAGCCGATGTGGAGGCGGCTACCCCGGACTATGCGCCGATCCATTCGGAGGTGCGCGCGCTACAGAGCGATGTCCTGCGAATCGAGAAGGACATCGAATCGTACAAGACCACGTTGAGCAGGATTCACGCGGACGATGCGAAAGGCGCCAGCAGAAGCCGAAAACTCGAAGACAGGATTGTCGTGCTGGAGAAGAAACGTGATGCCCTCGTCGCCGAAATTCCGGGTGAATGGGAGGAAATGCACACCGTTTTCGCCAAGCTGACCAAGGCCGAGGAAAAGGCGCGCAACGACTTCCGCCGGTCCGTGGACGGCGCTTACGAGCCGGTTCGCGATCTGACCGGGATCCTGAACGGCACGGACGCTTACGCCGGAATGGCGGACACGCTGGCCGGGCTGCGCCCGGTGATTGCGTCAGCCGACCCGGCCGCGGTGGAAGAGGCGGTCAAGCCGGTTGAAAGCGCTTTCGGCGACATCCCGGGCGGCAGCGACGTGAAGTCTGCGCTCTACAAGGTGCGGCGCTTGTTCGCGAAGGGTGAGCCGGATCGCGCGAAAGCTTCCGCGCAGCTCGATGACGTGATTGCCGATTACGAAAAGGAGCTTGCGTGGCGCAAGCGGGCCCAGTCGGACCTGCTGCCGGCGCTCTCCGCCTATGAAGAGGAGATCCGCAGTAACATCGGTCTGCGGCAGTTGCCGAAGTTCCCCAAGGAGCAGGCTCTGGCGGTCGCGCGTTGTTCGTCTTCGCATCGCGACCTGTCGCTCAGTTTCTAGCAATTGCGTGCAGCGAAGAGTTCGGATCGCGCATAATATTGTTCCGATTTCGGGTGCGCCGGCGCAATTAATTTGCGCTGCGCGCACCCGGAGCGGTTCTGTCTTGTTCTTTTCGATCCAACCGTTGATATCGATTGACGCGGGGCCTCGTCCGTAAAAAATGGCGATACGGGATTCCCGATGCGGCATTATGCCCTAGGTTTCCCTGGAGGAGCACAGAGCGATGACCCTGCACGATGTGACGCTGGACGACAAATTCGATCTTGGCAAAAGCCGCATCTTCGTCAACGGAGCTCAGGCCATCGTCCGCATGCTCATGATGCAGCACGAGCTGGATCGAAGAAACGGCCTCAACACGGGCGGTTTCATCTCCGGCTATCGCGGCTCGCCGGTGGGCGGGTTGGACCTGCAATTCTGGCATGCGCGTCGGCATCTCCAGGATCATTCCATCGTGTTTCAGCCCGGACTGAACGAGGAACTCGCGGCGACCGCATGTTGGGGCAGCCAGCAGACCGAGCTTCTGGGCGAGGGTGCCAAGGATGGCGTGTTTGCGCTGTGGTACGGCAAGGGCCCCGGCGTCGACCGGTCGGGCGACGTGTTCCGTCATGCCAATCTGGCCGGTACTTCCAAATATGGCGGCGCGCTCGCGCTGATGGGCGACGACCATACCGCCGAATCATCGACAAACGCCCATGCGACCGAGTTCCTTTTCGTCGATACGATGGTCCCGATCTTCAATCCGGCGGGCGTTCAGGAACTGATCGACTACGGCATTTACGGCTATGCCTTGTCGCGCTTCGCGGGCACCTGGTCGGCGCTCAAATGCGTCAAGGACAACATCGAATCGACCGCTTCCGTCGACGTGTCGCTGGATCGCCTGGGCATCACCATTCCCGAATTCGACATGCCGCCCGGCGGGCTCAATATCCGGCACGAGTTGGACCAGATGGGCCAGGAAGAGCGGCTACACAATTACAAGCGCGCCGCGGCCGCCGCATTCATCCGCGCCAACGGGCTCAACAAGATCATCTATTCTGGCGGGCGCAAGGCCAAGCTCGGCATCATCACCGTCGGGAAAAGCTATCTCGACGTGCGCGAAGCGCTCGACGAACTGGGCGTCGACGAGAAGCGCGCAAACCATTTGGGAATCCGGCTGTTCAAGGTCGCATGCCCCTGGCCCCTGGACCTGGAGCACATCAAGGAGTTCGCCAAGGGCCTCGACATGATCATTGTCGTCGAGGAGAAGCGCTCGCTAATCGAAGTGCAGGTTCGCGAAGATCTTTACGGCACCAAGATGCAACCCGTGGTGGTCGGCAAGCACGACGAAAGGGGCGACTGGCTGTTTCCGGTCAAGGGCGCGCTCGACCCCAACGACATCGCGATCGCGATCGGCGAACGCATCCTCAAGGTGATCGGACCGGCCGAGGACATCGCCGCCCAGGTCAAGCAGTTGCGGCAGTTCCAGGCGATGCTTACCGACACCAAGGACGTCTCCCAACGGGTTCCCTATTTCTGCTCGGGATGCCCGCACAACACGTCGACCAACGTACCGGAAGGGTCGATCGCAGGCGCCGGCATCGGCTGCCATTTTATGGCCGTGTGGATGGACCGCAAGACGATCGGGTTCACCGCCATGGGCGGCGAGGGCGCGCAATGGATCGGACAGGCGCCGTTCTCGAAACGCGAGCATGTGTTCCAGAATCTTGGCGACGGCACCTACAATCACTCCGGGTCGCTGGCGATTCGCTTCGCCATCGCCGCCGGCGTGAACATTACCTACAAGATTCTCTACAATGACGCCGTGGCAATGACCGGCGGCCAGCCGCATGAAGGCCAGCTCAGCGTCGATCACATTGCCAACCAGGTGAGCGCGGAGGGTGTCGAACGGATCGCAGTGGTCACAGACGAGCCGGACAAATATGCCGGCGTGGCGCAGTTTCCCGAGTTCACGACAATCCACCATCGCGATGACCTCGATGCCGTTCAGCGCGAGTTGCGCGAAGTGCCCGGTGTTTCGGTACTGATCTACGACCAGACCTGCGCGGCCGAGAAACGCCGCCGCCGCAAGCGCGGAACGTATCCCGATCCGGACAAGAGGGTCATCATCAACGAACTGGTCTGCGAGGGATGCGGTGACTGTGGCGTCGTCTCCAACTGCGTGTCGGTTCAGCCGGTCGAGACCGAATTCGGGCGCAAGCGCCGGATCGACCAGTCGAGCTGCAACAAGGACTTCTCCTGCGTTAACGGTTTCTGTCCTTCCTTCGTGACTGTTCACGGTGCCAAGCTGCGCAAATCGGAGGGAATAGCCCGCGCGCACGACCCGCTGGAGGGTGTGCCCGAACCGCAAACCGCTTCGCTCGAAAAAGGCGGGTGGTCGGCCATTATCGACGGGATCGGCGGCACAGGCGTCGTCACGATCGCGGCGGTGATGGGCATGGCCGCGCATCTCGAGGGCAAGGGATTCGGCGCGATCGACATGGCCGGCCTTGCCCAGAAGGGCGGCGCGGTGTTTTCCCATGTACGCATCGCCAAGACACCGGACGCAATCCACGCCATCCGGGTCTCGGCCGGCAAGGCCGACCTGATCCTCGGCGGCGATCTCGTGGTCTCCGGCACAGGCAAGGTGCTGTCTGCGGTTCGCGAAGGCCAAACGATGTTCGTTGCCAACACGACCGAGGTTATGCCCGGCGACTTCACCCGTTCGCCAGACCTTTCATTGCCCACGGAGCGGATCAAGCGTGCGATCCGCAGTGCGGCAGGCGAGGACAATGCGCACTTTTTCGATGCGTCGCGGACGGCGTCGACCCTGTTCGGGAATTCGATCGGGGGCAATATGTTCATGCTCGGTTTTGCCTATCAGCATGGCGGCGTGCCGCTGTCCGCCGAGGCGATTGAAAAGGCGATCGAGCTCAACGGCCAGGCGGTCCCGATGAATGTAGCCGCGTTCAGGTGGGGCCGCAGGGCGGCACATGATCCCGAAGGGGTGCGCGCCCTCGTGGACAGCGCCCGCGGCCGGCCCCGGTTCGGTGACGAGCCGGAAACACTGGACGATATCATCGCCCGGCGCGCGGCGTTCCTGATCGGTTACCAGAACAGTGCTTATGCTCGCCGCTACAGCGACCAGGTCGCCCGTATCCGCGCCGTGGAAGAAAAGGCGGCGCCGGGCTCGACGGTGGTGACCGAGGCGGTCGCGCGCAACCTGTTCAAGGCCATGGCGATCAAAGACGAATACGAGATCGGGCGGTTGTTCACCGATGGCAGTTTCAAGCGCCAGCTTCAGCGCGAATTCTCCGACTATGGGAAGCTGGAGTTCCATCTCGCGCCGCCCATACTCGGCCGCCGCGGATCCGACGGACGGCTGCGTAAAATGAACTTCGGCCAGTGGATGCGCCTGCCGATGCGAATTCTGAGCATGCTTCGGCCCATCCGCGGCACGGCAATCGACCCGTTCTCCTATACGGCCGAAAGGCGCATGGAAAGGCAATTGCTGAGCCGATACGAGGCCGATATCGCGACCATCGCCGAAAAGCTGGATGGAACGCGTATCGAAGCGGCAGCCGCTCTGGCTTCGGTGCCGTCGATCATTCGGGGCTATGGCCATATCAAGGAGGCCAACGCGGAAAAGGCGGCAGGCGAAAGAGAGCGGTTGTTACAACGGCTTAGCGCTGTTGCGACCGAAAAAACGCTGGAAGCCGCAGAATAGCACTCCATCCGGCATTTGGCATGTCCGGGAAATTTCAATGGATAAGTATTTCTTAATTCGCATGTGCGAGGTTGCGGTGCGCTGAACGGGCACCGCGGATGTACAGTTCAAAAACCAAGCACGAGTTACCTCGGGAAATATACATACCATTCGTGATGTCGCTGTTTAAAGGCGGCACCACGCTGCTGTTCGGTGTACTTGCCCAGGCCCTCGTCGCAACCCTCTGCTATTATGCCAGCGGTGAACCGGCTTATCTCGCGGTCGCCGGCGCGTTGGTCGTCGTCGGTATCGCGCGTGTCGTGAGCGTTCAGCATGTTTCGCGGCTGCCAGAGCCTCAAACCATGGCCGAGGCCCATAACCGGGAGATCATTTACATCATCGGGGGAAGCGCCCACGGCCTCGTACTCGGCGTGCTCAGCCTGTTCGCGATCTATTTCTACCACAGCGAATTCGCCGAAGTCGCAACGATTACTGTGGCACTGGGTACGGTTACGTCGATTCCGGGGCGTAACTATGGCTCCTCGAAGATGGTTGTTATTCTGATCGCCGCCGTCACATTGCCGATCTGCCTGGGCTTCTTCCTGCGGAACGAACTGCAGTACTTTTTGCTCGGTTGCCTGACACTGCCATTCTTTCTCGTCCTGAGGACATTCGCCGCGAATGTTCGCACGCTGCTCGCGACAGCGCTCAGGGAGAAGCAGGCGGCGCAGCGTATCGCCACGCGTTTCGACCGCGCCCTTAACACCATGACGCACGGCCTGCTCATGCTCGACGCGCGCGAGAGGATCGTCGTTGCAAATGCCGAGGCGGTTAACCTGTTCCAGGCGGCCTCGTCGGAAAAGTTGCTGGGCCGGTCATTCAAGGCTCTGCTCCAGAGGGGTGTTGCCGCGGGGTTTCTCGACAAGCGCGACGCGAAATACATCAGCCAGCAACTGACCCGCGCGCTACGCGAAGGGCGTAACCGCAAGGTGCTCATCAAGCTCAACGACAACCGCTATTTCGAACTGTCGGCGCGCGAGGGCGACGACGACCTCAGCGTCATCACTTTCGAGGACGTGACCGCGCGGATCGCGTCGCAGGAAAAGATCCGGCACATGGCACGGTTCGACAGCCTCACGGGTTTGGCCAATCGCGGACATTTCCAGGAACTGGTCACCGACGCGCTGGCGACCGGCGACCCGCAACGCAAATGCGCGATGATCGTGCTCGACCTCGATGACTTCAAAAGCATCAACGACACGTTGGGTCACCCTGTCGGAGACGGCTTGATTTTTGCGTTTGCGGAACGACTCACCGAAAATATCCCCGACGACGTCAGGATTTCCCGGTTCGGCGGCGACGAGTTCATGTTGTTCATCGATGAAATCGATGACGTCGACATTTTGCGCAGCCGGATGAACCAGATCTTTGCCGGCTTGGCCGAACCCGTCGACGTGGCCGGAAACCTGATGCACATACATGTCAGCGCCGGCGCGGTGATGATGCCGGTGCACGAATCCTCGGTCGACAGCCTGATCGTCAAGGCAGACCTGGCTCTCTACAAGGCCAAGGAGCGCGGCAAGGGGCGTTGGCAGCTCTTCGAGGAAAGCCTCGACCGGGCATTCCGCGATCGGCAGAAACTGAAATCGGAGCTGCGCGGCGCCGTGGTGCGCGGCGAGTTGACTGTGCTCTACCAACCGATCGTGGATGCGCGCACGTTGCACATCGCTGGGTGCGAAGCGCTGTGCCGCTGGCACCATCCCGAAATCGGGCCCGTGCCTCCGGCGGTATTCATTCCTCTGGCGGAGGAGATCGGCATCATCTCCGAGATTTCGGCCTTCGTTCTCAAGCGCGCGACATCCGATTGCACCGAGTTGCCGGATGACGTGCGCGTCTCCGTCAATCTCTCGGCCAATGATTTCCGCACGGAAGAGGTTGTGAAGGTCGTCGCGCGCGCGCTCGAGTTGTCGGGGCTGGCGCCTGGCCGCCTCGAGGTAGAGGTGACCGAAACTGCGCTTGTGGACGACAAGTCCAAGACTTGGGCCTATTTGCAGGAAATCAAGAAACTTGGCGTGCAGATTGCGCTGGACGATTTCGGGACAGGCTATTCCAATCTCGGCTACCTGAATGCGCTTCCGCTCGACAAGATCAAGGTCGATCGCAGTTTCCTGGCGGAATTGGAAACCAATCCGCGGGCGCTTGAGTTGCTCAAGGGTGTGGTCGACCTGACGCGCCGGCTCGGATTGAAGGTCACGATCGAGGGCGTGGAGACCGAAAACCAGTTCCGCGTACTGACCGATGCCGTCGATCCCGATTACATCCAGGGTTTCCTGTTTGGCACGCCGCTGACCAAGGCCGGCATTGTTGCCATGATCGAGGCGATCCGCCCGCTTTCGCGTGGACCTCAAAAACGCGCCGTCAATTCCTGAACATTCAGTCCCGTAGCCGTTTACCCGATACGTGCCGGCCCTCATCCGTTGCGGCCACGTGAATCCGGCCGCCAATACTCGGCGAATCGTCGCACTTGTTAACCTTAACGCAAGGTAAACAAGAATTTTCAAAATCAGAACTTTACTCGGCTTTTTATTCAACTAGGCTCGAATACAGACCGAGCGAGGAATGCGGCATGTTGGTAAAAGTTTCGCGTAATGCGCCCCTTGGGGCCCAATCCGATGCAAATCCTGGCGTAAAGGTCGAAATGAAAGCACCATCGCCGTTTGCAGCGAAGGTCTTTTCCGTACTCGACAGGACCGAATACCGGTTGATCGACCGCGGCGAAGATCTCGAAGCGATCTATGCACTCAGATATGCAGCATATCGCCGTTCGGGGATGGTTTACGACTCGCCGAGCCAGTCGGTATCCGACGATCTGGACGAACTTCCCAATTGCTACCGTTTTGGAATTTACATCGACGGTGAACTGGCGAGCACGATCCGGTTCCATTACCTGTCGAAAGAACACCCGTATTCGACAGCGATGGCGTTCTACTCGGATATCCTTGCGCCGCGTCTGGAGCGCGGCGAGACATTTATCGATCCGGGCCGTTTTGCAGCCGATCAGGAGCTAGGTCGGCTTTATCCGGTGTTGCCCTATATCAGCCTGCGGATTCCGGTCATGGCAACAGGGCATTTCGGTGCGACCTATTGCCTGTCGCTGATCCAGGAACACCACATCGCCTTTTACCAGCGTCTGTTCAATTCCAGCCCGGTGGCAGAGCCGAGGCAGGCCTCGGGTACGGTGACCTGTGTCGCGCAGCTGTACGAATCTAACCGGGAGCGCAATTTCGGCCCGACGCTCGAACGCTATCCGTTCTTCCGCTCCACCCTGTCGGAACGCCGTATGCTGTTCGACCGGCCATCGATCGGCGCCGGCGCGCCGCTGACCGTCCTGCCGACAGCGCGGTTGCCGCAGGCGGCCTAGTAGCCAACAAAGCAGCGTTGCCTTGTCATCGCCGCAGACGGGGTTCATAAGCGGACCGTGGGCCGCGTATGAATGGGGCCCGTTGAGCCGCGACCAGGCCCGGACGCTCCAATGACCGTGAAAGCAGAATATGCACGCAGCTTCGTATGGGCCGCAGAGCTCACCGAGGAAGAGTTGGAACGTGCCGCCGCAGGTATCGTTGAGCGCAATTACGTCAAGGGTGCCTATGTCTGCCACCGTGACGACGTGCTGGACTACTGGACAGGCGTAGTCACGGGTCTGATCAAGCTGAGCACGATCGGGCTGACCGGAAAGGCGACGACCTATGCCGGCGTCGGCAATGACGGCTGGTTCGGCGAAGGCTCCGTCCTCAAGGGTGAACCGCGGAAATACGATGTCGTGGTGTTGCGCGACACGCGGCTGGCGATGATGAATCGCGCGACCTTCATGTGGCTTTATGAAAACAGTATCGGTTTCAACCACTACCTGCTTCGGCAAATCAACGAACGGCTTGGCCAGTTCATCGCCATGGTTGAGCAGGATCGCACCCTGGATGCCAAGGCGCGGGTCGCGCGCAACCTCTCCTGGCTGTTCAACCCGGTGCTCTATCCGGGAACCGTCGGATCTGTGGAAATCACGCAGGACGAGCTGGCGCTGCTTGCCGGCGTATCGCGGGCCGTCACCAATCGCAGCCTTCACGAACTCCAGGATGAAGGCCTGATAACCGTCGAACACGGAACAGTCAGCGTGCACAATGTGAGCGCGCTCACACGCTACGGCGACTGACGGATATCATATTCTGCGGGGAAAGATCCGGACATCTGCACTCGTCCGGTCCTTTTAACTGACAGATAGGGGCTTTGTCTGTCAACGGTTAAGTTGCCAACCATCAAAATTCGTGGAAAGTTCCGCGGTACAAGCAGCCGGACCGACACTTGGGAGGTGTCGGCCAAGGGAGGCTGCCCGCAATGACGGGCAACACAGGGGAGGTCGCAACCTTGGCGCACAATGACGCGTCTTTGGACACTTTTCCCAAATACCTGCTTGCGAATGCCAGACGGTTCGCTGACCGGCCTGCCATGCGCAACAAGGATTTCGGGATTTGGCAGAGCTGGACCTGGGCGGAGCTCTTGCCGGAAATTCGCGACTATTCGTTAGGTCTCCAGGCAATCGGCCTCAAGAAGGGCGACAAGATCGCCATTGTCGGGCAGAACCGGCCCCGGCTGTACTGGACCTTTTGCGCGGCGCAGGCGATCGGCGCCGTTCCGGTTCCCGTCTACGCCGATTCCGTCGCTGAGGAGATGTCGTTCGTTCTCGATCATGCCGGCGTGATTCTGGCCGTTTGCCAGGACCAGGAACAGGTCGACAAGGTCCAGTCGATTGCCGACAAGGTGCCGTCGCTGAAAACGATCATTTATGACGAGCCGCGCGGATTGCGCGACTACGATCATGAGCTGCTGCATTCGATCGATGAAATCCAGCAGCGCGGACGCGCCGTGTTCGATGCGCAGGGCGACGCAGGCTGGTTGAAGTCGATCGATGAGGGCAAGGGCGAAGACCTCGCGGTCATCCTCTACACCTCGGGCACGACCGGGCGGCCGAAGGGCGTTATGCTGACTTTCGACAACCTGGTCTCGGCCGCCATCAGCGGCTGCGAATTCGATCATCTCGACGAACACGAGGAGACGATCGCCTACCTACCGCTGGCCTGGGTCGGCGACCACACATTCTCCTACGCCCAATCCTACGTGGCGGGGTTCTGCGTCAGTTGTCCGGAAAGCCCGGAGACGATCACCGAGGACCGCCGGGAAATCGCGCCGACCTACTTTTTCGCACCGCCGCGCGTGTTTGAAACCCTCCTGACCCAGATCATGGTGCGCATGGAGGATGCCGGGAAAATCAAGAAACGGATGTTCGATTACTACCTGGCGCATGCGCGCAAGGTCGGCGAGCGGATCCTCAACGGCGAGGCCGTCGGGGCGTGGGACAGGTTCAAATACTGGCTCGGCGACAAGCTCGTCTACGGACCGCTGAAGAACCGTCTAGGCATGACCAATTTGCGGGTCGGCTACACGGCCGGCGAGGCGATCGGGCCAGAGATCTTCCGGTTCTACAGGGCGCTCGGCCTCAACCTGAAGCAGCTCTATGGTCAAACCGAAGCGTCGGTTTATGTCACCGCGCAGCCGGACGGAGAGATCCGCGCCGACACGGTCGGACGCCCGTCGCCGGGCGTGGAAATCAAGATCGCGGAAAACGGCGAAGTGCTTTACCGCTCGCCCGGCGTGTTCGCCGGTTACTACAAGAACGACGAGGCGACGCGTTCGACCAAGACCGAAGACGGCTGGGTGCATACCGGCGATGCCGGTTTCCTCGACAAGGAAGGTCACCTGCGGATCATCGATCGGGCGAAGGACGTCGGCAAGCTCAATTCGGGCGCGCTGTTCGCGCCGAAATATATCGAGAATTCCCTGAAATTCTTCCCCAACATCAAGGAAGCAGTCGCCTTCGGTGACGGGCGGGACTACGTCGCGGTTTTCCTCAACATCGACCTGACATCGGTCGGCAACTGGGCGGAACGCAACAACATCTCCTACGCGTCCTACCAGGAACTCGCCAATCATCCCAAAGTCTACGAGATGATGGCGGACCATGTCGACGATGTGAACCGGCTGTTGGCATCCGAAGAGATGATGGTAGGCGCCCAGGTTCACCGTTTCCTGGTGCTGCACAAGGAACTCGATCCCGATGACGGCGAGCTGACGCGCACGCAAAAGGTTCGCCGCTCGTTCATTGCGGAGCGCTACGGCGAACTGATCGAGGCGCTCTACGACGGCTCGACGGAGAAGCACGTTTCGACCGAAGTGACCTTCGAGGACGGCCGCAAGGGCAAGATCAGCGCTACGGTCAAGATCGCGGACGCCAAGGTCTATCCGGCGGACAGCTCCGGGTTCAAGGAGGCGGCGGAATGAACGCACCGGTCGACAGCAACGCAATTCTTGGCGCCGAACAGTTCCAGCTCTCCGCCCATCAGGACGACATCGCCAAGGGCGATGTGCTCCTGAAGGTGGAGAACGTGTCGCTGTCGTTCGGCGGCGTGAAGGCGATCTCGGACATTTCCTTCGATATCCGCAAAGGTGAAATCCGCGCGATCATCGGCCCGAATGGCGCCGGCAAGACGTCGATGCTCAACGTCATCAACGGCTTCTACCATCCTCAGGGAGGCACGATCACCTATCGGGGCACGCCGCGCCATGCGATGCGCTCGACGGAAGCCGCGCGGCAGGGGATTTCGCGAACGTTCCAGAATATCGCCCTGTTCAGGGGCATGTCGACGCTCGACAACATCATGACCGGCCGCATCACCCTGCAGAAGCGCAATATATTCTGGCAGGCGCTGTGGCATGGCCCTGCGATGCGCGAGGACATCGAACACCGGCGCGCAGTCGAGCAGATCATCGATTTCCTCGAGATCCAGGCGATCCGGCACACGCCGGTCGGGCGGCTGCCCTACGGCCTGCAGAAGCGCGTCGAACTGGGCCGGGCGCTTGCCGCGGAACCGGCGCTGCTGCTGCTCGACGAACCGATGGCGGGCATGAACCTGGAAGAGAAGGAGGACATGAGCCGCTTCATCCTCGACGTCAACGACCAGTTCGGGACGACGATCGCGCTGATCGAACACGATATGGGCGTGGTTATGGACATTTCCGATCGGGTCGTGGTGCTCGATTACGGCCGCAAGATTGGCGACGGCACGCCCGAAGAAGTGTCGAACAACCAGGATGTGATCGACGCCTATCTCGGGGTGCCGCACGATGAATGAGTTGAAAGCGATCGGAGCCGGCCGATGAGCCCTGCTATTCTCAACCTGATCGAAACGATCCTCAACGGCCTGATGTCCGGCGTCATGTATTCGCTGGTCGCGCTCGGGTTCGTACTCATCTTCAAGGCTTCCGGCATCTTCAATTTCGCCCAGGGCGTGATGGCTCTGTTCGCCGCACTGACCCTGGTCGGGTTGCAGTCGGGTCAGGTGCCGTTCGCGCATCTGATCAACGCCATTTTCGGAACCGAATTGCACACGTTCGGCTGGACGCTGCCCGCATTCGTCGCGATGCTGGGTACGCTCGCCGTCATGGTGCTGTTCGCCTATATTTTTGAGGGGTTGGTACTCAAGCACCTGGTCAACCAGGAACCGATCATCCTGTTCATGGCAACGATCGGGCTCGCCTATTTCCTCGAGGGCTTCGGTGACCTGATGTGGGGATCCGACGTCAAGATGGTGGATGTCGGCATCCCGTCGGGCGGTTCGTTCTGGTGGGAGGACCTGACAACCACTTGGGCGACCGAGGGCTCTGACTACTACGGCATGTATATCGACCGGCTCGATGTCGTCGCCGCGATCGTCGCCGTGGTCCTGGTGGTGCTTCTCACCCTGTTTTCGCAATACACGCGGATGGGACGGGCGCTTCGTGCCGTGGCCGACGATCACCAGGCCGCGCTGTCGGTCGGCATTTCGCTCAGGACCATCTGGGTCGTGGTGTGGTCGATCGCCGGTTTTGTCGCGCTCGTCGCGGGCGTTATGTGGGGTTCGAAATCGGGTGTCCAGTTTTCGCTTTCGCTGATCGCACTGAAAGCGTTGCCGGTCCTGATCCTCGGCGGATTCACCTCGATCCCAGGCGCGATCGTCGGCGGACTGATCATCGGCGTCGGCGAAAAGCTGGCCGAGATCTATGTCGGTCCGCTGGTCGGCGGTGCGATCGAGAACTGGTTCGCCTATGTCGTCGCTCTCGCCTTCCTGCTCTTCAGGCCGCAAGGTCTGTTTGGCGAAAAGATCATCGAAAGGGTGTAAGGGATCATGCTCTACCGCGAGGCCGGTGATTTCAAGACGACCTACGCTGCCGACCAGCAAACGTTTCCGATAAAGTCGGAACGGTATCTATTCTGGGCATTCACGGCATTCGCCTTCATCGTCGTGCCGCTGGTCGCCGACGATTACTGGGTGAATTCGATCCTGGTTCCGCTGCTGGTCTGGTCGATGGTGGCGCTGGGGCTGAACATCCTGACCGGCTATTGCGGTCAGGTGTCGTTGGGCACCGGCGGCTTCATGGCGGTGGGCGCCTTTGCCTGCTACAAGCTGATGACGAGCTTTCCAGACCTGAACATCTTCATCGTGATCCTGCTGTCCGGGGCCGTCACGGCAGGCGTGGGCGTCATCTTCGGTCTACCGTCACTCAGGATCAAGGGCTTCTACCTCGCGGTTGCCACGCTCGCCGCGCAGTTTTTCCTAGTCTGGATGTTCAACAAGTTCGCGTGGTTCTACAACTATTCGGCCTCTGGCCAGATCACCGCGCCGACGCGAACCTTCCTGGGGATCGAGGTGACCGGGCCCAGTGCGCCGCCATGGGCCGCCTATCTGGCCTGCCTGGCGCTGGTGTTCGTGTTCGCCTGGGTGGCGCGCAACCTCACCCGCGGGCGCATCGGTCGCTCCTGGATGGCGATGCGTGACATGGATATCGCCGCCGAGATCATGGGCGTGTCGCCGCTCTACGCCAAACTTTCCGCCTTTGCGGTCAGCTCGTTCTATATCGGCATGGGCGGTGCCATGCTGTTTTCGCTCTATCTCGGCGCGGCCGAGGTGACCGAAGCGTTCGGCATCGACAAATCGTTCAGCGCGCTGTTCATGGTCATCATCGGCGGACTGGGTTCAATTCTCGGCTCGTTTCTCGGCGCTGCCTTCATCGTGTTGTTCCCCGTCCTGTTGAAGAACATCATGGTCGGCTATCTGGGCTGGCCGACCGATCTGGCAGCCCATTTCCAGATCATGATCGTCGGCGCGCTGATCATCTTTTTCCTGATCGTCGAACCGCACGGCCTGGCGCAACTTTGGCGCTTAACCAAGGAAAAGCTCAGGCTTTGGCCATTCCCGTACTGACGGGATAGACTGCACGCAACCGGCCGTTTTCGGCCGGGGGCAAACCGAAACGTCTCAAATTGGGAGGAACAATCATGAGACTGAAGACCATACTGGCTACGGCAGCACTCGCCACGGTGGTGGGCGCAGCTCCGGCGATGGCGGAACTGGTGTTTCCGTCGCTGTCGTACCGCACCGGCCCATATGGACCGAACGGTATTCCGTTCGCCGATGGCTATGCCGACTACATGACGCTGATCAACGAACGCGACGGCGGCGTGGAAGGCGAAAAGCTCAGGGTCATCGAGTGCGAGACCGGCTACAACACCGAAAAGGGCGTCGAGTGCTACGAGTCGACAAAGGGTGAAGGCGCCCTGCTTTACCAGCCGCTCTCGACCGGTATCACCTACCAGCTGATCCCCAAGGCGACTGCCGACGGCATTCCGGTTCACTCGATGGGCTACGGCCGTACATCGGCTGCCAACGGCAAGGTCTTCGAGTGGATCTTCAACTATCCGGCGACCTACTGGGACGGCGCTTCGATCGCCATCAACCATATCATGGACCAGGAAGGCGGCGACATCAAAGGCAAGAAGATCTCGCTCGTCTACCACAACTCCGCCTACGGCAAGGAGCCGATCCGCACGCTTGAGGAACTGGCCAAGAAGCACGGCTACGAGCTGTCGCTCTATCCCGTCGACCACCCCGGTCAGGAGCAGAAGGCGACCTGGCTGCAGATCCGCAAGAACCGCCCGGACTACGTGCTGATGTGGGGCTGGGGCGTGATGAACTCCGTCGCGATCCAGGAAGCGGCCAACATCCGCTTCCCGATGGATCACTTCATCGGCATCTGGTGGTCGGGTTCGGAAAACGATGTGCTGCCGGCCGGCGATGGCGCGGATGGCTACAAGGCCCTGGCGCTCGCCAACCCGGGTAACGACTATCCGATCTTCGCCGATCTGAAGAAGTATGTGATCGATGCGGGCAAGGCTGCAGGCGACGGCACGCATGTGGGCGAAGTGCTCTATGACCGCGGCATGTACGCCGCACTGCTGGCCGTCGAGGCGGCACGCAAGGCCATGGAGATCCACAATACCAAGGCGATCACGCCGGCGATGATGCGGGATGGCATGGAAGCTCTCGAGATCACCAACGCGACAATGACCAGCCTCGGCTTGCCGGACTTCGGACCCGAGTTCAAGGTCTCCTGCGCCAACCATGGCGGCTCGGGCGTTGGCAAGGTCCAGCAGTGGAACGCCAAGACGAAGACCTGGAGCGTGATCACCGACTGGATCTCGGCCGACCGTTCGGTCATCGATCCGCTGATCGCCGAAGATTCCGAGGCTTTCGCCAAGGAAAACAACATCACGCCGCGTACCTGCGAATAACAGGGCCGGCCTGAACATATCCCGGCGCGGGCGATCGCGCCGGGGTACTTCCAACCGTCCAAGGAGAACCACCCATGGCTGACGCGGCGCTTGCCACCGAACCGGCAGAAACGTTGCTGCAGGTCAACAATATCGAGGTGATCTACAATCACGTGATCCTCGTGTTGAAGGGCGTTTCCCTGACGGTGCCCAAAGGCGGGATCGTGGCCTTGCTTGGCGCCAACGGCGCAGGCAAGACGACCACGCTGAAAGCCATCTCCAACCTGCTCCATGCGGAGCGTGGCGAGGTGACCAAGGGCAATATCGTTTTCAACGGCGAGCAGGTCGAGGCGCGCTCACCCAACGAACTGGTACGCAGCGGCTGCATCCAGGTGATGGAGGGCCGTCACTGTTTCGGCCACCTGACGATCGAGGAAAACCTGCTGACCGGGGCGTTCACGCGCGCTGACGGCAACGCCAATGTCAAGCGCGACCTGGAAATGGTCTACGACTACTTTCCCCGCCTGCGCGAACGCAAGGCCTCCCAGGCCGGCTACACGTCGGGCGGCGAGCAGCAGATGTGCGCAATCGGCCGCGCATTGATGAGCCGTCCCACCATGATCCTGCTCGACGAACCGTCGATGGGCCTCGCGCCGCAGCTTGTCGAGGAAATCTTCGAAATCGTGAAAAAGCTCAACGAGAGCGAAGGCGTGTCGTTCTTGCTGGCCGAGCAGAACACCAACATCGCGCTTCGCTATGCCAAATACGGCTACATTCTCGAATCTGGCCGGATCGTGCTCGACGGCGAGGCGAAGGCCTTGCGCGAGAACGAGGACGTCAAGGAATTCTATCTCGGCATTGGCGGCGAGGGTCGGCGCTCGTTCAAGGACGTCAAGCACTACAAGCGGCGCAAGCGCTGGCTGGCCTGAGGGCTGCGCGGCGATGCCCGGTCGACCGTCTCAGCCGATTTCCGAGATCAAAACCGGCAGATCCCCGAGGTGCTCGATTTCGCGGAAACGGGGTGCTTGGACAGGCGCCTCGGCATGTTCGAGTTCCCAGGTCAGTTCGTGATGGACGTGGACACCCCAGCTTCCCGCCTCAATCGCGGGAACGACGTCCGATTTCAGTGAATTGCCGACCATCAACGCGCGTTCCGGGCCGTCGCCGTGGCGCTCGAAAATTCGGCGGTAGGTTTCCGTCGTCTTGTCGCTGACTATCTCAACCGCATCGAACAACTCACCCATCCCGGAGGCAGCCAGTTTCCGCTCCTGGTCGAACAGGTCGCCCTTGGTGATCAGAACGATGCGGTGTGTGTCGGCCAGCGCTTCCAGCGTGGATCGGGCATGGGGCAACGGCTCGACAGGATGGCTGAGCATGTCGCGCCCCGCCGCCAGGATATCGCCGATCACTGAAGGCGGCACCTTGCCGTTCGTCACCTCGATCGCGGTCTCGATCATCGACAGTGTGAACCCCTTCGCACCGAAGCCGTAATAGCTGAGATTGCGCTTTTCCGTCGCCAGTAAACGCTGTTCGAGGTGGTCGCGCGACGTGTGATCGGACAGAAGTTCGGCGAACCGGTCCTGGGTGAACCGGAAGACCCGTTCGTTGTGCCAAAGCGTGTCGTCGGCATCGAAGCCGATCGTTGTGACCGTCATCGTTTTTCTCCTCGCATCCCCATCGTGCGCCAAGAGGGGGCGACCGGCAAGCGCGGACGGGGACAAACCCCACCGAAGCCATTGCCCTTGAACCGCGTTTTCGCTATTTGATCTTGAATTCTTGGAAGGGGTTTTTTGCAATGGCTGACAATTCGCCGACCGGTCCGGTCGAAATGGGCGCTGAGATGGATTACGCGGAACACGAAAAGACATATGCGATGTTCCTGTCGCTCGCCAAATACGGTTCGCTTGCCTGTGCCGCGATCCTGATTTCGATGGCTTTTGGCTTCTTTACGTCGGCTGGCTTCATTTCGTCCCTCATTCTGTTTGTCATCATTTGCGCCATCGGCGCATTCCTGCTCAAGTAAACCGTCGGCCAACGACCGTTCCAAACGGCTTCGCCCCTCGGAAGGGACCGAGCCGGTACATTCTTGTCCGATCTCCCCGGGAGGTGTTTCGGTGACCCATACTGTCTTTGTGCCGAAGGAATCCGAAGCGAACGAATCGCGCGTCGCGGCTTCCCCGGAAACCGTGAAGCGGATGAAGGGCCTCGGGCTCGAGGTCGTGGTGGAAAAGGGCGCCGGTCTTCAGTCGCGTATCACCGACGACGACTACGCCAAAGCCGGCGCGACGCTCGGCACGGCAGCGGCTGCCAAGACCGCCGACATCGTGTTGAAAGTGCGCCGGCCCTCCGACAGCGAGATCAAGAGCTACAAGAAGGGCGCGCTGGTTATCGCCTCGATGGACCCGTACGGGCATGAGAAGGCCGTCGAAGCCATGGGCAAGGCGGGGCTTTCGACCTTCGCGATGGAGTTCATGCCGCGCATCACGCGCGCGCAGGTCATGGACGTCCTGTCGAGCCAGGCCAACCTCGCCGGCTACCAGGCGGTGATCGACGCGGCGGCCGAATATGACCGGGCGATGCCGATGATGATGACAGCCGCCGGTACGGTCCCCGCCGCCAAGGTTTTCGTGATGGGCGCCGGGGTTGCCGGCTTGCAGGCAATCGCGACCGCGCGCCGTCTGGGCGCCGCGGTTTCAGCCACCGACGTCAGGCCCGCCGCCAAGGAGCAGGTCGCCTCGCTCGGCGCCAAGTTCATCGCGGTGGAGGACGACGAGTTCAAGGCCGCCGAAACGGCGGGCGGCTACGCCAAGGAAATGTCGAAGGAATACCAGGCCAAGCAGGCGGCGTTGGTTGCCGAGCATGTCGCCAAGCAGGACATCGTCATCACGACCGCGCTGATCCCGGGCCGGCCAGCGCCGCGCCTGATCTCGGCGGCCATGGTCAAGTCGATGAAGCCCGGTTCGATCCTCGTCGACCTGGCGGTCGAGCGCGGCGGCAATGTCGAGGGCGCGAAAGCCGGCGAGATCGTCGAGAAGGACGGGGTGAAGATCATCGGCCATCTCAACGTGGCGGGCCGCGTCGCCGCGTCGGCATCGCTGCTCTACGCCAAGAACCTCTACGCCTTCCTCGAGACGATGGTCGACAAGGAAAAGGGCGATGCCGCCGTCGACACGGATGACGAACTGGTCAAGGCGACATTGCTGACCCATGGCGGCAAGGTGGTTCATCCCAATTTCGCGCCGAAAGTGGCGCCGGGCGAGATCATGGTCGCTTCCGCCGCGAAGAAGCCCGCGGCCCGTAAAGCTCCGGCCCGCAAGGCGCCGGCGAAGAAATCCGCGACGCCTAAAACCGGGGGGAATTCCTGATGGAAAAAACCGTGCTCGAACAGGCCCTCGACCAGCTCGACCAGGCATCTGCCGCGGTGCGCATGGCGCTTCAGGATGTCGATGCGACAGCTGACGCGGCCGGCGCCGCCGCCCATGCGGCGACGGGCGGCGCGGTCGATCCGTTCGTATTCCGCTTCGCGATCTTCATCCTGGCGATCTTCGTCGGCTACTATGTCGTCTGGTCGGTGACCCCCGCGCTGCATACGCCGCTGATGAGCGTGACCAATGCGATCTCGTCGGTGATCGTTGTCGGAGCCCTGCTGGCGGTCGGCATTTCGGCCTCGGGCCTGGCGACGGGATTTGGCTTCGTCGCCCTCGTACTCGCCAGCGTGAACATCTTCGGCGGCTTCCTCGTCACCCAGCGCATGCTGGCGATGTACAAGAAAAAAGAGAAGTGAGTCCGAACCAATGAGCGTCAATCTGGCTGCATTTCTCTATCTCGTTTCCGGCGTCCTGTTCATCATGGCGCTGCGCGGGCTCTCGCATCCGACGACCAGCCGTCAGGGTAACCTGTACGGCATGATCGGCATGGGCATTGCCATCGTGACGACGCTGGCGCTGGCCACCCCATCGCTTGGTGGGCTCGGACTGATCGTGGTCGGTCTTGCGATCGGCGGCGGCACGGGCGCCTATATCGCCCAGCGCATCCCAATGACGGCGATGCCGCAACTCGTCGCGGCCTTCCACAGCCTCGTCGGCCTTGCAGCGGTGATGGTTGCCGCGGCGGCGCTCTACACGCCCGAGAGCTTCGGCATCGGTTCGGTCGGTGGCATTCACGGCCAGGCACTGGTGGAGATGTCGCTCGGCGTCGCCATCGGCGCGATCACCTTCACCGGCTCGCTGATCGCATTCGCCAAGCTTGACGGCCGGATGTCCGGCAAGCCGATCATGCTGCCGATGCGCCACCTGCTCAATATCGCGATCGGAATCGCGCTGGTGGTCCTGGTCGTCATGCTGGTCATGACGGAAAGCCACCTTGTGTTCTGGATTATCGTGGCGCTTTCTTTCGCGCTCGGTATTCTCCTGATCATTCCGATCGGCGGTGCCGACATGCCGGTGGTCATTTCGATGCTCAACTCCTATTCCGGCTGGGCTGCCGCGGGCATCGGTTTCACGCTTGGCAACCTGGCGCTAATCATCACCGGCGCGCTGGTCGGGTCTTCGGGCGCGATCCTGTCCTACATCATGTGCAAGGGCATGAACCGCTCGTTCATCTCCGTCATCCTTGGCGGGTTCGGCGGAGAGACCGCCGCCGTGGCCGACGACGGAATCGAGCGCACCGTCAAGCGGGGTTCGGCGGATGACGCGGCCTTCCTGATGGCCAATGCATCGAAGGTGATCATCGTTCCGGGCTACGGCATGGCCGTGGCCCAAGCGCAGCATGCGCTCCGCGAACTGGCCGACAAGCTGAAGGAACACGGCGTGGAGGTGAAATATGCGATTCACCCGGTCGCCGGCCGCATGCCCGGCCACATGAACGTGCTGCTGGCCGAAGCCAACGTGCCCTACGACGAGGTGTTCGAACTCGAAGACATCAACAGCGAGTTCGCGCAGGCCGATGTCGCGTATGTCATCGGCGCCAACGACGTCACCAATCCGGCGGCACGCGACGACAAGACCTCGCCGATCTACGGCATGCCGATCCTGGAGGTCGACAAGGCCAAGACCTGCCTGTTCGTCAAGCGCTCGCTCGGCTCGGGCTATGCCGGCATCGACAACACGCTGTTCTACAAGGACGGCACCATGATGCTGCTGGGCGACGCCAAGAAGATGACCGAGGACATCGTCAAGGCGATCGAGGACTGAGAGCGCCGCCAAACCGCGAATTCGGCGATCACATGCAAAACCCCGGCTCTCGCGGCCGGGGTTTTGCATTTCTCTGAACTCGTTTCGAGAGCCGGTTCGCTCAGCCGCCGCGGGTGCGCGCCATCCCCTCGCGGGCCGGCCGGTAATTCGGGTCGAGCTGTACGGCGCGGGCATAGGACTGGCGGGCGCGTTTCTTGTCGCCCCGGCGCTCATAGATCAATGCCTGGTTGGCCCAGCTCTCCGCCACCGATTTGTCGAACTTGATGGCGGTGTTGAAATCGGTGAGGGCATTTTCCTCGTCGCCGAGCGCCAGATAGGAAATGCCGCGGCCGTTATAGGGCTCCGGATTGTCACCGGACAGCGATATGGCGGTCGAAAAATCCTCAATGGCGAGGTTGTGTTTGCCCTGCGCCTGGTAGATCAGGCCGCGATTGTGATAGGCGCGCGGATCCGTCGTGTCGAGTTGGATGGCGCGCTCGAAATCAGCCAGAGCCTGTGCGGACCTGCCTTCCTTGCGGTGCAGGTTGCCGCGCCCGATAAAGGCGGCGTCGTAGTTCGGATTGATCTGCAGGGAGCGGTTGTAGTCGGCGAGAGCCTTGTTGCGCTCGCCGAGCAGACGCCAGATCAGGGCCCGATTGGCATAAGCCTGAAAGAAGCGCGGATTGATCTGGATCGCGGTGTTGAAGTCCTTCAACGCGTTCTGGTACTGGCCGGCGCGGCCGAAGGCCGATCCCCTGACATTGTACGCTTCGGCATCGCGCGGACTGCGCTCGATCACACCGGTCAGCGACGCGATGTTTTCATCGGATCCCTGCGCCTTGTCGATTTCGACGATTTCGCTTGCCGGCGGGTTGGTCTGGCAGGCAGCGAGCGCGAAACCGCTGGCGATCACAAGTGCGAGCGCGGCGGCGGTTGGCACTGTCCGGCGGCCGTGGTTGATCTTCATGATGACGCGCATCGTATCCGGCAAGGTTCAGATCCCCTCATTTCGCACTTGGCGAAGTTGCCGGATATTTCCGGTCAAATAAAAAGGCGGAGGCGATTTTCTGATCGCCGCCACCTGCCGATAACGTCCGAAAAAGACCAAAAAACGGCGGGATCAGTGTCCCGAACGACCGCCGATCAGGCCTTCGCGCTGGGCGCGCTTGCGCGCCAGCTTGCGAGCGCGGCGAACGGCTTCCGCCTTTTCGCGAGCGCGCTTCTCGGAGGGCTTCTCGTAGTGGCCGCGCATCTTCATCTCGCGGAAAATGCCTTCGCGCTGCATCTTTTTCTTGAGCGCGCGAAGCGCCTGGTCAACATTGTTGTCGCGTACGAGTACCTGCACGTAGAATGTCCTGTCGTTCGGTTGGTTGGCCTCGACCGGATGCTGATGCAAACAACAATCCAATCGTCCGCGAAAGCCAAGCCTCCGCGATTTGCGCCGCCTGTACCAAAAACCTCGGCCAATGTCGAGTGTGGCACCGAAAAATATTCGGCGGGCGGAGCGACGGATTCCGGTGGTCCGATTTCGGTCCGGCAGCGTTTCGCAAAGCGCCACAGCTCGTCGCATTTGGGCAATGACGTTGCGTCGCGCTTGGCTAGTGATACGCTCACGTCGACTGTTGAAGTTCAAGAATTCAGCCATGAAAGGCTCTGAACCGATGCGAAAATATTCCGCCTTCGCCATCGCGCGAGAGGCCGTGCGCGGCCACAAGGGATGGGAAAAACAGTGGGAGTCTCCGGAGCCACGCGCGTCCTATGACGTCGTGATCATAGGCGCTGGCGGTCACGGTCTGGGAACAGCCTATTATCTCGCTAAGGAGCACGGCATTACCAATATCGCCGTGGTCGAGAAGGGTTGGCTTGGCGGCGGCAATACCGGGCGCAACACCACGATCATCCGTTCCAACTATCTCTACGACGAATCCGCGGGTATCTACGACCACGCGGTGAAGCTCTGGGACGGTCTGAGCCAGGACCTCAACTACAACGTCATGTACTCGCCGCGCGGCGTGATGATGCTGGCGCACAACATTCATGACGTGCAGGTGTTCAAACGCCATATCCATGCCAACCGGCTGAACGGCGTCGACAATGAGTGGCTGACTCCCGATCAGGCCAAGGCCTACTGCCCGCCGCTCAATATCTCGAAATCGGCCCGCTACCCCGTGATCGGCGCCGCCCTGCAACGGCGCGGCGGCACCGCACGCCACGACGCAGTGGCCTGGGGCTATGCGCGCGCCGCCAGCGCTCGCGGTGTGCATATCCTGCAGAACACCGAGGTGACGGGGATCCGGCGCGGGGCCGGCGGCGCGGTCGAAGGCGTGGAAACCACGCGCGGATTCATCGGAGCCAAGAAGGTCGGCGTCGTTGCCGCCGGCAACACCACTCCGATCATGGAAATGGCGGGCATGCGCATGCCGCTGGAAAGTTTCCCGCTGCAGGCGCTGGTGTCCGAGCCGGTCAAGCCGGTGTTCCCCTGCGTCGTCATGTCGAACACGGTGCACGCCTACATCTCGCAGTCGGACAAGGGCGAGTTGGTGATCGGCGCGGGCACCGACCAGTACACGTCCTATTCGCAGACCGGTGGCCTGCATATCCTGGAGCACACGCTGGAAGCGATCTGCGAAATGTTCCCGATCTTCACACGCATGAAGATGCTGCGCTCCTGGGGCGGCGTGGTCGACGTGACGCCGGATCGCTCGCCGATCCTGGCCAAGACGCCGGTTGCCGGCCTGTACGTCAATTGCGGCTGGGGCACCGGCGGGTTCAAGGCGACACCGGGTTCGGCACACGTGTTCGCCCACACGATCGCGCGCGACGAACCGCACAAGATCAATGCGCCGTTCACGCTGGAGCGGTTCCGCACCGGCCGGTTGATCGACGAAGCGGCCGCGGCCGCAGTTGCCCACTAACGGAGGCCACAACGATGCTTCTCATCCGTTGCCCCTATTGCGAGGAAGAGCGTCCGGAGATCGAGTTCCGCGGCGCCGGCGAAGCGCATATTGCGCGGCCGACCAACATGACCGAGATCTCCGACGAGGAGTTCGAGGCCTACTTCTTCATCCGCACCAATCCCAAGGGCCTGCATTTCGAACGTTGGCGGCACATGAATGGTTGCGGCCGGTTTTTCAATGCGGCGCGCGACACGATCACCGACAAGTTCGTCGTCACCTACAAGGCCGGCGAACCGAAGCCCGGACTGGAGGGCGGCCAATGACCGAACCGTTCCGTATTGCCGGGGCCGGGCGGCTTTCGCCCGCGCGCACCGCGCGTTTCACCTTCGACGGAAAAAACTACCAGGGTCTCGAGGGCGATACGCTGGCGTCCGCCCTGCTGGCCAATGGCGTGCACCTCACCGGCCGGTCCTACAAATACCACCGGCCGCGCGGCATCCTGTCGGCGGGCAGCGAGGAGCCAAATGCGCTTGTATCGATCGAGCGAGACGCGGCGCGGCGCGCGCCAAATGTGCGCGCGACAGTGCAGGAGCTCTATGACGGGCTCGTCGCCGAGTCCCAGAACCGATGGCCATCGCTGAAGTGGGATATCGGCGAGGTCAATAACCTCGGTTCGCCGTTCTTCTCGGCGGGCTTTTACTACAAGACCTTCATGTGGCCGAAAGCGGCCTGGGAGAAGATCTACGAACCTTTCATCCGCAATGCGGCGGGCCTTGGCGTCTCGCCCGACCAGCCGGACCCGGACCACTATGCATCCCGCTATGTCCATTGTGACGTGTTGGTGATCGGCGCCGGACCGGCCGGGCTGGCGGCGGCGCTGGCGGCGGCGAAGGCCGGCGCGCAGGTGATCATCTGCGACGAACGCGCCGAGGCAGGCGGCGCGCTGCATCATGAGAGCGGCGCCCGGATCAATGGCCAGGATGGCTGGATCTGGGCCCAGGAGACGGCGTCGGAGCTGGCTGCGATGGATAATGTGCGGCTTCTGACCCGCACCACGGCCTTCGGTTATCACGCGCAGAATTTCGTGGCGCTCGCAGAGCGGGTGACCGACCACCTGGCTGCCATTGTCCACGATACGCCGCGGGAGCGGTTGTGGCGGGTCCGCGCCAAGCGCGTGGTGATCGCCGCCGGCGCAATCGAGCGGCACATGGTGTTCGCGGACAACGACCGTCCCGGCATCATGCTGGCTTCGGCGGCGCGGACCTATCTCAACCACCAGGGCGTGGCGGTCGGCCGCAAGGTCGGCGTCTACACGTCCAGCGATTCCGCCTATGGCGCGGCGATCGACCTGCACAAGGCCGGTGTCGCGATCGTGGCGATCGTGGACACGCGCGATGATCCGTCCGGCCCGCTTGTCGAGGAAGCCAGGACGCTGGGCATCAAGGTGCTGGCCGGTCATGCCGTGACCAAGGTCGGCGGACGGCTCAGGGTTTCGTCAATGACCGTACAGCCGGCGAACGGCGGCACGCCGCGGCACCTGTCGATCGACGCGCTGATCACTTCGGCAGGCTGGACGCCTTCGGTGCATATGTACTCGCAGTCGCGCGGCAAGGTGAAATGGGATGAGGCGACGAAACGCTTCCTGCCGGGGACCCAGGTTCAGGATTGCGATTGCGTCGGCGCCTGCAACGGCACGGACGACCTTTCCGATGCCGTGAGCGAGGCGATCACCGCCGGCGCGAACGCCGCCCTCGAAGCAGGCGCCAAAGGCAAAGGCAAAGCGGAGATCTCGGTCGAAGCGTCGGAGAGCTGGTCGGGCGGCATGCTCGGTTCAGCCGGGGGCGCGGGGCCGGACAGCACGGTCAAGGCGTTCGTCGACTTCCAAAACGACGTCACGGCCAAGGATATTCGCCAAGCGGTGAAGGAAGGCATGCATTCCATCGAGCATGTCAAGCGTTTCACCACCAACGGCATGGCCACCGACCAGGGCAAGCTGTCGAATCTGCACGGGCTGGCGATCGCGGCCGAAATGCTCGACCGCCCGATCCCGCAAGTCGGCCTGACGACGTTCCGCCAGCCGTTCACCCCGGTTACCTTCGGCGCCATTGTCAGTCATGGGCGCGGCGAGCTGTTCGACGTGACCCGTCGCACCGCGATCCACGACTGGGCGGAAGAGCACGGCGCCGAATTCGAGGATGTCGGCAACTGGAAGCGGGCCTGGTATTTCCCGCGCGCCGGCGAGGACATGCATGCCGCGGTCAACCGCGAATGCAAGACGGTGCGCGAAGCGGCGGGCATCTTCGATGCGTCGACACTCGGCAAGATCGAGGTTGTCGGTCCGGACGCGGCCGAATTCCTCAACCTGATCTACACCAATCCGTTCATGAAGCTCGGGGTCGGGCGTCTGCGCTATGGCGTCATGTGCCGCGAGGACGGCTTCATCTATGACGACGGCGTGGTCGGACGGATCGCCGAGGACCGGTTTCATGTGACGACGACGACAGGCGGCGCGCCGCGTGTTCTCAATCACATGGAAGACTATCTCCAGACCGAGTTCCCGCACATGAAGGTGTGGCTGACCTCGACCTCGGAGCAATGGGCCGTTATCGCCGTGCAGGGACCGAAGGCGCGCGAGATCATTGCGCCGCTGGTCGACGGCGTCGAGCTCGACAACGAGGCGTTCCCGCACATGAGCATGCGCGAGTGCACGGTGTGCGGCGGCATCCCGGCGCGGCTGTTCAGGATGTCGTTCACCGGCGAGGCGGGCTACGAGATCAACGTGCCGGCCGACCATGGCCGGGCGGTTTGGGAAGCTGTCTGGGAGCGAGGCGAGCCGATGGGCGCCTGCGCCTATGGCACCGAGACCATGCACGTGCTGCGCGCCGAGAAGGGCTACATCATTGTCGGGCAGGACACCGACGGCACGGTAACCCCGCACGACGCCGGGCTGTCGTGGGCGGTCGGCAAGAACAAGACGGATTTCGTCGGCATTCGCGGGCTGATGCGTCCGGACCTCGTCGCCGATGGCCGCAAGCAGTTGGTCGGCCTGAAGACGAAGGACGGCAAGACGGTTCTGGAGGAGGGCGCGCAGATCGTCGCCGATCCGAAGGCGCCGATCCCGATGCCGATGATCGGCCATGTCACCTCGTCCTACTGGTCGGAGAACTGCGGCGGGCCGATCGCGCTGGCGCTGGTCAAGGATGGCCAGAAGCGCATGGGCGAAACGCTGTACGTTCCGATGCCGGGGCATACGATCGAAGTGGAAGTGACCGGCATGGTGTTCTTCGACGAAAAGGGAGAGCGGATCAATGGCTGAGACGATGAAGCGCATCCACCCGCTTGAAGGCAAGGGCTTCGGCAATGGCGCCGTCACGCTGACCCCGGCGGCTCCGGCCAGCCTGCTCTGCTTGCGCGCCGGCGTAGACGCGCAAGCCGCGTTATCGAAAGCGCTTGGCGTCGACCTTCCCGCAAAGCCGAAAACGACGGCAACCAGTGGCGGACGGACGGCGATCTGGCTTGGACCGGACGAGTGGCTGGTGATCGATCTTGCGGGCGGTGACCTGATGGCAGATTGTGCCAAGGCCGGGGCGCTGCATTCGGCGGTCGATGTTTCGCACCGGAACACGGCGATCGATGTTGCGGGCGCGGGCGCAGCCGCTACGCTCAATGCCGGATGCCCGCTCGACCTGTCAGATGCCGCATTCCCGGTCGGAGCAGGCACGCGAACGATCCTCGGCAAGGCGGAAATCGTGCTGTGGCGCGTCGATGCCGACACCTGGCGCGTGGAATGCTGGCGGTCGTTTTCGCCCTATGTATTCGGGCTGCTGGAGGCCGGAGCCCGGGACGCTGCCGCATAGTTTTCACGATGTGGTCACAAAAAGGAACCTTTTGTTAACCACGATTGTTTTCTCTACAGGGATAGAGGAGACACCTGATGAGCGTTGCCGTCACCGGCTACCGTCTGCCCGATCCGCGCTGGCCGGTTCCCCAGGCGCTGCTCGACAGCCTGTGGCTCGACAGCGACAAGAGTTCGAATCCTGATCCTTCCGACAAGAAGTCGAAAATGGATCTCGACGACGAGCTGGAAGAGGGCCTGGAGGAAACGTTCCCGGCCTCCGATCCGGTCGCGGTTTTGCAGACCACGCGGACCGGCGCGCCGGACGAATTCCGGATAAAGAACAAGCAATAGGCGTGGAACCCGGGAACGGTCTGCTTCAGATCGCGGTGATTCCGCCGTCGACCGCATAGGTCTGGCCGGTCATGAACGAGTTCTTCGGATCGGCCGCGAACAGCATCACCTCAACCACCTCGTCGACTTCCGCCAGCCGCTTCATCGGGACGCCGCGGGTCATCTCGGCTTCGGCCGCCGCCTGCTCCACCGGCGCGGCGCGGATGAAATCCATCGCCATGTCGGTGCGCGCGAAGGAAGGGCAGACCGCGTTTACGCGAATACCCTTGGTGGCGTACTCCGCTGCCGCTGAGCGGGTCAGGCCGACGACGCCGTGCTTGGCGGCCGCATAGACGGACAATTTGGGCGCACCCGACAGCCCCGCCACCGAGGCCGTGTTGACGATGACGCCACTCCTGCCGGTCGTCCTGAACTGTTTCTCCATTGCCGGGATCTGGTGTTTCATGGCGAAGAAAACCGCCAGCAGGTCGATTTCGAGAACCTGTCGGGCAATGTCCGAATCGATTTGCGGCAACCGGACGCTGTCATGCGCGATCCCGGCATTGTTGTAGGCGATGTCGAGGCTGCCGAAGCGTTCGAGCGCCAGCGCGACGAGTTCGGCAGACGTCTTCTCGTCGGCCACGTTGCCCGGGTGATAGGCAAAGCGGGACGGGTCGATTGCCGCGAAGGCGTCGCCGGTGTCCTCGCGCAGGTCCGACAGGACAAGATTGGCGCCTTCCGCCGCGAGCCTTTCGGCAGTGCGCCGACCAAAGCCGCCGGTCGCACCAGTCACGATGGCCGTCAGTCCCTCAAATCGCGGCATTTTTCATCCCTTTTCGATGGTTGCGGTGGCCAAGGCGGCGACCAGCGGCAACGCCTGACCGTACAGTTTCGCCTTTTGCGGATTGGAGGCATTGCCGTCGAGCGAGCGCTTGTAGACGCCCTGCAGGATCGCGCCGATTCGGAAGAAGGAGAACGCCAGATAGAAGCGCCAGTCCGGGATTCCGGCAATGCCGCGACGTTCGCAGTAGCGCGCCACGTATTCTTCCTCGGTTGGGAGACCGACAGCCTTGCGATCGATGCCACCCAGGCCGCGAAACCCGGATTCGTGTGGGAGCCGCCATTGCATGCACTGGTAGGCCAGATCGGCATAGGGATGGCCGAGCGTCGAAAGTTCCCAGTCGAGAACGGCGATGACCTCGGGCCGGTCGTTGGCGAAGATCATGTTGTCGAGGCGATAGTCGCCATGAACCAGCGAAACGGTGCCGTCGTCGGCGACCATGTTGTTTTCCAGCCAGACGATCAGGTTGTCCATGTCCTCGACCGTCGCAGTTTCGGAAGCCCGGTACTGCTTGGTCCAGCGCGACAGCTGGCGTTCGAAGTAGGAACCGGGGCGCCCAAAATCCTCCAGCCCGACTGCGGCGGCATCGACATCATGCAGGGCAGCGAGCGTCGCGTTCATCGAATCGTAGATCGCCCCGCGCTCCTCGTTGGTCCTGACCTCTGCCAGCGCCGGATCCCAGAATATCCGGCCATCGAGGAACTCCATGACGTAGAACATCCGCCCGATCGGGCTGTCGTCGCCTTCGCCAGACAGGTGAAAACAGTGCGGAACCGGAACCGCAGTCCCGCTCAAAGCGGAGATCACCCGAAATTCGCGATCGACCTGGTGGGCAGATTTCAACAGGTCGCCCGGCGGCTTGGCCCGCAACACATAGGTGCCGCTGGCTGCATCGACGCGGTAGGTCGGGTTCGACTGTCCGGAAGAAAACTTCTGGATTGTCTTCAGGTCGTGAAACCCTTCGACATGCGCCTCCAGATACGGCGCCAGCGCAGCTGCGTCGATTGCATTAGGGTCCGACATGTTCAGGTGCTTTCCTGTTCCATGATGGCGATGGTTTTCCATTGCGCGGTGAGCGCCGGCTTTTGCGTGCCCTCGATTTCGACCGAGACGCTGTAGCTCATTTCCGTGTAGCCGCTGGGGCGAACGCGCACGTGATCGAGGACGAAGTGGCCGCGAATCCTGCTTCCGCATGGCACCGGGGCTGCAAAGCGGACGCGATCGAACCCCATGTTGATCCCCATTTTGCGGTTCTTCAGCGGCGGCAGCGCCTCGTAGGCAAAGATCGAAAGCATCGAAAGCGTGAGGAAGCCGTGCGCAATCGTGCCGCCGAAGGGGGTTTCGGCGGCACGCTCGGGATCCACGTGGATGAAATTGTGATCCTCGGTGGCTTCAGCAAAGCGGTTGATCACGTCCTGGGTAATCTCGTGCCAACGCGACACGCCGACTTCCTGGCCGACAAATCCTTCCAACTCATCGACGGTAACATGCGGCTTGCCGCTCTGATCCAGTGCGTCCATCTCTACCTGGTATCCTCTTTCAATCCTTGAACAGGCTCATTCCGTGCTGGACAGACTGGCCGCCGTCAAGGGGGAGGATGGCGCCGGTAACATATGCACCGGCCTTGGAGCAGAGAAACAGGGTCGCTCCGGCGATGTCGGACGGTGCCCCGATTCGGCCGAGCGGCACGCGCGCCCCGACCTTTTCGGCCTGTTTCTGCTCGGCGGTGGCAAAGGCGGTCATGCGGCTTTGAAACGGACCCGGCGCGAAGGCATTGACGGTGATCCGCTTGACGGCGAACTCGTTGGCAAGGGTCTTGGTCAGGTGATGAACCGCCGCCTTGGAGGCCGTGTAGGAATAGGCGCCATCGGCCATCGGCTGGGTTCCCATTACCGAACCGAGGTTGATGATCCGCGCCGGATCAGCATCGGTGGCCGCCTTTTCCAACAGGGGCGTCAATTGCCGCGTGAGATGAAACAGGCCGGTTACATTGACATCGAGCACCTTGGACCAGGCCTTGTAGGGGAAATTGGCGTAGTCCTCGCCCCAGGTCGCACCCGCGTTGTTGATAAGGATGTCGAGCTTGTCGGTCCGCTTGGCGACTTCGTGGGCGAGGGCGTTTACGCCGTCCTCGGTCGAGACGTCGCCGGCAAAGCCTTCGGCGCTGCCCGGCCCGCCAAGCGCATTCAGCTCGCCGGCAACTGCCACGCAAGCTTCTCCCTTGCGCGACGCGATAAACACCCGGGCGCCGGCCATCACCAGCCCGGTTGCCGCCATGCGGCCGATTCCCGTTGCCGCGCCGGTCACCAGCGCTGTTTTTCCCGCAACGGAAAAAAGGTCTTCCAGATACGTCATAAATTGCCTCCCGGTTATGTCGCGATATTTCGATTCATCAATTCGCGTTGACAACATACTCGGTAGTATGTTCATATTTTGCAAGGTCGTAAAGAGCGGGATAACCGCGCAACATGGCGAAACGGCTTCAAGGGAGGAAATTGACTGCCATGGCCGCAGTTGACGGAGATGCGTCGATCGACCAATCGCACATGGACATTCTGTCCATGGCTGCCGACTGCTTCGAGAAACGCGGATTCGCGGCGACATCGATCGACGATGTGGCGCGCAGGCTGGGCGCGACCAAGGGGCGTATCTACCATCATTTTCCGTCCAAGACCGATCTGTTCGTGGCCGTTGTCCGAAAGGGCATGGCCATGTGCTACGAAGCGATCGAACCAGCGCGAGCGCTGAATCTGCCGCCCGTCGAAAAGCTTGCCCGCATGGCCGCCGCCCATGCAAAGCTCATGATCATGACGAAACATTTCCAGCGCTCCGTGTGGGAAGGCGTGGAAATGCACTGGCGCGGCGCGCTGACGCCGGAACAGCGCGAGGCACTGGAGGAACTTCTGAAAACGCGGGAAGGCTATTCCGCGCTTTTCCGCCGCGAGATGAGCGCGGCGCACGACAAGGGCGACCTGGTTTACGAAAACCTGTCGATTGCCAACCAGCTCATGTTCATGACGCTGAATTCGCCGATTTTTTGGTACAAGCCGCGCCCCGGCGAAACGGAAGCCGACATCGATGTCCTGGTTGGGCAGATCGTTCAATTTGCGCTGAGGGGACTCGGCGCCAGCAAGGAGCTGACCGAATGAGTGACATGAATCTTGGAATGACCGAGCGTCTGAAGCCGCTGCACGAAAAAGTCGCCAAGATGGTGCGCGAGGATATCCTGCCGCTCGAGGACGAATACCTCGCAGAGGTGGGCAAGGGCGACCGCTGGACCTATACCGAGCGACAGACCGAAATCCTGGAGAGCCTGAAGGCGAAGGCGAAGGCCGAGGGCCTGTGGAATTTCTGGCTGACCGACTCGGAACGTGGCTACGGCCTGACCACGGTCGAATATGCCTATCTCGCAGAAGAGATGGGCAAGGCGCATCTGGGCGCGGAGGTCTTCAACTGCTCGGCGCCCGACACCGGCAACATGGAAGTGCTGGAACGTTATGGCACCGAGGCGCAAAAAGCCGAGTGGCTGGCGCCGTTGCTCGAGGGGCAGATCCGCTCCGCCTTCCTGATGACCGAGCCGGATGTCGCCTCATCGGACGCGACCAACATTTCGATGTCCTGCGTGCGCGACGGCAATGAATATGTGCTCAACGGCGAAAAATGGTGGTCGTCGGGCGCCGGCGATCCGCGCTGCAAGATCTACATCACCATGGTCAAGACCGGTGGCGAGGACGATCCCAAGCACCGTCGCCACTCGATGATCCTGGTGCCGGCCGGAACGCCGGGCATCACCATTCTGCGCGCTATGGAAGTCTATGGCGACGACGATGCGCCGCACGGCCACATGCATATCCGGCTGGAGAACGTGCGGGTTCCGGTGTCGAACATGCTCAAGGAAGAAGGCGCGGGCTTCGAAATCGCCCAGGGCCGGCTCGGGCCCGGCCGCATTCACCACTGCATGCGCGCGATCGGGCAGGCCGAGCGGTCGCTCGAATTGATGTGCATGCGCGGGCTGCGCCGCGAAGCGTTCGGCAAGCCGATCATTCATCTGGGCGCCAATTACGACATCATCGCCGATGCGCGCATGGAGATCGAAATGGCGCGCCTGCTCTGCCTGAAAGCGGCCTGGATGATGGACAAGGGCGACGCCCGCGCCGCGGCGCCTTGGATCTCGCAGATCAAGGTAATCGCGCCGCAGGTTGCGCTCAAGGTGACCGACGCCGCCGTCCAGATGTTCGGCGGGGAGGGGATCAGCCAGGACACGCCGCTGGCGCGGACCTGGACGCATCTTCGCACGCTGCGCTTCGCCGATGGTCCGGACGCGGTCCACCGTCGCCAGGTGGCGCGCACCGAATTGAAAAAATACACCCAGCAAAAGGTCTGAATCCCGGATGAGGGCAGTAATCGCACGCGAATTCGCGCCGCTCGACAAGCTCGAATATGGCGACTGGCCGGAACCCGAGGCCAAGGGCCGCAATGTCGTGATCGAGGCCGAGGCGATCGGGGTCAACTATCCCGACGGGCTTCAGGTGCAGGGCCTGTACCAGATCAAGCCGCCGTTGCCTTTCGTGCCTGGCTCCGAGGTCGCCGGCAAGGTGATCGCGGCCGGCGACAAGGTGACGGACCTGAAGGTCGGCGACCGGGTGGCCGCGCTTTGCGGTGTCGGCGGTTACGCGGAGCGCGTTTCGGTCGACGAGGCGCTGTGCATGAAACTGCCGGACGGGTTGGACGCGGCGAATGCCTGCGCATTGCTGGTCGGCTATTCGACATCGCACCACGCGCTGAAACAGCGGGCGCAGTTGAAGGCGGGCGAGACCTTGTGCGTCCTGGGCGCCGCCGGGCTGACCGGGCTCGCCGCAATCCAGATCGGCAAGCTGATGGGCGCAAAGGTGATCGCGGTCGCGTCGTCGCCTGAAAAACAGGCGATCTGCTCCGCAAACGGCGCGGACGTCGTGATCGGCTATGACAATCTGAAGGACCGTTTGAAAGAACTGACCGGCGGCAAGGGGGTCGATGTCGCCTTCGATCCGGTGGGCGGCGAGGCGTTCGACGCGCTGTCGCGGTCGATGGCCTGGGAAGGGCGGCTGCTCGTTATCGGCTTTGCCTCCGGGACCATTCCCAAGCTTCCCGTCAATCTGGCCCTGGTGAAAGGATACTCGCTCGTCGGCGTGTTTTGGGGCTCGTTCACCCGACACGAACCCGAAACCTTCGCCGCGAACATGCAGGAACTGGTGGGCTGGTTCCTCCAAGGCAAGGTCAAGCCGGTGATCGAGGGCGAGTACCCGCTCGCCGACGCGGCAAAGGTGCTCGACCGGGTGCTCAATCGCGGCGCGATGGGCAAGATCGTTCTCAAGCCATGAGCAGTGCGGTGCAAAATTCCATGAAGGCGCTGATCCAAAAGCACGACAATTTCGCGCAGGAGATGTCGTCCTTTTCGCTTGAGGCGATGGTGCCCTATGTCGAACTGGCGGAAATCGACGTGCCGCAGCCGCAGGAGGGCCAGGTGCTGGTCAAGGTCAAGCTGGCCTCGGTCAATCCGTCGGACACGATGTTCATCAAGGGTCTGTACGGGCAGCCGCGGCGCAAGGGCTGGCCGGCCGGCTTCGAGGGGGTCGGCGAAGTGATTGCCTCGGGCGGCGGTGCGCTCGGCGACGGCCTTGTCGGCAAGCGCGTTTCCTTTGCCGCGGTGGGACGCAACGGCGGAACCTGGGCGGAGTTCGCCGTCGCCGATGCGGCTGGCTGCATTCCGCTAATCGATGCGGTGCGCGACGAGGACGGCGCCGGCATGATCGTCAATCCGCTGACCGCGCTGGCGATGCTCTCTATTGTCAGGGAAGAGGGCGAGAAGGCGTTCGTGCTGACCGCAAGCGCCAGCCAGCTGTGCAAGCTGATGATCGGTGCGGCCAAGGCCGAGGGATACCGCCCGATCGCGATTGTGCGGCGTGACGAGCAGATTCCGCTGCTGCTGGAGGCTGGCGCGGCTCACGTGCTCAACGAGAAGTCTCCGGATTTCGACACGCAACTCGCCGCCGTCCTCAAGGAGGAAAAGCCGCGCATCATGCTCGACGCGGTGACCGGACCGGTCGCCTCGCGCATTTTCGAACTGATGCCGCGCGGCGCGCGCTGGATCATCTACGGCCAGTTGAGCGAGGGCGCGACCACGCTCAACGCGCCGGGCCAGTTCATTTTCATGGGCAAGAAGATCGAGGGATTCTGGCTGACCCAGTGGATGCGCGACGCCAATCCGGAAACGCGCATCGCCGTGGTCGGCCAGGCGCAGAAGAACTTCGCCACCGGAGTGTGGGCGACTGATGTGACGGCGCGGCTGGGGCTGGAGGAAGCCATGGCGCGCCTGCCGGAGGAATTGGCCAAGCCGAACGGGAAGGTGTTTATCGCGCCCGGCCGGTGAGGCCTCGTACCGGCCAGACATTGGACTTTGCCAAGGTCTGGCCGAGCAGATAGGGTTCGGGAGGAACGCGGCAAAGACCGCGCCGAAAAATGGGAGGAGTCCGTTTTGGACGTGTTTCAGCTCGTTGTGAGCGGCTTGGCGAATGGCTGTATCTACGGCCTGATCGCGCTGGGGTTCGTTCTCATCTACAAGGCGACGGAGGCCGTTAATTTCGCCCAGGGCGACATGATGATGTTCGGCGCGTTCATCACCATGGGCCTGACCAACTCCAATTACATGGGATTAAACTTCTGGATCTCGGTGCCGATCGCGATCGTCCTCATGGGCGTGATCGGCTACCTGCTCGACCTGATTATCATCCGCCGCATGTTCGGGCAGAGCCAGGTCGCGGTGGTGATCCTGACGATCGCGCTCGGTTTCGTGTTCCGTTTCGCCGCCGGTACGATCTGGGGGCATGAGCCGCAATCGCTGGAAACGCCCTATGCCGGCATGGATTTCAGGTTCGGCGGCCTCGTGCTTGGTCTCGACGAAGTGGCGGTGATCGCCGCGACAATTATCCTGACGCTCGGTTTCTACCTCTATTTCAACAACACGCGGCTCGGCGTCGCCATGCAGGCGGCCTCGCAGAACCAGCTTGCCGCCTACTACATGGGCATTCCGGTCAAACGGGTACAGTCGCTGATCTGGGCGCTCGCCGGGATGATGGCGACGGTTGCAGGCATCCTCTACGCCTCGAAGGGATCGATCGATCCGACCGCCGGCCTGCTCGGCATCAAGGCGTTCGCGGCGGCGGTGATCGGCGGCATGGGCAGCCTGCCCGGCGCGCTGCTGGGCGGGATCGTGGTCGGCGTAATCGAACCGTTCGCCGCCCGCTACATCGCGGCGGGGTACAGCCAGATCGCGCCCTACCTCCTGCTGTTCCTCGTTCTCGTCTTCCGGCCCCACGGCATTCTTGCCCAGGTCCATCGCAAGAAGGTTTGAGGCAGCATGCGGATACTCTTCAAAACTTCCTATGACTACGACATCCGGATGTTCAAACACGGGCACCAGATGTTCTGGTACGTCCTGCTGCTCGCACTCGCCGTGACAGCGCCCTGGTTTCTTGACACATTCATGGTTGGCGAAGTTACCAATGTACTGATCTGGGCCCTTGCGGGCATGGGCCTGATGATCCTCGTCGGCCAGACCGGACAGGCGTCGCTCGGGCATGCCGCCTTCCTCGCGATCGGCTGCTACGCGAACGTGATCCTGCAGGAAAGGCTTGGCCTGCCGTTCATCGTGACGTTTCCGCTGGCGGGGCTGATCGCGGGCCTGGCCGGGGTCGCGCTGGCGATCCCGACCACGCGGCTGCACGGCATCTATCTGGCGATCGCGACGCTGGCGGTATCGATCGTGGTCGAGGACGTTATCGTGCTGGCCGAGCCGCTGACCGGCGGCGTCAGCGGGTTGTTTGCACCCGACATCGAGATTTTCGGCCTGACCATCAACCGCTACGTAAATCCGGAGCTGTTCTACTGGCTGACGCTCGCGGTTGTTGTCATCGTGGTCTTTCTCTATCGCAACCTGCTGCGCTCGTCGCTGGGGCGCGCATTCGCGGCGGTGCGGGATTCGGAAATCTCGGCGCAGGCGATGGGCATCAATGTCGCGCGCACGAAGGCCCTGTCCTTCGGTCTCTCCACAGCGGTCACCGGCCTCGCCGGTGCGTTGATGGGGCACTACGCAGGGATCTTCACCCACGAAACCTTCAATGTCCTGATCTCCATCCAGATGCTGTTGATGATCGTTGTCGGCGGTCTGGGCTTCATCCACGGCGCCTTCTTCGGCGCGGTGGTCGTCGCCTTTCTGCCGCAGGTGCTGGCGATCATGCGCGACTGGGTGGGAACCGCGCTTGGAACCGGATCGGTGGTCGTGCCCGGGCTGGAGAACGCCGTCTTCGGCGGCATCCTGATCCTGTTCATCCTGTTCGAGCCGATGGGGCTCTACGGTCGCTGGCTGAAGATCCGCACCTATTTCGAGCTGTTCCCGTTCTACCGCCGCGACATGTTCCGCCGGCAGAAGAGCTATCTGAAAACGGAGCGCATGAGATGAGCCTGCTCGATGTGCAAAACGTGACGCTGAAATTCGGCGGGGTTATCGCCGTCAACGACGTGTCGTTCTCGGTTGAGGAGGGCGAAGTGTTCGCCCTGGTTGGGCCGAACGGGGCGGGCAAATCGACGCTGTTCAACCTGATCTCGCGGTTCTACGACCCTTACGAAGGCGAAATCCTGTTTGATGGCGAAAGCCTGCTGAAGCATCCGTCGCACGATATTGCCAAGCTCGGCATCGCGCGCACCTTTCAGAATATCGAACTGTTCGAGCAGGCGACCGTGCTGCAGAACCTGCTCGTCGGGCGGCACCGGTTCCGCAAGTCCAACATGTTCAGCGAGCTGCTGTTCACGCCTTTCGTGCGCAGGCAGGAACGCGCCAACCGTACGGCCGTCGAGCACGTGATCGATTTCCTCGACCTGCATCCCTATCGCGAGAAGTTCATCGCCGGCCTGCCTTACGGCGTGCGCAAAGTCGTCGAGATGGGCCGCGCGCTTGCCATCGAGCCAAGGCTGCTGCTGCTCGACGAGCCGGCTTCCGGTCTCTCGGTCGAGGAGACGCGCGACGTCGCGTTCTGGATCGAGGATATCAAGAACCAGATGGGCATCACCGTGCTCATGGTGGAGCACGACATGCACCTGGTTTCGTCGGTTTCCGACCGTGTGCTGGCGCTGGCCGACGGCCAGGTCCTGGCGCTGGGAACGCCGCAGGAGGTGCAGAACCATCCGGCGGTGATCGAGGCCTATATCGGCGTTGACGACGAGGTGGCGGCATGAACGTCATGGCCAAGGAAACAGACGCCAAGACCGGCGAAGCGGTCCTCAAAATCGTCAACCTGGAAAGCTATTACGGCCCGATCATGGCGCTGCGCGGCGTGTCGCTGTCGGTGCGCCAGGGCCAGATCGTCACGGTGCT
>JBNLDE010000040.1:0-19465 GCA_050304175.1 Zhengella sp. | reverse complement strand
CTTGTCACCGCACATCGACCCCTTGTGTGGCGCCTCTTCATGCATGAGCTCCCTGTCAGAAAGTATACAGGCCAGTAACGGCCGCATCGCGCGTTTCCGCAACATATCGTTTACACATCTTTGGATACATATACGTCATAGTTCGTTGATTAGGTGCGGGAAGCTGAACTTGTCGGGGTGGCATTTCGTGGACTGGAAAATTGCAGGTCGCCGATTAAGCGCTTTTGCTCAAAATATTGAAGGAAATTTCGCGATCGCGTTTTCGCTGATCTTGACCATGTTGCTTGTCACCGCCGGGACCGGAATTGACGTGGTGGAATCGATCACTACACGAAATGAAATGCAAAACGCCCTGGATTCCGCCGTTCTCGCTGCCGCGGCCAAGGGCGGCGCGCTCGACGAGGACTATGCGAAAAAATATTTCCTGAGCAATATTCGCGACGCCAGCGTCTCGCCCGATGCGGATTCCGGGCCTAACGGCCGAATCGTCGTGAGTTCTCTCAACTTTTCGACGGATTCTGACGGTAATATTGTCGGCAAGGCATACGTGAAACAGAAAACCTCGCTTATGGCGATCGCCGGGATACCGACGATCGGCATGAACATCGCGGCCAAAGCCTTGGGATCGGTCGAAACGAAGATCGAGACGGCGACATACAAGATCAAGAGCGCGCAAGGCGCCTATGACAAGGATATCTATTTCTTCACCAGAGATTCCAAAGGCAATATCATAAGCGAAGAGCTGATATTGCAGTATGATTACTCATATTCTCGATATGGCGGATACAAATACTATACGCCCGCCAAGACCACGGACGTAACAATAAACGTCGGAGACTATGCGTCCTACGGCTACAAGATGGTCGTTTACGAAGACAATACATACAAGGGAAAACACGACCACCCTAAGGAATACTATTCAGATGATCCCAACGCGTCCAAATGGACAAAAACCGAGGGCAAGTGCACCGACAGCGGCGGCAGCACCAATTATTGGGAAGATGGCGGCGACTCGAACTATCTCGACTTCGTTTTCACGCTGGTCTGCACGGAAGGAACGTCCGGTGCTTCAAGCGTGCGTTTGGTCGAGTGAGCGCCCCAAGCGGTCCCGGCCGGGGTTCCGGTTTGCAGCCGCGTTATGTTGATTGAAGCCCGAATTGCGGTGCCGCGAAACGGTTGCCGCCGTCACCGGCATCCAGTGGAATTAGCCGCCACGCCGGTTTGCCATCGATAGCTGCGCAACAGACAGGCAGGAGCGCCGGAAGCATCATTGTACCGCGACGTCGGATTAATTCGAACAAGACAACATGGTTGCGCCGCTTTGAAGGCTCACCCTTTACGGAAGGATCAATGTCTTCTGCTGCTATATTGCATATTAATAAAATTTTCTGATGTAGATTTCTCCTGCCTATGCACAATATTATCGAGTCGGAGAAAATTCTCAAATAATTAACTATCGAAGAATATTTTCGAATATCGCTTTCAATAGCATCCGGGAATATCTGCTATGGATAATGAAAATAGCAGGAATACCAATACTTTGGCGCAGTCATCCACGGCCGGAGAAAACCTGGAATCCTGTCGCTCAATCAAAGGTTCCGGTACCTCCGGCAGCAGTCGAACCGACGCTACCCCGGACAATTCGCAGTCGATGAAGCCCAAAACGGTGCCGTTGCAGGTGGTACTCGACGAGTTGCCCCTATCGGTTTTCGTCAAGGACGACTCCCACAGGATCCTATTCGTAAACAAGGCCAACGAAGAACTCTACGAGCGCTCGCGCCAGGAAATCCTGGGTAAAAGCGTGACCCAGTTCCGCGGCGACGAGGGCAGCCAGGCGGTCGCGCATCGCGATGACCATGTGCTGGATTCCGGCCAGCCGACCCGGTATGTCGAGCACCGGATAACCGCCAGTGGCGACCCAGTCGTAATCGACATGACGAAAATCCGGGTCGTCGACGAAAACGGCAACAAGTGGCTTGCCGGATTCTCGGTGGACATTACCGAGCAACGTAACCGCGAAGCCGAGCTTGAATCGGCCCATCGGCAGGCGAAAGCGGCGGACCGCGCAAAATCCGAGTTCCTCGCCAATATGAGCCACGAGATCAGAACGCCGATGAACGGCATCATGGGCATGGCCGAACTGCTCGCGAAAACCGAGCTTACGGCCAAGCAGAGGAATTTTGCCGACATCATCATCAAGTCGGGCGCGTCGCTGCTGACGATCATCAATGATGTGCTCGACTTCTCCAAGCTGGATGCGAACCAGATGGCGCTCGATCCAGCGCCTTTCCGGCTGGCGGACGCCATCGAGGATGTTACGACACTGGCTTCGGCCAATGCTTCGGAAAAGGATCTGGAGCTTATTGTAAGGATCGATCCCGCCCTGCCCGACGCAATGGTCGGCGACGTTGGCCGGATCCGCCAGGTTGTGACCAACCTGGTGGGCAACGCCGTGAAATTCACGGACGCGGGCCATGTTTACGTCGAGGTTTGCGGCGAGCCGGCCGGCGACCGGCGGCAATTGCTTTGCTTCCGGATTCAGGACACCGGCGCTGGTATTCCCGCTGACAAGCGCGACAAGATCTTCGAGAAATTCAGCCAGGTCGATACGTCGGCGACCAGGAAGCACGAGGGGGCCGGTCTCGGCCTGACGATCGCCTCGTCGCTTGTCAAACTCATGGGAGGCGAAATCGGCGTCGAAAGCGAGCTAGGCAAGGGCTCGACCTTCTGGTTCACGATCGAACTGCCGGTTCATCTCCAGGAGGAAGCAATGAAGCGAATCCCGCGCGATGTTTCGGGAGCCAAGGTCCTCATTGTCGACGACAACGAGGTCAACCGCTCGATCCTGATGGAACAGATGTCTACATGGGGTTTCGAGAGCGCGGCATGCAACGACGGTTACGAAGCGCTGGCCTTCCTGCGGGCGGCAAGACAACAGAAGGTGGTGATCGACTGCGTCATCCTTGATTACCACATGCCGGGCATGAGTGGCGGCGATGTCGTTCAGGAAATTCGGGCTGACCATGCGCTCGGCGACACCCGTATCGTCATGCTCACTTCGGTCGACCAGGCCGAAGACGGAACCTCTTTTTCATCACTGGGCATCAATCGCCATCTGACCAAACCGGTTCGATCGGCACATTTGCGCGAAACGCTGGTCGAAGTGCTCCAGGACGACGTGGTCACAGCCGGATCCGAACAACGAGAACCCGACCGCGCGCAGGCACCGAGTCCCGACCATGAGGTGCATATCCCGGTCCCGCAAACCGTCAACGGCGGGTTCGGAGGCTCCAGCGAAGCGTCGATCGATATCCTTGTCTGCGAAGACAACATGGTCAACCAAGTCGTCTTCGAGGAAATCATCAAGGCGACCGGCTATTCCTGCAAGATCGCCAACAACGGTCAGGAGGGCGTGGAACTGTTCACGAAATATGCTCCGAAATTCATCCTGATGGACGTTTCGATGCCGGTTCTCAGCGGATTCGAGGCGACAACGGCCATCCGCAGCATAGAAGGCGGCAAGCTCCGCACGCCCATTGTCGGGGTGACCGCGCACGCATTGAAGGGCGATATGGAAAAGTGCCTCGACGCCGGCATGGACGACTATCTTTCCAAGCCCGTGTCTCCCGCCGCGCTCACCGCCAAGATTCACACCTGGATGCAAAAAACCGGAACAGCCAAAATCGCCTAGCGCCTTGTGCTCGCAACCGCGTCGCGGGTCCGGAGATCACGGCGAGCGCTAATTGTCATCCCAGTTGAACACGCGATCCTGCCACATCCGTTCGCCGACAAGACAGTCGTATGGTGCCTCTGCCGCGATCCGGACAACTGGACGCGTTGCATCATTGTCCCCGCCGCCATCCAGCGCGATCTCCTGGATCAGTTTGCGCCTGACACCTTCGGCAAACTGGTCCCAGTCATTCACCGGAAAGACGAATGAGCCCGGCCCGCCGATGACGCAGTTGGCGTAGTAGGCGTCGAGGTCGGGGATGTCGAACGAACCGAACGGCATGGTGTTGTGGGTCATGAGCGGCAGGCCGTTGATAACGAAACCCGCATTCGCCGCGTCGTTGCGCGCATCTTTCACCGGCCGCCCCTGGTTGTTCGGCCCGTCGCCGGAAATGTCGATCACGCGCTTCAGCCCGTAGAAGCCATTGGCGGCAAACAGGGTAACCGCATGGTCGATTGCCGCCGATATCGATGTCCGGCGCATCCCCGACAAGTGGCTTGCGGTCAAGGTTTCGGCGAAGGCACGCGCGTCCTTGGCCGATGCGATGACCGTCCAGGGGATGACCACGCGTTGCGAAGACACGCCGGCCCACTCGACGTAAGTCACCGCGATCTTCTGGTGCAGCCCCTTAGCGATCGCCTCGACAACCGCCGGGTGCACAATCGCCTCGGCATAACCGTGGCGCTGCATCTCCAGCTCGTTGCTCAGCATTGACAGCGAGACGTCGACCGCGAGCACGAGCTCGACATCCACCACTTCATCGCGCTGCTGTCCGGCCACCGGCTCCGCCACCGCGGCCCCCAGGACGCACAGCCGCGCAACGCATCGGACCAAGGTGCGTTTCATGGCATACAATGACCCAATCCGGCGCGGCAGGAAACGGCACCTGCGATCATTTTTGCGAGAGTCTCTCCGGCTCCGCGATCGGGTTACCCGTGGGCACCAACCCACTCTGACGCGAATGCTTCCGCTTGCCGCTGCTGTCGCGCGCGCGCAGATCGTCCTGCCTGGAAGCGATATAGTCGCGGGTGAGAGGCACCGCGGCCTTGTCGTTGGTAAGCTGGATCTGGAACACGACGAGGTCGCCCCATCGGAATGCGGCTTCGGACCCGGCGAGATACATTTCCCACATCCGGCAAAATCCCTCGTCGAGCATCGACTTTATTTTTTCGCGATTTGCCAGGAACCGCGCTCGCCACGCCTTGAGCGTTTCGGCGTAATGTAGCCGCAGCACTTCCACATCGCTGACCACGAGGCCGCTGCGCTCGATATAAGGTGCGATTTCCGACAGCGCGGGAATGTAGCCGCCGGGGAAGATATAGCGGGCGATGAACGGATCAGTGACCGCCGGCGCGCCCGATCGGCCGATCGTGTGAAGAAGCATCACGCCGCCCGGTTTCAACAACTTGGCCGACTTGTCGAAATAGGTCGCGTAGTGGTTCACGCCGACATGCTCGAACATGCCGACGGACACGATACGGTCGAACTGCCGCGCTATCGCCCGGTAATCCTGCAACTCGAACTGGACTCGATCGCTTAACCCCTCATCCGCCGCCCGTTGACGAGAAACCGCCAGTTGCTCGTCGGACAGTGTCACGCCATAGACCGACGCCTCCAGTTCGCGCGCCAGGTAGAGCGCCATGCCGCCCCAGCCGCTGCCGATTTCAAGGACCGACTGGCCGGGATCGATGTTCAGCTTTGCGGCGATCAGGCGTTTCTTGGCTTTCTGCGCATCTTCCAGCGATTGGCCGTCATGCTCGAAATAGGCACAGGAATATTGCATGTCGGCGTCGAGAAACAGCCGATACATCTCGCCCGACAGATCGTAGTGATGATGGACGTTCCGGCGCGCGCGTGCCGGCGTGTTGATCTGCTGCAGGCGCTTCGACGCCGACCGCAATGCCGCGCCGAGCTTGGCCATCAGGCCGGTCGCATGTTCGTAATTGCCATTGACGAAAGCCAGCCGCGTCAGCGCAAGTAGGTCGCCTTCGGCAATGTCGATTTCGCCCGCCATGAACGCTTCCGCGAACCCGAGCGAGGGATTGCGGGCCATGCGCCGAAAGGCTCGCCCGTCATTGACCCGCAGAACAATCCGCTCGCCGTTGCCGTCTCCGAATTCGTGACGGCTTCCGTTTGGCAGTTGCAGAACCAGGTCACCGGTCTGCACGAAACGGCCGAGCGCCTTCACAAACAGTTTTTCCATCGGATATGCCCCGACTTACTCCGCTGAATACAGACGTTCACGAACCCTTAACGATAATGCGCTGGCCGGATTCCTCAAGCCCCCCCAAAATGGATGCGCTTGGCGCTCGGATTCATTCGGTTGAATCGAGCTCCTCCTCCACCCTGTCGGTCGACATTTTCTGGGTTGCCTTTTCGATCGTCTGGCGGGTGAAACCCTTCATGTCCGCCGTTTCCTCGAAGTCGCGCTTGATCATGACCGGGCTCGACGCATAGGCGGTAACCAGTTCCGCCAGAGAGCGCAACGCATGCAGGTGAATGCGCTCGTAGCCGTGCGAGGCATCGACGCCAAAGGTGATCAAGGATGTCCGCACGTCGGCGCCGGCCTGAAGCGCGCTTGCCGAATCCGAACGGTAGTAGCGGAAGACATCCTTCTGGTAGCGAATGTCGTTGTCTTCGCACAGATCCACCAGCTTCTTGGTCAGATGATAGTCGAACGGTCCGGTCTGGTCGGCCATCGCGATCGTGACCCCGAATTCGTCCGAATTCTGGCCGGGCGCGGTGGTGCCGTTGTCCACAGTGATCATCGATGCGACATCCGTCGTCAGGACCGATGATGCGCCGACACCGACCTCTTCCGCGATCGTGAACAGGAAATGGATGTCGACCGGTGTCTTCACCTTCTCGTCCTGCATCGCCTTCAACGCCGACAGTGTCACTGCCACCCCAGCTTTGTTGTCGAGATGGCGCGACACGATGAATCCGTTCTCGATAAATTCCGATTGCGGGTCGATCGCGACAATGTCTCCAACGTCGACTCCAAGTTTCTTCAGGCCGCCTGCGTCGCGCGCCAGCGCATCGACCCTCAGTTCCACAAAATCCCAACCAATCGGATGGGTGTCGATCTCGTCATTGTACGTATGGCCTGACGCCTTGAGCGGCAGGATCGTGCCGCGATAGCCGCCCTTGCGCGTGAAGACGGTCGCCCGCGCGCCTTCGGCAAAACGCGCCGACCAGGTGCCGATCGGCACCAGCGCCGTGCGTCCATTGTCCTTCAGCACCTTGACCTGCGCGCCCAGCGTATCGAGATGCGAAACGATGGCGCGGGCGCCGCGCTCCGTCGCGCCGCGCCTGACCGCGCGAATTGCGCCGCGCCGCGTCAGTTCGACCTCCAGCCCAAGCCGCTCCACTTCCCGCGAGACGAACCGCACGATGGTGTCGGTGTATCCGGTCGGGCTCGGGATCTCGAGCAGCTGCGCCAGAATGTCCTTGATGTAGTCGTTGTCGATCGCCAATCGCGTCATTTCGCCCCTCCTTCCTCGTCCTTTTCCCTGGTCCGGCCATGCTGGCTCGACGAGGCCGAAAGCGGAAACAGCAGGTCGATGAACCGTTCGGCCGTTGGCTGCGGCTCGTGGTTGGCCAGGCCGGGCCGTTCATTCGCCTCGATGAAAGCATAATCGGCTTCCCGCGGCGATTTCACCATGAAGTCGATGCCGACAACCGGGATGCCGATTGCGCGCGCCGTCCGGATGGCCGCATCCGCCAGGGCCGGATGCACGTGGTCGGTCACGTCGTGAATGGTTCCGCCAGTGTGCAGATTGGCCGTCTTGCGCACAGTCAGCGGCTCATCTACCGGCAGCACGTCATCGAGCGCGTAGCCCACCGCCGCGATGGTGCGTTCGGTCTCCTCGTCGATCGGAATTGTCGACTCGCCGCCGGTTGCAGCGGACCGTCTGCGGCTGAGCGCCGCGATCAGTTCGCATACGCTTCGCCGCCCGTCGCCCGTCACAGACGGTGGCCGTCTCATCGCCGCGGCGACCAGCTTGTAGTTTATGACGATCAACCTGAGATCGCTGCCTTCGACACATTGCTCGATCAGCACTTCGCTGGCGATCTGGCGCGCCTGTGCGACGGCTTGTTCGACCTCCGCGAACGAGGTCAGGTCGACCGCAACGCCGTTGCCCTGCTCGCCGCGGGCCGGCTTTACGACCACGCTGCCATGCTCGGACATGAAGGCTTCGATCTCGTCCTGGCCGGCGCTTGCAGGGATTTGCGCGGGAACCTTGATATCGGCGGCCTCCACGATCCGGCGCGTTGCGGCCTTGTCGTCGCAGATCGACATCGCCACAGCCGAAGTCAGCTCCGAAAGCGACTCGCGGCACCGCACCGACACACCGCCATAGGAAAGCCTGAACAGTCCGCCATCGGCATCGATGATCTCGACATTGATGCCCCGCAACCGCGCCTCCTTGACGATGATCGCGGCATAGGGATTGAGCGCGTCATCGGCCGCCGGAGCCGTGAACAACTTTTCGTTGATCGGATTCTTGCGCTTGACGCTGAAATAAGGCACGCGCCGGAATTTCAGCTTCTCGTAAAGCGCAATTGCCTGCTTGTTGTCGTGAATGACAGAAAGATCGAGATAGGCCGACCCGCGCGCGGCAAAATACTCCGCCAGCCGGCGCACAAGGGCTTCGCCGACGCCCGGATGCCGCGCCTGCGGATCGACGGCGAGACACCAAAGCGACGCGCCGCGTTCCGGGTCGTCGAACGCCCGGTAGTGATCGACGCCGGTTACCGTGCCCAGTATGTCGCCGGTGTTGTCGTCTTCGGCAACGAAGTAGCTGATCGAGCGGGCATCGCGTCGTTGCCAGAAGAATTCCGGCGGGACCTGGACCATCCCGCGCGACGCGTAGATCCGGTTGATCGCCACGGCGTCGTCCTGCGACGTCAGTCGCCTGATGAAGAAGCCTTTCGGCGTTCGCTTCGAGGCGCGGTACGCCGCCAGGTCGAGACGAAACGTGTGCGACGGGTCGAGAAAAACCTCCTGGGGCGCGCGCGCCAGCAGCACATGCGGATCGCGCACATAGATCGCGATATCGCGCTGGTCGATCCGCTCGTCGCGCAGCGAGCCGGCCAGCGTCTCCATATCGGAGAAGGTTTGACCGAAAACCAACCGACCCCAACCACAATCGAGCGCGAAATCCGGCTTCGGCCGGCCATCGCCCGCGCCCGTGAAGGTAAGTGGCGGTTTCATGCCGTGCTCGCGCATGCGTTTGAGCCGGTGACCTTGCGTATCCCGGTTGCGTGTTTCTGCTGTGAGCGGCTTGGCTGGTTCAGACATGATCGCCCTCGCTAGATATCATGGGACTGAAGCCACATTTCCAGGAGTGCCGCCTGCCACAGTTCCGAGCCGCGCAGGGGCGTGATGTGATCCGAGGGATTGGCGAACAACTGCGCCAGCCATTCCTTGCGGAACAGGCCACGCTCGCGCGCTTTGCGCGAGGTCAGCGCGTCGCGCACCATGTCGAGAAAGGCGCCCTGGATGTATTTGAGCTGCGGGACCGGGAAATAGCCCTTCTTGCGGTCGATGACTTCGCTCGGCACCACCAGCCGCGCGGCGTCCTTGAGGACGCCCTTGCCGTTGTCCGCCAGCTTGAATTCGGGCGGCACCCTGGCGGCGAGTTCCACCAGTTCATGGTCGAGGAACGGCACGCGCGCCTCCAGCCCCCAAGCCATGGTCATGTTGTCGACGCGTTTGACCGGATCGTCGACCAGCATGATCTCCGAATCGAGCCGCAGCGCCCTGTCGACCGGCGTGGCAGCGCCCGGCGCCGAGAGATGGCAGCGCACCAGGTCAAGGCTCGCGTTCTCCGGACACATCCATTCCGGCGCCAGCTGCGTGGCGAGGGTATCGTTGTCGCGGTCGAAGAACACCTTTGCGTAGTCGCTGACGACGTCGTTTGAACTGGAGAGGGGCGGGTACCAATGGTAACCGCCGAACACCTCGTCGGCGCCCTGCCCCGACTGCACGACCTTGATGTGTTTCGAAACCTCGCGCGACAGCAGGAAGAAACCGATATTGTCGTAGGAAACCATCGGCTCCGATTGGGCCCGGATCGTATCGGGCAGATGCTGCATCAGATCCGACGCGGGAACGAATATCTTGTGGTGGTCGGTCTCGAACCTCTTCGCGATCAGGTCGGAATAGACAAACTCGTCGCCCTTCTCGCCATTGGCCTCCTCGAATCCGATCGAAAAGGTCATCAGATCCTTCTGCCCCTGTTCGGCAAGCAGGCCGACGATCAGGCTTGAATCGACGCCGCCGGACAGCAGGACGCCGACAGGAACGTCGGCGACCATGCGCCGTCGCACCGCGAGCCGCAACGCCTCCAGCACCCGATCCCGCCACTCTTCGCGTCCCAGGCCGATGTCCTCCGCATTGCGCTCATAGGCGGGCGCCCAGTAGCGGCGTTCGCGCGCCGCGCCGTCGGCCTCGACCCTGCGCACTGTCGCCGGTGGCAGTTTCCGCACGCCTTTAAGGATCGTCCGCGGCGCCGGCACGACTGCGTGAAAGCTCATGTAGTTGTGGAGTGCCGTCGTATCGATCCCGGTATCCAGATCGCCCGCGGCCAGCAGTGCCGGAAGCGTCGAGGCGAACCGCAACCGTTTGTCCTTCTCGGCCATATAAAGCGGCTTGATGCCGAACCGGTCGCGCGCGAAAGTCACCGCGCCGCTGTCGCGTTCGGCGATCGCGAAGGCGAACATGCCGTGGAACCTGTCCACGCAAGCCTCGCCCCATTTGTGAAACGCCTTGAGGATGATCTCGGTGTCGCCGTGGGAAAAGAACCGGTAGCCCGCCTGTTCCAGTTCGCTACGCAGCTCTGGATAGTTGTAGATGCAGCCATTGAACACCACCGTCAGCCCCAGTTCCGGATCGGTCATCGGCTGGGCGGCGTTCTCGGACAGATCGATGATCTTGAGGCGGCGGTGGCCGAATGCGACCGGTCCGCGGGCGATCACGCCACTACCGTCCGGACCGCGCGGCGCAAGCTCGTCGATCATCTTCGCTACTGCCGACGCGTCGGCAAAAGCGCCATCGAAACGTATTTCTCCGGCAATTCCACACATGACGGGGCCGGTCTCCTTTTCTGTCAAAACGGTCTTTTCGAAACGGGGCCTGCTCATAGCAAAAGGCGCGAACATTCCGCGCCTCTCGCCTGTATCTAGTGCAGGGATTTCAGAATATCAAACCATATAGAATAAAGTTCGAATATATTATACAAATCTAAGTATGGTTTAACCAAATCACATGTTGATCTATATATGACAATTGAATTGCAATTTGCTGATACTTAATCACCATGCCATCGCAAATGTACATAAAATTTGGTTCATTTATATTATATGATAATGTATATTGAGAGAATATTCAGGCTTCGCCGTCGAACCCACCCCTGAATTGGAATCTCGACTGATCGCCGCAATGCACTGACCTGAAACATAAAACGGGCGGCCGATGGCCGCCCGAAATTCTGCCTGGGAGGATGGATCCGGATTCAGGTGCGCGGCTTGAGGTTTTCCGGATCGTAGAGCGGCTGATAACCGACTCCGGCCACCTCGACCGGGTAGGTTTCGCCGAAATAATCGACCGTCAGTTGACGCCCGACCTGGCAGTAGTCCCACGGCAGATAGGCCAGCGCGATATTCTTGCCGATGGTCGGACCGAACACGACCGATGTCGTGAACGAGCGGCGGCCGAGTTCGTCGACAAGCGTCTCGCCGGTCTCCGGGTCCATCACCGGCATCGTACCCACCGGGTAGCGGGCGATGCCGCTGGAATCGACATTGTCGATCATCACCAGCGTGCAGAGCATCGCCGGCTGGTGGTCGCGGGCGCGGTACTCAAGGTGTTTGGCCTTGCCGCGGAAATCGGCCTCCTTGACCTTAGGACGGGCAAGGTCCGCCTCGTAAAGATTGTATTCGGTCAGGAGATCGGCGTTCTGCAGCCGAAGGCTCTTTTCCAGGCGGCGGCTGTTTGCGTATGTCTCCACGCCCACCGGCGTAACACCGGTTTCGCGCAGTGCGTCCCACACCGCCAAGCCGTCTTCATAGGCCATGTGCAGTTCCCAGCCCTGCTCGCCGACATAGGACAACCGGAAGGCGGTCACGTCCTTTCCGGCGATGCGGATCGGCTTGATCGCGGCAAACGGGAAGTTCTCGAGCGAAAGTCCGTCCGGGTCCTCGACGACCTTTTGCAGCGTCGTGCGCGCATTCGGCCCCCAGATGCCGATGGTCACATATTTCGAAGTCACGTCGGTGATCGTGACATCGAAACCTTTGTCCTCGGCCACCCGGCGCATGTAGTGGTAGTCGCGCGGCCCGGCGTCGGCGCCGTTGATCACCCGGCAGCGGTCGGCCATGCGGATCACTGTCAGGTCGGCGCGGACCATGCCCTCGTCATCGAGGAAGTGGGTGTAGATGCCCTTGCCGACCATGTTGTCGCCGCCGATCTTGGCCGCGCACAGCCACTCCATCAGCGCCACGTGATCCGGACCTTCGACATCGACGATCGAAAAATGCGACAGGTTGATGATGCCGCAATTCTCGCTCAGCTCGAGGTGCTCTGCGTTGGAGACACGCCAGAAATGGCGGTTGTCCCACTCGCTTTCACGCACCGGCACCCGGTCGCCGAACTTTTCCAGCAGGTGCTCGTTGGCAGCGTAGCCATGGGCGCGCTCCCAGCCGCCGAGTTCCATGAAATGACCGCCGAGTTCGACTTCGCGCTCATAGAAAGGCGAGGTGCGGATATTGCGGCCCTTCGTATACGGCTCGCGCGGATGAACCGCCGGATTGTAGATCTTGAACGCGCTCTCGTAGCAGCGGTCATGGATGTACTGCTCTTCCATCTGGTGCGGATAGAAGCGCGAATAGTCAATTGCGTGATGATCGATCCCGGTCCTGCCGTCGGTCATCCAGTCGGCCAGCAGCTTGGCCATGCCGGGCGCGTCCTTGACCCAGATCGCGACCGCGTACCACAGCCCCCTCACCTTCTGGCTTTCGCCGATCGACGGCCCGCCATCGGTCGTCACCTGCAGAAGCCCGTTGAAGGAATGGCTTTCATTGTATCCCAGTTCGCCGAGGATCGGCGTCAGCTCCATGGCGCGTTCCAGCGGCTCGATGATCTGCTCCATGTCGAGATCACGCTGCGACGGCGAAAGCCTGGCCTGCTCCTTTTCCAGGATGTCGCGCGGATGGCACAGGCGCGGATTCTTCTCCTCGTAGTAACCCCACTCGATCTGCCCGCCTTCCGGGGTTTTCGGATCGCCGGTGTCGCGCATATAGGCCGAATTGCCCTGGTCGCGCAGCAGCGGGAAGCCGATGTCCTTGCCGGTGCCGGCGAACTCGTTGTAAGGGCCAAAAAAGGTCAGCGGGTGATCGACCGGCATGACCGGCAGGTCCTCGCCCGCCATTTCGGCGATCAGGCGACCCCATAGGCCAGCGCAAACGATGACGTAGTCGGCCTCGATCGTGCCACGATGGGTCTTCACGCCCTTGATCCGGCCATTCTCGATGATCAGGTCCTGCGCCGGGGTGTTGGCGAAGGACTGGAGCTTGCCGCTGGCAACCGCCTCGTCGATCAGCTCGCCGGCAACGGTCTGCGAACGCGGCGCGACCAGCCCGGCGTCCGGATCCCACATCCCGCCCTGCACCAGGCTTTCCTCGACTAGAGGGAATTTCGCCTTGATCTCCGCGGCGTCGACAAGCCGCGCACCAGTGCCAAAGGCCTTCGCGGAAGCGACCTTGCGCTTGATCTCATCCATGCGTCCGTCGTCGCCGACACGCGCGATCTCAAAACCGCCGACCTTCGAATAGCGCCCGCGCTTCATGAAGAAGTCAATCGAGTAAAGCGTCGTCCAGCACGACAGGAAGTCATGGCTGGTCGCGTAGCAGAAATCCGATGCGTGGCTGGTCGAACCGATGTCGGTCGGGATCGAAGACTTGTCGATGCCGACGATATCGTCCCATCCGCGCTCGATCAGGTGATGGGCGACGGACGCCCCCACGATACCGCCGAGCCCGACGATGACGACCTTTGCGCGAGTTGGGAACGATGCCATTTTCTGCGTCTCCGACCTGTAAACTGCCGCACAAAATATGCTGCGGCATGGCTGTCACTCCGCCTGTTTGCGACATTGCAAAAACGGCGCGCGACGCGCGCGAAAACCACGCAGCGCCGATCCCGGACAGTTGACGCACCTCGATACGCGCCTGTCGGAAACCGACACGGCCGGCCGGCCTCGACCGCAGCATGAAAAAGGCCAGGCGATCCGCCCGGCCTTTTTTTTTACTTCAGCTATGATGCGCCCTGGGCACTGTCCGCGCTCAGCGGAAGACCGCCCTGCCACCGGATATCTCGATCGTCTCGGTTCCGGTCAGCGCCTCGTGGTCGCCATTGGGCATGGTCACAAAGCAGCCGCCGCTGCAGAAATTCACGGTTTCGCCGGCGGCCAGCGACAATTCCGACTTGCTGCCGCCTTCGGTGACGATCAGCAGCCGCGGCTCACTGTCATTATTAGTGACACTGGCGGCAAGTGCCCCGCCGCCCGAAGCGGCAAGGGCAATTGTGGCAATCAGAAGTCTGTTCATCAATTTCCGGTTCGGTGTGAACCGCCTCTGTTTCGGCCTGATGCCGTTTTCGCACCCCTTATAGTGATCCAGGATGAACGGCAACTGAACGCCGCCACCTTCTATTCCGGATCGATCCTGCGTTTCCGCCCTCTGGAAGGGGCGGCGTCTGCATGGACAGATTGTTCCTCTTTCCCCGCCAGGGCCTTCTTGCGAGCGCTCTGGGTGGGCAAATCGGTCTTGATATGGATATCGCTTTGCGGAAATGGAATTTCGATACCTTTTTCCCTGAACACATCCATGATCTTGAGACGCAGCTCGGTCTGAACCTGGATCGTCTCGAAAATGTCGGCGAGGTGTACGCGGAGCTCGAAATCCAGCGACGATGCTCCGAAATCGGCAAAATACACCTGCGGCTCGGGGTTCTTCAGCACCAGCGGATGGTCATGGGCGATTTCGAGCAGCAAATCGCGAACCTGGTGCGGATCACTGTCATAGGAGACTCCGACCGGAATCTCGACCCGTCCGAGATGGTTGCGAAGCGTCCAGTTGCCCACCGCGGCGTTGATCAGTTCGGAGTTGGGCAAAATGATCGTCTGTTTCTGGAAGGTTTCGATCTCCGTGGCGCGCACCGAGATCTTCTTCACCATGCCCGAATAATTGCCCGCGATGATCCAGTCGCCTACCTTGAACGGCCGTTCGGCGAGCAGGATCAGGCCCGAAACGAAGTTCGACACGATGGTTTGCAGGCCGAAACCGATACCGAGCGACAGGGCGCCGGCAACCAGCGCAAGGCTGGACAGGTCTATCCCGGCCGCCGAGACACCGATTAGGACCGAGAGCCCGATGCCCAGATATCCGACTCCGGTACGGATCGAATTTCGGACGCCGGAATCGAACCGGCCGCGCTTGAGCACATTGCCGTCGAGCCAGCCCTGGAACCAGCGGGTGACGAAATAAGCCAGCAGGAAGACGACTATTCCGGTCAGGATTCCGGTCAGCGAGATGCTGACCGATCCGATCTGGATGTCCGAGGCCACCGAGTAGGTCCAGGCGCGGATATCCCCGAACTGGAAACCCCATTGCAGCAGAATTAGCGGAACGCCGAACGCGATCACCAGCAGATTGACTACGACATTGGCCACCACGCCGAGCTGGTCGAGCGTCGTCGCGTCGACCTTGGCCCGGCTCACCAGCCAGCGGCCGACCGATGTTCCGGCAAAATTCCCCTCCACGGAGACCGCCCGCGCCGACAGAAATCCGATATACATCGTCGCGACGATCGCGCCGGTAATGACAATCTGCTGCGATACGAAACGGGCCAGTCCGATATATCCTGCCAACGCAGCGAAGATCGTCGCGCCGCCGAGCCCGAACGCGGCAAGCCGTACCAGGAGCGGCCAGCCCTTGGGTTGGCCGTCCCCATCCACGAACGGCCGCACCGACCCGATCGAGATCACCAGCAGGCCGACGATGACGGTGGCCACCAGGCTCTTGGCGACGGTCAGACTGAGCGGCGACTGCATGACGTCGTTAAGAACGCTGAGGAGGAAGTCGAGCCCGGTCACCAGCGCGGTTATGCTCACCAGCCAGATCAGGAGATAGGCCGGGCGCGTTTCCACCGGCACGAGCCGCCAGCTCGGCAGCGAGGGTGAAAGCGCGGCGCGGACGAGATGATTGACGAAAAACACGATTCCGATCATCTCGAACAGCACGATCAGCATTGTGTCGATCTGGGCACGCAACACCCCGAACACGTCGAGCAGGACATAGGTGCCGCCAAGGAACACTGCCAGCGCCGCCGTTGGCAGAAGCGTCGACCAGAACGCGACTGACAACCGGCTCAGATAGGACGGTTCGCTAACCGACGGATCGGCCGAGATCATCTGCTCGAACAGGCGGCGCCCGCCGACCAGAAGGATGAATGCGCCGAGCAACGAGAAGAAGGTCGCCCCCATCACGGAGCTCAGCTTGTAGGTGGTCACGAAGCGCATCCAGTTGGAAACCGTCCACCACAATTGTTTCAGCTCGACGCTGAAATCGTGCAAAGTCTCGCCGGCGAGGTCGTAGTTGATGTCGAAGCGCCGTGTCAGCGTGCGGGTAAAGAGGTCCCGCCTGAGCGCGTTGATTTCGTCGGTCGCGCGGTTGACCGCCAACGAGCTGGCTTCGGCCTTGCCGATCAGCTCGTTGATCGCGGCCTTTTCCTCCAGCAGCTTGTTGCGTTCCTGGGTGATCGCAAAAGGTTCGGCCGGTTCTCCGTCGCCCGGCCGTGAACCGAGTTGCTCCAGCCGTGCATTGATTTCCGACAGCCTCGGCCGGAACACAACGGCGCTCGCCAACAGCTGGTTGGCCAGCTCGGTGCCGGTCAGCCTCAGTTCCACCAGTTCGGTGTCATTTTCCTTCGCCGATTCGATCTTTGCCTGCAGGGCTTCGGTCTGCGCGACCAGCTTTTCAATGATCGGCCGCTGTTCTTCGACGATCGATCCCGTCTGCGCATGGGCGGGCAACGCAGCCAACAGCGTGGTCGTCGCCAGCAAGGCGGCCAGCAGCACGGCGGTCAAGATCGGTGTTTTACGGCTTTCGGTCACGAATCCCGCCCGCTGCGTGAAAGTCGCGGTCAAACTAGACGGCCCGCGGCTTCGCGACAAGCGCGGTGCGCCACGGCGCAAAACCGCGACTAGCCCTTGAACGTGGTCCATTCCTCGAGCGGCGCGCGTTCGGTCCGCAGATCGTTTTCCGGCTTCGACGTATCTTCGTATCCCAGCGCAATGCCGCACACGACGACCTCGTTTTCGGGAATGTCGAGGATCGGGCGCAGTTGCCGGTGGTAGGGCGCGAATGCGGCCTGCGGGCAGGTGTGCAGCCCCCGGCCGCGCGCGGCAATCAGGATGTTCTCGATGAACATGCCCAGATCGAGCCACGAGCCGACCTCGAGCTTGCGGTCGATCGTCACGATCATGCCGACCGGAGCGTCGAAAAACACGAAGTTGCGGTCATGCTGGGCACGCATCAGATCGACGTCCCGGCGCCCGATGCCCAGCAGATTGTAAAGCGCAAAACCGACGGTGCGCCGGCGTGTCAGGTAGGGTTCGAAGAATTGGGTCGGGTAGTACTTGTACTCGTCCCATTCAGCCTTTTCCGCCCTGATCCCCGAATTGAGGATGGCGTCGGCGACCGCCGCCTTGGTCTTGCCGGTCACCACGTAGACCTTCCACGGCTGCATGTTGGTGCCCGACGGCGCCCGCGCTGCCACAGCGAGGATATCGCGCACGGTCTGCTCGTTCACCGGGTCCGGCAGGAAGGCGCGCACGGAACGGCGCGAGGTAATCGCCTCGTCCACGGCTGCCGAAACGTCGGCGCCGCCTGTCTTTCCGTTACGCATGTCCATGTTCTTTTCGTCCGGCGCCGCCGGACCCCGATTGTCAACTTCAGCCGCGCTCTATGCACGTCCGCTTCGTTCAGGGCAAGACCTGCGGTTTTGAATGCGTTCTGCCGTTGGCGCGTTTTTCGCTGCAATGCGGTGGCATTTCGCAAAGGGGAGCGGCGGTGTTCCCCGTCCAGAAAGGCTGTTCCGGGCCATTGGGACCTGAGATGTCGGGATTTTCGTCCGAAGCACGGATTCGGCCCGATCCCTGGGCGCCGCACCGCCCTCGGCTCTGCGAGTTTGCCAGCGTATCGAGTCTGCTGTTGGCCTCCTCCCGGTTTCGACCATGCCGTCCGCGGCGGGCCGCCATCGCGGCGAAACGGCGTGTCGGTATTGGACATGACCTTGTCGCGGTCAGCCGCCGAAGGGCTCGAAAACATGCATTTCTAGACCCGTAGCCAGCCCGAAACGGGCCGAACGGCTGCCAACAAGCACGGACGGATTCGGCCATGTCGGTAACGGGAACTCCAATCGCAGCTGAGCGGCGCGGACGCAGGGCGATGCACGCGGGCCGTGGCGGCGGCACGATCAACCAGCAGCCGTGGCAACTGCCGGTCAACACCGACCGACCAACCGAACCGCTTCAGATGGACCGTATCGAGGCCATCCATGACGGCGCGATGCGCATTCTGGAGGAAATCGGCATCGACTTCCTCAACGACGAGGCACGCGACATCCTGAAAAAGGCCGGCTGCGACGTCGAATCGGGAACCGAGCGCGTGCGTTTCGACCGCGCCTTTATCATGGAGCAGATAGCCAAGGCGCCCGCATCCTTCGACATCACGCCGCGCAATCCCGATCGCAGGATCGTCGTCGGCGAGGGGCACATGCTGTTCATGAACGTGTCCAGCCCGCCCAATGCGCTTGACCTCGACCGCGGCTACCGCAGCGGCGACCGGTCGAGTTTCCGGGATCTCGTCAAGCTGACCCAGTATTTCAACTGCATCCACATGGCCGGCGGCTACCCGGTAGAGCCTGTCGATATCCATCCATCGATCCGCCACCTCGACTGCCTCTACGACAAGCTGACGCTGACTGACAAGGTCGCCCACGCCTACTCGCTCGGCACCGAGCGGATGGAGGACGCCATGGAAATGGTGCGGATCGCCGCGGGCCTGACGCACGAGGAATTCGACGCGCGGCCGCGCATGTTCACCAACATCAATTCGTCGTCGCCGCTCAAGCACGACTGGCCGATGCTCGATGGCGCCATGCGCATGGCGCGGCGCGGCCAACCGGTCATTGTCACGCCCTTTACCCTGGCGGGTGCGATGGCGCCCGTAACACTTGCCGGCGCGGTCGCCCAATCGGTTGCCGAATGCCTGTGCGCCATCGCGCTGCTGCAGGTCGTCAACCCGGGCACGCCGGTGGTGATGGGCACGTTCACCTCCAATGTCGACATGAGGTCCGGAGCGCCGGCCTTCGGCACGCCGGAATACATGCGCTCCACGCAGATCGCCGGCCAGATGGCCCGCTATTATGGCCTGCCGCTGCGCGCCTCCAACGCCTCCGCCGCCAACGCGCCCGATGCGCAGGCCGCCTGGGAAAGCGCCTTCTCGCTGTGGGCCTGTGTCTCCTCGGGCACCAACCTCGTCTATCACGCGGCCGGCTGGCTGGAGGGCGGCCTGATCGCTTCCTACGAGAAGTTTGTGATGGACTGCGAATTGCTGCAACAGATCAACCATTACATGAAAGGCGTGTCGGCAACTGACGACGACATC
>JBNLDE010000039.1:0-34973 GCA_050304175.1 Zhengella sp. | reverse complement strand
GATCAGCAGGCCGATATTCGCGCCATCAGCGCGACGCGAGTCTTTTCGTCGACGAACGCCGCCGCGAGCGCGGTGCGGGTGACGCCTTCACGGTCCTCGTTGCTCCTCGCGAAATATTTGCGCGCCGTCTCGTATTCGCCGCCGAGCGTGGTGTGGAAAAAGGGTGCGTCATCGGAACTGAGCGTGACCTTGCAGCCGGCGGCACGCAATTGCGGAAAAGGGTGCTCCGCATAGCCGGCGAACACGCCGACCGCGATGTTGGAGCCGGGACAGCATTCGAGCACGATGCCTTCGTCGGCAATGCGGCGGACGACGTCCGGGTTTTCGATGGCGCGTACGCCGTGGCCGATGCGCGAAGGCCGGACATGGTCGAGCGCCTGCTGGACGCTTTCCCATCCCTCGAGCTCGCCGGCATGGATGGTGATGCCGAGACCGGCTTCGCGCGCGATCTCGAAGGCGCGTACGTAATCGGCCAGGTCGCCGAACCGCTCTTCGCCGGCCATGCCGAAGCCTGTCACCAACGGGTGGCCGCAAGTGGCGGCAAAGCGGGCCGCCTTCTCCACCGATTCGACGCCGAAATGGCGAACACCGGTCACGATCATGCGCGATTCGATGCCGGTCCTGGCCTTGGCCTTCTCCATGCCGGCCGCCAGGCCCCCGGTGTAGTCTTCCGGCGACAGCCCGGCATGGCCCGCGTGATCGGGCGAAGTGAAGAACTCGCCGTAGACAGCGCCCTGGCCGGCAATCGACGTCAGGTAGTGGTCGGCCAGCGCCGCGTAGTCCTCCGGCGTGCGAAACAGGGCCGCAACGGCATCGTAGGCGGCCAGGAAACTGGTGAAATCGGACCAGGCATAGGCGCCGTCGATGATAAAGGCCGACATGTCGACGCCGTATTTGCGCGCCTGTTTCAGCGCCAGCTCCGGCGCTGCCGCGCCCTCGATGTGGCAGTGCAACTCCGCTTTCAGAACCATGAAAAACATCTCCGCCGGGCATTGGCGGCCTGCGGCGGGGCGCGGCCGATCATCGCGGACTTCACAATAGCGCGCACGGGATGTATCCGCTATGGTCCCGCCCGAAATTAGACCACCGACCTGGAAAACGGACAGACATGAAAAGCGAGCGCACGAAATCCGGCGACGCAATGAAGACCAGCTACGGCTTCGCGACGGTTGCGGAGGGCGAGAAGCAGGATCTTGTCGACCAGGTGTTCCACCGCGTAGCAGGCCGCTACGACGTGATGAACGACCTGATGTCCGGCGGCCTCCACCGGGTGTGGAAGGACGCGATGGTTGCTTGGCTCAATCCGCCTAAACAGCGCGAATTCAACGTCCTCGACGTTGCCGGCGGCACCGGCGACATCGCTTTCCGCATCGTCGAGGCATCGGGGCGCAACGCCCATGCGACGGTGCTCGACATCAATGGGTCGATGCTCGGGGTCGGCCGCGAACGCGCGGTCAAGCGCGGGCTCGACGCCAATTGCGAATTCGTCGAGGCCAATGCCGAGGACCTGCCGTTCGAAGACGAGACTTTCGACGCCTACACGATCGCTTTCGGCATCCGCAACGTGCCCGACATCGACCGCGCCCTGCGCGAGGCCTACCGGGTGCTGAAACCGGGCGGCCGGTTCCTGTGCCTGGAATTTTCAGAAGTGAACATGCCGCTGCTCGACCGTCTCTACGAGACCTGGTCGTTCCGCGTGATCCCTGAGGTCGGGCGCGTCGTGACCGGCGACGCGGAACCCTATCGCTACCTGGTCGAATCGATCCGCAAGTTTCCCGCGCCGCGGGCCTTTGCCGACATGATCGGGGCGGCCGGGTTCGACCGCGTCACCTGGCGCGACTATACCGGCGGCGTCGTGGCGCTGCATTCGGGCTGGAAGTTGTAGGCGATGACGATCGCAAGCGCCTATTTCCGCCTCGCCCGGGCCGGCTGGATCATGGTTCGCGAGGGCGTGATCGCCGCCGCGCCCGGCGAGCAGCTCGACGGCCTGCCGCATCTCGGCTGGCGTATCGCCTGGCTGCTGACGCGGCGCAGGGCGCGCGGACGCGACCGCTCGGAGCGGCTTTCGCAGGCGGTCAACAAGCTCGGTCCGTCCTATGTCAAGCTCGGCCAGTTCCTGGCGACACGGCCCGACGTGGTCGGCAACGAGATCGCCGCCGACCTGGCCGACCTGCAGGACCGGATGGACTTCTTCCCGACCGACGAGGCGATCGAGACCATCGAGGGGTCGCTCGGCCGCAAGATCGGCGACCTCTACCTGGATTTCGACGGGCCGGTGGCCGCTGCGTCGATCGCGCAGGTCCATGCCGCCGAGGTGATGCAGGCGGACGGGACGCCCAAGAAGGTCGCCGTCAAGGTGATCCGGCCCGGCGTGCGCCGGCTTTTCTACCGCGACCTGGAAAGCTATTTTCTGGCGGCACGGCTGCAGGAGCACTTCATTCCGGCGACCCGCCGCCTACGCCCGGTCGAGGTCACGCAGACGCTGGCGCAGACCACCAAGATCGAGATGGATTTGCGTCTGGAAGCCGCCGCGCTGTCCGAACTCGGCGAGAACACCGCCGGCGATCCCGCGTTCCGGGTGCCGGCGATCGACTGGGAACGCACCGGCCGCGACGTGCTGACCCTGGAATGGATCGACGGCGTCAAGCTGTCGAACATCGAGGCCCTGCGCGCAACCGGGATCGACCTGCAGCAGCTTGCGGCGAACCTGATCCAGTCATTCCTGCGCCACACGCTGCGCGACGGCTTCTTCCACGCCGACATGCATCCCGGCAATCTGTTCGTCGAGCCCGACGGCACGATCGTCGCCGTCGACCTAGGGATCACCGGCCGGCTCGGCAAGAAGGAGCGCCGCTTCCTCGCGGAAATTCTCTACGGCTTCATCAGCCGCGACTACAAACGGGTGGCCGAGGTGCATTTCGAGGCCGGTTACGTGCCGCCGACCCACGACGTCGCCGCCTTCGCGCAGGCGATCCGCGCCATCGGCGAACCGATCCACGGCCAGTCGGCCGAGACGATCTCGATGGCCAAGTTGCTGACGCTGCTGTTCGAGGTGACCGAGCTGTTCGACATGCAGACGCGGCCGGAACTGCTGATGCTGCAAAAGACCATGGTGGTGGTCGAGGGCGTCGCGCGCACACTCGACCCGGCGTTCAACATGTGGAAGGCGGCCGAACCGGTGGTGGTCAGCTGGATCGCCGACAATCTCGGCCCGCGCGGCTACATCATCGATGCGCGCGACGGGCTCAATGCGCTGGCGTCGCTTGCCCGCCAGGCCCCGGAGCTCACGCGGCGCGCCGACCGGCTGTCGCGCGAGATCGACGCCATGGCCGAACACGGGCTGCGCTTCGACGACGAGACGGCGCGCGCGATCGGCAAGGCCGAAGCCCGCCACACCCGCTCCGGGCGCATCGCGCTGTGGGTGATTGCACTCGCGGCGCTATGGATCGCCTGGCAGGTGAGCTGAGGCGCCCATCGGCGCGATTTTCCCGCGCCGAGCCGCGAGTGTGATTTCATCTAACCCTGGCTCCAAGCCATATCGCGCCAGACTTGATTGCATTGATTGCGGATTTCTGCCTTTATGTGGGCTGGAGTGCAATCACATGGCCAGTATCACGATCCGCAATCTCGACCCCGACGTCAAGGAGGCGCTGCGTCGCCGCGCCGCCGCCAACGGCCGCTCGATGGAAGAGGAGGCGAGGCTGTACCTGGCCGAACTTGCCGAACAGGGCCCGCAAGCAGCGGCGGCCGAGCCGGAGGCCGCGCGGGTTTTGTCCGGTTCGCTGGCGGGAAAGCGCATCCTGCTCATCATCGGCGGCGGCATCGCCGCCTACAAGTGCCTCGACCTGATCCGCCGCCTGCGCGAACGCGGCGCGGCCGTGCGCTGCGTGATGACGGCGGCGGCGGGCGAATTCATCACGCCGCTGGCCGTTGGCGCGCTCACCGCCGATCACGTGTTTTCCGACCTGTTCGACCGTGCCGACGAGCAAGATGTCGGCCATATCAGGCTGGCGCGCGAGGCCGACCTGATCGTGGTCGCGCCGGCCACCGCCGACCTGATGGCGAAAATGGCCAATGGTCTCGCCAACGACCTTGCCTCGGCGGTGCTGCTGGCAACCGACAAACCGGTGCTGCTCGCACCGGCGATGAACCCGCGCATGTGGAGCCACAAGGCGACCAAGCGCAACCGGGAAACGCTCAAGGGCGACGGCATCGCCTTCGTCGGGCCCGGCCGCGGCGAAATGGCCGAAGCCGGCGAGGCCGGCGAGGGCCGCATGGCCGAACCGCTGGAGATCGTGGACGCAGTCGAGGCCCTGCTCGATACCCGGCCCAAACCGCTTGCCGGGATGCGGATCGTGATGACCTCAGGCCCGACCCACGAGCCGATCGACCCGGTGCGCTACATCGCCAACCGGTCGTCAGGCAAGCAGGGGCACGCGATCGCGGCGGCGCTTGCCAGGCTCGGTGCCGACGTGCGGCTGGTTTCTGGCCCGGTCGCCATTCCCGATCCGAAGGGCGTGCACGTCGTCCACGTGGAAAGCGCGCGCGAGATGCGCGACGCAGTCGAGCAGCTTTTGCCCGCCGATGCCGGGATCTTCGTTGCCGCCGTTGCCGACTACCGGGTCGCCAACGCGGCCGGTCAAAAGATGAAAAAACAGCCGGGAGTTGCCGCGCCGGTGCTGGAATTGACGGAAAACCCCGACATCCTGGCCACCGTCGGCCACCACGCCACGCGGCCGAGGCTGGTGATCGGCTTCGCCGCCGAGACGCAAAAGGTCGAGGACTATGCCCGTGCCAAGTTGAAGAAGAAGGGCGCCGACATCATCGTCGCCAACGACGTGTCGGCGGGAACCGGGATCGGGACAACCGGCGTGATGGGCGCCGACCGCAACCGCGTCCACATCGTGACCAAATCGGGCGTCGAAACCTGGCCGGAAATGGACAAGGACGCCGTGGCCGAGCGACTGGCCGCCCTGATTGCCGAGCGGCTACAGACCATCACGGTGTGAACGACCCTAGCGCCCGAGAATGATGTCGAGGATCGACTTGTCGCCGCCAGCGCTGCGCTGGCCCACCGAACCGGGCGGCACGGGCCGCCGGATCGAGGCGGTCTCCTGCGCGTCCGGCCGCGAGCGGGGCACGGGAACGGCAGATCCCGTCAGGCCGGCCGCAGGCCGCGGCGCGGCTTCCTCGCCGACGGCAGCACCGCGCATCCCCGGCGCACCCGCCATTTCGGGCAGAACGTCGCCCGCGCCAGGCATCCCCCGGCCGGTGCCGGGAAGCGGCGCCTTGGGCACGCCCTCGTGGGCAGCGACCATGAAGGTTTTCCAGGCCCTCGCCGGCAGCGAACCGCCGGTCACGCCTTTGGTCGGCGACCCGTCGTCATTGCCGAACCAGACGCCGGTCACGAGATTGGCAGTGTAGCCGACGAACCAGGCGTCGCGTGATTTTTGCGTGGTGCCGGTCTTGCCGGCAGCCGGCCAGCCGAAATCGGCGGCACGCGCGGTTCCGTCCTCGACGGTCCCTTCCAGCATCGTGTTCATCTCGCCGACGATATCGGCGCGGATCACGCGCGGCGCGTGCGATTTATGTTCGTAGATTACCTTGCCGGACGCCGTGGTGATACGGCGGATGAAATGGATGTCGGGCCGGTAACCGCCGTTGGCAAAGGGCACGTAGGCCGAGGTCAGCTCCAGCGGCGTCACCTCGGAGGTTCCCAGTGCGATCGACGCATTGGCCGCCAGGGACGATTCGATGCCGAGGCGGTGCGCGGTCTCCACGACCTTTTTCGGCCCGACTTCCGTCGCCAACTGGGCGGCGACGGAATTGAGCGATTTCTTCAGCGCCGTCGCCAGCGTCACCTTGCCGTAGTATTTGCCGCCATAGTTTTCCGGCGTCCACTTGCCGATCTTGACCGGCGCATCGTTGCGCACACTCTGCGGCGTGCGGCCGGCCTCCAGCGCGGCAAGATAGACGAAGGGCTTGAAGGCCGACCCCGGCTGGCGCTTCGCTTCCGACGCGCGGTCGAACTGGCTGTTGGCGTAGTCGTATCCGCCGACCATGGCGCGCACGGCGCCCGAACCGTCGATCGAGACCAGCGCGCCCTGGCTGACGCGCAGCTTGCCGCCCTTGGCCTTGATCAGGTCGCGGATCGTGCTTTCGGCCAGTTTCTGGAGGGTAAGATCAAGCGTCGTGTCGACGACGATGTCTTCGCCGACCTCGCCGATCAGATCCGGCAATTCCTCCATGATCTCGTCGGCGACATAGTTTTCCGACCCGGTCCAGTAGGCGGCGGCCCGCGTCGCCGGCGCGCCCATGGCGGAAGCGAATTCACTGTCGCCGATCATACCCTGTTCGCGCATGGCGGCGATGACGAGCTGGGCGCGCGCCTCGGCGGCCTTCGGGTCACGCGCCGGCGACAGGCGCGACGGCGCCTTCAGCAACCCGGCCAGCAGCGCGGCTTCGGACAGCGTGACATCGCGGGCGGACTTGCCGAAATAGCGCCGCGAAGCGGCTTCGACACCATAGGCGCCGGACCCGAAATAGACCCGATTCAGATACATCGTCAGGATCTGGTCCTTGGTGTATTTGTGCTCCAGCCACAGGGCCAGAAGCACCTCCTGCACCTTGCGCTCGATGGTGCGGTCCGGCTTGAGAAACATGTTCTTGGCGAGCTGCTGGGTGAGCGTCGATCCGCCCTGGACCACGCGGCCCTCGATCAGGTTGAGGACCATCGCCCGGCCCAGACCAAGCGGGTCGATGCCGAAATGCGAGTTGAACCGCCGGTCCTCGATCGCGATCACGGCCATCGGGATATAGGGCGACATTTTGTGCAGGCCGACCGCTTCGCCGCCGGTCATGCCGCGATTGGCGACCAGCTTGCCGTCGACCGAAACGATCTTGACGTTGGGCGGACGGTCGGGCACCGCCCAGGTGGTCACCGACGGCATGCGCGCGCCGTAGAAGGCGATCATGCCCGCGGCGGCGACGCCGCCCCAGATCGCGAGGATGAGCATCCAGTAGGCGGCCTTGCCGGCCAGGCCGAGCAAACCGCGACGCCTGCGCGCGGCGCGCGCCGGCGTCCGTTTCCGGCCCGATCCCTTCGTCTTTTTGCGGCGTGGCCGGACGGCGCGGTCCTCATCGGTTGCCGAAAGGGCAGCGCCACGGGCTTTCCGGGGCCCATCGAAACTCGGCTCGATGCGCCTTTGCGGTTTGCGTTTCGCCATTTGAAGCCTGTTCCCGTCGGTTTCCGCCGTCGGGAATGGAGACTAAATGCGGCGATTTAAGGGGGCGTTAAGGCGCTAGCTGTGCGCGAAAATGTCCTCTTCGGGCCAGCCCATCAGATCGAGCAGCGCCCGATGCGGCAGGAAGCGGAAGCATTCCGACGCGATGCGGGTGCGGCCCTCGCGCTCCAGCCGGCCGGCCAGCGACTCGCGCAACTGGTGCAGGTAGAGCACGTCTGAGGCGGCATATTCGAGCTGGGCCTGGCTCAGGTCGGCAGCGGCCCAGTCGGAGGATTGTTGCTGTTTGGATAGCTGCACGTCGATCAGTTCGTTGCACAGGTCCTTCAGGCCGTGGCGGTCGGTATAGGTGCGGGTGAGGCGCGAGGCGATCTTGGTGCACCAGACCGGCTGGGCGAGCACGCCGAACGCGTTGAACAGCACCGCGATGTCGAACCGGCCGAAATGAAACAGCTTGGTGACCGAGGGATCGCCGAGCAGCTTCTCGATATTGGGCGCGGTGGTCTGCCCCTTCTCGATCTGCACGATATCGGCGGTGCCGTCACCCGGCGACAACTGGACCACGCACAGGCGGTCGCGATGCGGTTTCAGGCCGAGCGTTTCGGTGTCGATCGCAACCGAATCGCCGCGGTAGTTTTCGATGTTCGGCAGATCGCCCTTGTGGAAGCGGATGGTCATCGGTCGGTTACCCCCTTGCCCAGCGCATCGAGGATGCGCGCCCAGGACCGGCTGCCCTTGTGAAACGAGGACAGGTTGTATTTTTCGTTCGGCGAGTGGATGCGGTCATCGCCCAGGCCGAAGCCGACCAGCAGCGATTCCATGCCAAGCAGCCTCTGGAAATCGCCAACCACGGGAATCGAGCCGCCCATGGCGATCATCACCGCTTCGTTGTCCCACTCGTCCGAGAGCGCTGCCTTGGCCGTGTTCAGGAGCGGCGAATCGTAGGGCAACTGGATCGCCGGCGACCCGCCATGCTCCTGGAACTCGACCGAGCAGTCGGCGGGAACGCGGGCGCGCACGAAATCGCGGAACGCCGTGCGGATTGCGCCGGGATCCTGATCGTGGACGAGCCGAAACGAGATCTTGGCCGAGGCCTGCGCCGCAATGACCGTCTTGAAGCCCTCGCCGGTGTAGCCGCCGATGATGCCGTTCACCTCGGCGGTCGGGCGCGCCCAGATCAGTTCCAGGATCGAGCGTCCGCGCTCGCCTGCGGGCTCTGAAAGGCCGACTTCGCCGAGAAAACCTTCGGCCGTGCGGCCAAGCTTCTCCCAGCTTGCCAGAATCTCGGGCGGCGTTTCGTGCACGCCGTCATAGAAACCAGGGATAGTGACGCGCCCGCCTGCATCGTGAAGGTCGGCCAGGATGCGCGAAAGGATGTGGATCGGATTGGCGGCGGCCCCGCCATAATAGCCCGAATGGAGATCGCGGCTGGCGGCCTTGACGGTGATCTCCTCGCCGACGAGGCCGCGCAGGCCGGCCGAGATCGCCGGCGTATCGGCGTTCCACATATTGGTGTCGCAGACCAGCGCGAAATCGGCCTTGAGCTCGTCCACATTGGCCTGCAGAAAGGGGATCAGGGACGGCGAACCCGACTCCTCCTCGCCCTCGAACAGGATCGAGACCCGGCAGGGCAGCGCGCCCTCGACCGATTTCCAGGACCGGCAGGCTTCGACGAAGGTCATCAGTTGGCCCTTGTCGTCGGCGGCGCCGCGCGCGGCGATGACCTTTCGGCCCTCGCGCTCGACCAGTTCGGGCTCGAACGGCGCGCCGGTCCAAAGGTCCAGCGGATCGACCGGCTGCACGTCGTAATGGCCATAGAACAGCACGTGCGGCGCATCCGCCGAAGGCCCGTCATGGTGGGCAACGACCATGGGATGCCCGGGCGTGTCGCGTACCGAGGCCTCGAACCCAATCGATTCCAGATCCTCGACCAGCCATTCCGCCGCGCGGCGGCAATCCTGGCCGTGGGCCGGATCGGTGGAAATCGAGGGAATGCGCAACAGGTCGAACAGATGTTCGATGCTTCCGTCAAGCCGGGAATCGAGATCTGACAGAACGGGCTCGAGCTTGCTCATGGGCGGCCTTTCGCGGGAATCACGGCGCACAAACCCTAGAGCGGTTCAGCCTCATTTGGAACCGGTTCTGTTTGCGGGCCAACGGGCAATCCGCGGCAGGAAAGGCGGATTTGGCCAGCGGCGGCCATGGCGGGCCCGGATGGCGCGACCGATATGTGTCAGGGAGCGGGATAGCGGCAAGAAAATGCCGCCGTGGCGGAGGGGGATACCACGGCGGCCTTTCATAAAATCGGCGGCGGCCCGGAGAGGGGGGGGAAGGACCGCCACCATTCGATCCGGACAAGGCGGGGGACATGCCTTTGAATGTCCGGATGCGGCTATTGTTTGCCGATGACCTCGATTTGGGATTCAGAAAGCGGCAAAACAAGGGCGTGAAGATTAAAAGTTTGTAACGAACGCGTGATGGGATCAGCCGGCGGTGTGGGCGACGTTGACGCCCAGATCGAAGACCAGCTGGCCGCCGTAATAGGCCGTCGTGACCACAAGACCGGCGCCGATGATCTCGAGAACCGCGATTCCCGCGCCTGCGCCGCCGGAAAGGCGTGAATTTCTCCACCACAGGAAGATGCGCACAAGCGCCCAGATCGCAAACACGGCCGCGGTTGTCGTCCCGAGCCCCTCGTGGATTTCGGCGATCTCGCTTGAAAAGCCGCGCGCCTCGGCGAATTCGAGCGCCATGTCGCCGAACGCCATGGTGACAAGCGCGAACACGCCGGAAAGAACGGCGAGGCCGACCGAGGCGTTGCCCGCCGGCGTGCGGCCGGTGACCGGGATGCCGCGTACGGCGGCGACAAGGTCGAACACCGCCAGCGTCAGGAAGAAGACAATGGGAAAGTGCACCAGAAGCGGGTGGATGTGCTGGACGGAAATCATGAAAAAGCCTCGTTGCTGCCTGCGGTGCCGGACGAGTCCCCCTGGAGCTGCCCGACCGCTTGGCCGGGAAATATCCCGGCCAAGATGACAAAACGCTGAATTCCACGAATCCACATGTTTGCGCCAAAGGTTGCCGATAGACCTTTGCAGCCGACCGCGTTAAGCCTTACGGCCATGAAAAAAGGCGATCATCTCTTCCTTGTCGACGGCTCGGGCTACATCTTCCGCGCCTATCACGCCCTGCCGCCTCTGACCCGTAAAACCGACAATCTGCCGGTCGGCGCAGTTTCGGGTTTCTGCAACATGCTGTGGAAGCTGATGAAGCAGGCGCGCGACACGTCGGTCGGGGTGACGCCGACCCATTTCGCGGTGATTTTCGACTATTCGTCGAAGACGTTCCGCAAGGACCTTTATCCCGAATACAAGGCCAACCGTTCCGCGCCGCCGGAGGACCTCGTGCCGCAATTCGGCCTGATCCGCCAGGCGACCGTGGCGTTCGACCTGCCTTCGATCGAGATGGAGGGTTTCGAGGCCGACGACCTGATCGCGACCTATGCGCGGATGGCGAAAGAGGCCGGGGCCGACGTTACGATCATCTCCTCCGACAAGGACCTCATGCAGCTCGTCGGGCCGCAGGTCGCTCTCTACGACACCATGAAGGACCGCGAGATCGGCGTGCCCGAGGTGATCGAGAAATGGGGTGTACCGCCCGAGAAGATGATCGATCTGCAGGCGCTGACCGGCGATTCGGTCGACAACATTCCTGGCGTTCCCGGCATCGGGCCGAAAACCGCGGCGCAACTGCTCGAGGAATATGGCGATCTCGATACGCTTCTGGCCCGTGCGGCCGAGATCAAGCAGAACAAGCGGCGCGAGAACATCATCGAAAACGCCGACAAGGCGCGCCTGTCGCGCATTCTGGTGACGCTGAAGGACGACGTGCCAGTCGATCTCGATCTCGATGCGCTGGCGCTCAACGAGCCCGACGGGCCGAAGCTGATCGCGTTTCTCAAGGCGATGGAGTTCACCTCGCTGACGCGGCGGGTCGCCCAGGAGACGGAGACGGAAATCGGCGAAATCGAACCGGCCGTTGTCGAGGTCGAATGGGGCGAGACCGCGCACGGGCCCGATGTCGGCGAAGGCGGGGAGACGGCCGGCGATGCCGGCTCAGCGCCGACGAAAGCAAAGCCTGCGAAGGAACCGGCGGCCGGCGACGCGACACCCGGCGTCCTTGCCGCAGCGCGTGCGGCCGAGGCGGCCGGGGACAAGATCGACACCGGCGCCTATGTCTGTATCCGCGACATGGGCACATTGAAGGCGTGGATCGCCGAGGCGACAGAGCAGGGCCTGGTCGCCTTCGACACCGAGACCACGTCGCTCGATCCGATGCAGGCCGAACTGGTCGGCTTTTCGCTGGCGCTGGCGCCGGGCAAGGCCGCCTATGTACCGCTCGCCCACAAGGCGGGTGCCGGCGATCTGCTCGGCGGCGGGCCCGTCGAGGGCCAGATCCCTGAAAAGGACGCGCTGGCCGCGCTCAAGCCACTGCTGGAGGACCGGTCAGTCCTGAAGATCGCGCAGAACCTGAAATACGATCTGGTCGTGATGCAGCAGCGCGGCGTCGATATCGCGCCCTATGACGACACGATGCTGGTCTCCTACGTGCTCGATGCCGGCAAATATCACGGTCCCGGCGGCGGTCACGGCATGGATGCGCTGGCCGAACGCTGGCTTGGCCATACGCCGATTTCCTACAAGGAGGTCGCCGGTTCCGGCAAAGGCGCGGTAACCTTCGACATGGTCGAGATCGACCGCGCCACCGCCTATGCGGCCGAAGACGCCGATGTCACACTCAGGCTGTGGCGGGTGCTGAAACCGCGACTTGCGGCGGAGGCGATGACCTCGGTCTACGAACGTCTGGAAAGACCGCTGGTGCCGGTGCTGGCGCGCATGGAACAGCGCGGCATCACCGTCGACCGCCAAATCCTGTCGCGCCTGTCGGGTGACCTCGCCCAGGCCGCCGCCGCGCTGGAGCACGAAATCGGCAAGCTCGCCGGCGAGGACTTCAACCCTGGATCGCCCAAACAGCTCGGCGAGATCCTGTTCGGCAAGCTCGGCCTGCCCGGCGGCACCAAGACGAAGACCGGACAATGGTCGACCTCCGCCCAGGTGCTCGAGGATCTGGCCGCGGAAGGCCACGAGCTGCCGCGCAAGATCGTCGACTGGCGCCAGCTCACCAAGCTCAAATCAACCTATACCGACGCGCTGCCGGGCTTCATCCATCCCGAAACGAAACGCGTGCACACCTCCTACGCGCTGGCGTCGACGACGACCGGGCGGTTGTCGTCTTCCGAGCCCAATCTGCAGAACATCCCGGTGCGGACGGCCGAGGGCCGCAAGATCCGCACGGCCTTTGTCGCCGAAAAGGGCAACCAGTTGATTTCGGCCGACTATTCGCAGATCGAACTGCGCGTGCTCGCCCATGTCGCCGACATTCCTCAACTGCGCCAGGCCTTTGCCGACGGCATCGACATCCATGCGATGACCGCATCGGAAATGTTCGGCGTGCCGGTGGACGGCATGCCGCCGGAAGTGCGCCGCCGGGCAAAGGCGATTAATTTCGGCATCATTTACGGCATTTCGGCCTTCGGTCTGGCCAACCAACTCGGCATCGCGCGCTCGGAAGCCGGCGACTACATCAAGAAGTATTTCGAGCGCTTTCCCGGCATTCGCGGCTACATGGATTCGACCAAGGCCTTCGCCCGCGAGCATGGATATGTCGAAACCATCTTTGGCCGTCGGGCGCATTACCCGGAAATTGGATCATCCAATCCGTCGATGCGGGCGTTCAACGAGCGCGCGGCGATCAACGCGCCGATCCAGGGATCGGCGGCCGATATCATCCGTCGCGCCATGGTGCGCATCGAGGATGCGCTGGCCGAGGCGAAACTCAGCGCCCGGATGCTGTTGCAGGTCCATGACGAACTGATCTTCGAGGCGCCGGCCGGTGAGGTGGACAAAACCATTCCGGTCGTGCGCGCCATTATGGAAGATGCGGCGATGCCGGCGGTGGCGCTGAAAGTGCCGCTGCAGGTCGATGCGCGCGCGGCCGACAACTGGGACGAAGCGCATTGATGGGCCGGATAGCCGTTCTCACAGGCGATGTCGTGGCTTCAACCGGGTTGCCCACCGGCGCCCTGAAGACGGTTCTGGACGAGATCGCGCAGGCATTCGCGACGATGCAGTCCTGGGAGCCGGGAATCAGGGGGGTCGGTCCCGATATTTTCCGTGGCGATTCCTGGCAGGTCGCGCTGGATAATCCGCGCTGGGCGCTGCGCGCGGCCGTTCATGTCCGCGCCCGGCTTATCGCCCGGGGCGTGGCCGATACCCGTATCGGCATCGGAATCGGCGGGTTCGAGGGAGCCCTGTCGCAGCCGGTATCGCATCTGTCGGGGGAAGCCTTCATGCTTTCCGGACAAGCGCTCGACGGGATCGGAAAGAAGCGGCTGGCCTTGGCGGCGCCCGATACCGGCGACGACACGACCGCCTTTGCCGCCACGATCGTCGAACTGTGCGACACGTTCGTTTCCGGCTGGACATCGCGGCAGGCCGAGTTTGTGGCGCAGGCAATGCGGCCCGACAACCCAACGCTCGAAACCATCGGCAAGAATGCGGCGGGCGACGCCACGGTCCAGGCTGTGTCGCAGCATTTGAAACGGGCGCATTGGCCCGTGCTGAAACACGCATTGACGACGCTCGAATCGAGCAAGTGGCTGAAATAGAGGTCGCCTCAGGGGATCAAACGAAAACGGATGAAGTCATCGATTCAAGCAAATACGCTTGAATACTAGATTTCAGGCTAAAACGCTTGAAATTGGATCATGGAGGAAAGCCGCCATGTTTGCTGAAACCCTGGTCGCGCTGCTGGCTGCCCATTTCGCCGCCGATTTTCTGTTCCAGACAAACTGGATGGTGCAGCACAAGCGGAAACTGGCGCCCCTGTCGCTTCATCTCCTGATCCTCGCCGTCACCGCCGCGCTGGCGGTCGCCGTGCCGACGAAGAGCGCCGCCATCGCAATCGCCCTGACCCTGGCAGCGCACGGCATCACCGACCTGGCGAAATCGCGCCTTGGAAGCGACAGCTGGCGCTGGTTCGTCGCCGACCAGATGGCCCATATCGCCGTGGCTGTCGCCATCGCATGGCAGATCCCGATCGATTTCACGCAGAACCTGTTCCTCGCCGCATTGCCGCCCGCCACCTACGCTTCGTATTTCTGGGTGCTTATCGTCTTCACCGGGCTTGTCGCGGCCGTCATGACCGGGCGCTACCTGATCGAAAAAGTCATGGCGGACATGCAGATGCTGGACACGGCCAATGGCCACCCCGGCGCCGGCGCCGCAATCGGCATGCTCGAGCGCTTCATGATTTTCCTGTTCGTGTTTATCGGCCAGATGACGGCAATCGGCTTCCTGATCGCCGCGAAATCGATCCTGCGTTTCAAGGATATCGAGTCGGGAGACGACCGGAAGCTGACCGAATACATCATCGTCGGGACGCTGCTGTCGTTTTCCTGGGCGATCGCAATCGCCATGCTGACCAAGCAGGCTGCGGCCTATTGGATCGCCAGCTAATCACTGCGGCGACAGCTCAGCGCGCGGACAGCGCCGCGACATAGGCGCGGTCGTATTCGACCTTCATCCGGTCCCAGCCATAGCCCGACGCCGCGTGCATCGCCTGGTCGCGGAGGGCGGGCAGATCCGTTCCGGCCATTTCGTACAGATCAAGCAGACGCCGAACGACATCGTCCGGGTGCCCATAATCGCACGTGACGACACCGAGATGCGCCGCGGCGAACGCCTCGAAGGCTGCGTTGGCATGAACGACGGGAAGCAGGCCGGCGCTCATGGCCTCGATGAGCGCAAGGCCGAAACCCTCATATTCGGACGCGCTGACAAAGAAGCTGGCGTGACCGATTATTTCACGCAGTCGGTCGACCGGCAGGCCGACATGCAGCGTTATGCGGTCCTGCAGAGCGCGGTCGGCGATCAGTTTTTCCAGTTCGGCCACCGAAACGTCGCCGGGCACGCCGCAAATGTCGAGATGCCAGGCCGGGTTGTCCGCGGCCAGGAGAGCCATGACCCCGATCAGCCGGTCGAGCCGCTTGTTCGATGAGAACCGGCCGAGCGTCACCAGATTGCGGGTCAGGCGCCTGGCGCCGGCATCGGCGAACTTCTCGTTATCGACGCCATTGAGGATCAGTTGCGCGCGATCGCCGGCAATCGGGCGGAAACTGGCCAGATCCGATTCGCTGCAGCAAATCACCGCGTCATACCCGCGAACCGATGTGCGCGTGAGCGTGTTGAACCAGACCTTCTTCAGCGTCGCGTAGGCATTGGTATGAAAAAACCCGCCATGGGTCGTCGCGACCAGCGGCTTGGTGTGCAACCGCCTGGTCAGCGCCAGCATGTCGAATGCGTAGTCGACCGCGTGAACATGCAAAATGTCCGCCGAGCTGACTGCGCGCATCAGGCCCTTCATCACCGGGTAGCGCTTCGAGCCCCTGTAAGGCAGGCGCTGGACCTCTATTCCATCGATCAGCTCGAATTCCGGCAGAACAGTCTCGGGTCCGCTGAAAGTCCGGTCGACGGTCACGACGCGCACGCGGCCAAAGGTACTGCGCTGCTTCGCGGCCAACTTGGCAACGAATTCCTCAAGACCACCGATCGCTGGCGCGTATTGGCGGACGACATGAACGATCTCGAGCGGCGCCAGGATCGAATCCGGGGGATCCCCGGCCGCGAGCGCGGTGCTGTGCCCGACCGCCGCCGGGTCGGCCGTTTTGGAGCTTTCCGGAACAATATCCAACATGATCCCATCTTTGCACAAAGGGAAAAAATCGCCGTAAAACAAATGGATTGCATTTTACGGGTCGGAGCCGGTTCCAGGCGCAGCCAGCCAAATCCGCGCCGTGCCAGCCGATTTGTGAGCGAACCCTTCAGGCAAATGTGCCCTAAAACCGGTTTCCATCGGATGTTAACAGTCCTGTGCTACGGAAATTCGATGCCGGACACCAGCAGCGCCGATGTCCCGGCAGGCCTGCCGAATGTGTTGCGGCCGGGCCGCCGAAAAAGGAAAGATCTGAACGCCGTGACAAGCAATACGACGTCCAAGGGCCGGCTCGACGACAAGCCGCTGGTGCTGCACATCAGCGCCGATTATCCCGACCCGCACCGGGGCCCGACTACGAAGGCGGTGGAACATCTGGTCACCGGAACGAAGAGCGCCAACCATGTCGTGGTGTCGCTCGACCGGACCGGCCGGCCGGGCGACACATATTTCCGCGATTGCGGCATGGTCGACGGCGTGCGTCTTTTCGCGCACCGCTATTTCGCGCCGCCCCTGGGCGCCGGCCTTTCATCGTCGATGCAGGCGGTCGCGAAACGAACCGCGGACATTCTCGAGCGCGAAGGCCTGAAGCCCGATGCGATTCATGCCCACAAATACTCGTTCGAGGGAATTGCGGGCCTGCGGCTTGCCCGGCATTTCGGCAACGACATCCCCTTTCTCGTCTCGGTGCGCGGCGAGGCCGAAAGCAAGGTCCTGCGCTTCAAGCCCACCTACCGCTCCCTGCTGCAGCAGATCGCCGACCGGGCCAACCGCATCTACTATGTTTCCGCCTGGTTCCGCCCGACCCTGAACGACAGGATCAAGATCGACCCGGCCAAGGAAGTGCTGTTGCCCAATATCGTCGGCAACATCCGCGCGGAAATCCCGACCCGCGAGCCGAGTCCGAATTTCGTCAGCGTGCTCAATCTCGATATCCGCCGCCGCAAGGGCTTGAAGCCGCTGCTCACCGCTTTTCGCAGGTTTCACGCCGACCACCCCGAAATCGGCCTGGACATTGTCGGTGGCGGCAGCGAAGAAAGCGTCGCCGCCGTCAGGGCGCTGATCAAACAGCTCGATCTTGGCGGCAAGGTGCGGCTGCTCGGCCGCATCGACAACGCCACCGTGACGGAGACACTGCCGAATTATCTCGGCCTGGTGCTGCCAAGCTTCAACGAGACCTTCGGCATGGTCTACCTGGAAGCGCTGTTTGCGGGCATCCCGATCCTCTACGGGCGCGGAACCGGGATCGACGGCTATCTCGACGGGATCGACGCCGGTGTTGCCGTCACGCCCGGAAATGTCGGCGAGATCGCGGCCGGTCTCGACCGGCTTTACGTGCGCAACAGCGATTTCAGGACCGCTATCAGCAGCAATGCGGAAGAACTGCACGCCCGCTTCGATCCGCAGGCGATCATTTCCCGGTATTGCAACGACGTGCTTGCCCTGACAAGAACGACCGCATGACTGCAGGCCGGCACACGCGCATCTGGCGCAATCTCCTGGTCGCGCTCGCGGCAATCCTGTCGTTGAGCGCAATCGGCTTCGCGTTGCTTGCGCCCCCGCCAGACCCCGGCACCTGGAGCCCCGCCACCGCTCCGGAGCGCGATGTCCAGCCAACGCCGGCCACCGCGTCGGTGAAGAAGGGCACACCCGTCGATGAACCCGCCGCCGTCCACGTTCCGGTGTTCAAACGCGGCGTCAACCTCTCCCGTCTGATGAGCTTCGCCCGCCGCGACCCGGCCGGAGACGGGCGGTATCTGTGGCCGCCCTTCAAGGGCGATCTCACCATCATGACCGACGCCGAAATCGGCCGTCTCGGCGATCTCGGTTTCGATTTTGTCCGGTTTCCGATCGATGCGGGACCTTTCCTGGCAGCAGAGGAAACGGACGCGAAACTCCTGCTCCAGACCATGCGGCAATGGGTCTTGCGCCTACGCAAGAACGGCCTCGCCGTCCTGCTCGACATCCACCCGGCCAACTACGCCTCGAACTGGCGCCCCGAGGCCATTCTCGAGGATCCGCAAAGCAAGACATTCGCTCAATACGACGCATTGCTGAAAAGGATCGCCGAGTTGTTCAAGGACCAGCCCGCCGATAGTTTCGCGCTGGAGCTGATGAACGAGCCGCAACCGGTCTGCCAACGCGAGGATGGCGAAGATTGGACAGTGACCCAGAAACGCTTGTTCAAGACGGTTCGCGCGGCCGCACCCGAAATGCCGGTCGTGCTGACCGGGGGATGCTGGTCATCCGTGGACGGACTGTTGCTGCTCGATCCCGGATCCTACGACGCCGCGACGCTGTACGATTTCCATTTCTACGAACCTTACTATTTCACCCACCAGTCGCTGCCGTGGGCATCCGCACCCGCCCGTTACCTCGCCGGCGTCAGCTATCCGGCCGCGAGCGGCAGCCTGGACAAGACGCTGGCCGAGACGAAGGCGCAGATTGCGCGGCTGGCCGCAAATGGCACTACGCCCGCGGCGGACGCGATGGCGCGCGCCGAGAAGGAGGTACGTTACTACTACGACAAACAGAAGCCCGGTCCGCAACTGATCGCGGCCCGGTTCGGTGCCGTGGCCGATTGGGCAAAGGCGCACGGCGTCACGCCGGATCGGGTCGTCCTCGGCGAGTTCAGCGCCATACGCTGGCCGGCGGAGGTCGCGGAAGACGGCAGCAGGTTGCGCTGGTTGAAGGACGTCCGAACCGCGGCTGAAGCCCACGGATTCGGCTGGGCGTTGTGGGACTACACCGAAGGATTCGGCCTACTCAGCGACAATGCCGGCCGCGTGGTCGACATTGGCACCGCCGAGGCGCTGGGTCTCGAGACCGTCGCGTTGGGCCGGTAACGACAGGGCCCGCCCGGCCTCGGCGCGGAATTACCGAAAACCGCCGCGAATCGCTTAGGATGCCATCCAGGCACCGCGTAACACCGCGTCGCTCCAACGCTGCAGGGCTCGAACATGACGGATGATCGGTATGTGGATTCCGGCTTCCCGGCCGCCGAGCGGACAGGCCGGCTCGCCGGGACCGTGCTGAACTGGATACCCGCGATCATCGTCGCCTATGTGATCCTGATCTCACCGCTGCTGGTGCGTTTGAATACGAGCGGCCCGGTTACCGACATCAACGCCGCCGCCGCGCAGTCCAATCTCCTCAACCAACTGTTCTGGATCAGCATGCTCGGCGCCGCCGTGATCTCCGGCTGGCACAAGTTCCGCGATATCGGAAAGCTGTTGACGGAACCGGTCATCCTGCTGACATTCTGCTACCTCGCATTCGCCGCGCTGAGCGTGGTCTGGTCGCCGGTGCCGGAGATCGCCTTCCGGCGGCTTGCGCTGCAGGTCATCGTGGTGATGGCGCTCGCGATCCCGACGCTGTTTTCGGACGACCTCGACATCTTGCTCGACCGCATTCTTGCGGTCGTCGCCGTCACGGTGCTGCTCAATTTCGCGGTCGTGCTGCTGACCCCGCCTGGTCCGATCGGCCATGAAGGCATCTACGAGCAGAAGAACAGCCTCGGCGCGGTAATGGCCGCGAGCCTGCTGTTTTGCCTCTACGGCGCCATCGCCCGGCGCGGACGGCTCCGGCTCCTGTTCCTGGGCCTCGTTCTCGCCGCCTTCTATGCGCTGATCGCGAGCAAGTCCAAGACATCGCTCGGTCTCGCGGTCGCCTTGCCGCTCGCTGTGGGCGGATCGACGGTCGTTACGCGGTTTCTGCGCATGAACACCGCGCTGTTCATCCTGTTCTTCATCGCGCTCGGGCTGGTGGCGTGGTTCTTCTTCTCCGCCCTGACGGGTTTCGATTTCAGCGACCTGTCGCTGCTTCTGTTCGACGACGACACGTTTACCGGCCGCACCGTGATCTGGAAGTTCGTCGTCGGGGCGATTTCGCGCAATCCGCTGATCGGCCAGGGATACGCGTCGTTCTGGGGCATCGGATCCGGATCGATCGTGGAGCGCGAAGCGCCCGGATTCGTCGTCGGCCTGCTCCAGGCCCATAACGGCTATCTCGACACGATGGTGGAAACCGGCCTGATCGGGTTCTCGATCCTGGTGCTGCTGATTTTCGCCGCGCTGTTCTCAGCCGCGCGCTCCGCGGACCGTCAACCTGCCCTGTCCTGGTTGTCGATGACCCTGGTCCTCACGGCAATCAGCCAGAACATGCTCGAGAGCAGCTTTTTTCGCGGCTATTCGCTGACCTGGATGCTGTTCGTTTTCGCGGCCCTGCTGCCCCGCGCCTCTCGCCGCGGTTAGGAAACTGGTAACCAAAGATGTTTACCAATAGGTAGGAAAATTCCGCTGCAACAGAGGACGGTGCTGTGCAAGAGCACGCCCATACCACGCCCGGCCCGATCCAGTTCGATGTATGGGCTCTCGTCACCATATTGCGGCGACGGCTGTGGGTCGTTGTCCTTGCGGCGTTCGTTCTGGCCGGGCTGACGGCGGCCTATACGCTGGTCGTCTCGCCCGTGTATCGCGCGACGGCGCGGATACTGGTCGATCCCGCGACGCGCCAGCCTTTCGACAATCCCAACCTGTCTTCGCGGCGCAACGACGAAACGGCATTCATCGACAGCCAGGTCGCCGTGATCGGATCCGACACCGTGTTGCGGCCGGTGGTCCGGAAAAACAATCTAATGTCGGATGACGAATTCGGCGATGGCGCGCTGTCCGGCCTGTTGACCTCCATTGTGAAGCGGCTTCTGGGTGGCGGGGATTCCGGACCGGCGACGGAGGCACGGCGCGAAAACAACGCGATCGAAAACCTTGGCAAAGCCCTTACCGTCAAGCGCGAAGGGCTGACATATGTCATCAGCGTCTCCGTGGATTCCGAGAACCCAGCAAAGGCGGCGAAAGTCGCGCAGGACATCGCGGAAAGCTATCTGACCGACGGGAAACGGCACAAGGAGACATCGTCGATCGAAGTCATGGAGCAGATCGACAACCGCCTGGTGGGATTGCGCCAGCAACTGCACGACGCGGAATCGGCGGTCCAGAAATTCAAGGCGGAAAACCAGCTGCAGAGCACGGGCGACAGCGGCCTGCTGACCAGCCAGGAACTCGCCGGACTTAACACCCAGCTTACCGAAGCGCGGGCCGAACTGGCGGAAAAGCAGGCGCGCTACAACGAAATCGCCGCCGCCCTGAAAAAGGGCGTCAGCCGGAATTCCATAAACGAAATACCCCTTCCCGACACGGCAAATCAGTTGCGCAACCAGTATGTGCTCGCGGTGCGCCAGGAAGCGAACCTCGAAGCCGACTTGCTTCCCATGCACCCGAACCTGCTGCGCGCCAAACGGGAAGTGAATCGGATCGAGGCCCTGCTTCGCGCGGAGGCGCAAAACGTGGCCAACGCCGCTAAAATCGAACTGGCCGTCGCCCGCGAGCGGGTGGTCAACCTGGAACGCGCACTCGATACGTCGCGTTCGGAGTCCAATACCGGCGACGCAGCCCTTATCCGCCTGCGTGAGCTTGAAACCGAGGCGACGACGACGCGCACGCTTTACGAGAGCGTCCTCGGCAAGGCCAAGGAAATCGCCGAGCTCGATCAGGTCACGATCCCCGGTGCGCGGATCATCGGACCGGCGGTGCCGCCGAAAAAACCAGTCTGGCCGAAGAAGAAGCTGCTGGTGGCGCTGGCGGGCGTGCTCGGCCTGCTGCTCGGGACCGCTCTCGTGGTTGGCGGCGAAGCGATCCGGCAATTGACCGCCCACATGCAACCGCCCCTCGAACGGGACCGGGCGACGATGCGAACCGGGCGGATCGTCGCCGACACGGCGGCCGAAAAAGAGGCGGCGCGGCGGCGCGCAAAGCAGTATATCCTCGCCAATTCGAGCAAACCGCAGGCAAAGCCCGCCAACGCCAGCCTTCTCGACAGCCTGGAGAACCGCTCCCTGCTCGACATGCGCAGGAGCGGATAGGCTTCGCGCCGATCGACAGATCAGGCCTCGAACCCGGTTGCGAACTTGCGCAGTCGGTTCAGGAGTTCACGCCTGGCCGGTAGCGGCGTCAGGTTGTGATCGGCGTCCGGCAGGAACGAAAGCTCGACATTTCGATACTTCGCAAGACCGCCATAGTCGGTGCCGAACCAATTCGCCAGTTCGAGCAGGCCCCGGTCGCCTTCGCTGTAGACGAGTTGAAGCGATACATTGCTGTCCTGCAGGATCTTCATACGGTCCAGCGCCACCTTCTTCAACCGATGATGCCGCGACAATCCGCGCAATAGTGGCGCCAGTTTCCGGTCGGCGACAATCCGCAGCGACCGCATGAGCTTTGATGCGGCGGTGCCCAGCGACAGGTCGCCCGATATGATCCGCTTCGCCGTCTGCCTGTCTACGATTTTCCGGCCATAGGTCGCGAGCGTCTGGATGGGTTCGCGCACCGCTTGGTCGACATCTTCGTCTGGATCCCAGACGATGCGCCGCGGGTTGATGACAAACGCGCCCGCGATTCGCGGATCGATGGAGGCCATCACGATGGCCAGGTAGGCGCCACTGCACCGCCCGGCCAGCACGATCCGTTGTGCACCGTACTCGCCGGCCAGCCAGTCGATCGCCGCTATCACATCGTCGTGCTGGCGTTCCGAATAAAGGACCTGTGCCGGCTGCCCGGGCCACAGCGGGCTTTCTCCGATTCCGGCCAGGTCCATGCGCAGCGAGGCAAAACCGTCGCGGGCGAGCGCCCGGGTGAAATCGACATTCATTCGGGCCCAGCCGATCGAGTGATCGTAGCCCGAGTTCAGAAACAGCAAGACGGTCTTTGCACGGGGTCCCTTCGGTTCGGTCAGGGCGCCGAAGAACATCCGGTCCGGTCCGAACCGCAACAGGGTTTGCGAATAGTCGCCGGTTTCGAGGGTCGCCGGCAATTCCCGCCGGGGCGGCACGCCGGCCGCCTCAGTTCCGGAAACCCCGAAATTTGCGACAAGCCAGGAATGGACATCCTCGATTGCTTCCGACGGGACAACCGAAAGGGTCGGGTCGACTACATAGTCGACATAGCCCTTGAAATGTATCCGGTCGGGCGCGGCGCCCGCGTCGGCCAGACTGCTCGCCAGTTTCGCATCGCCTGGATGTCCGTCGCGTTCAACCAGCAGAACCCTGCCCGCGCGCGGCTTCCAGTCCTTGAGCAGATTCAGCGCGCGAACCTCTTCGACGGTGGCCGCGGAAAGCACGAAACCGCCCGCCATCAGTCCGCCTTCAGGGCCATCGGACGCATCGACAAGGAAGGTCGGCTTGGTCATGCCCGTCCACGCGGCGAGTTCGCGCAAATAGGCCCGGCCCTGGGCGACCGGCGCGAGCAGGACGAGGCCGTCGAGATCGGTTTCTCCGGCCAAATCGGCCGCAAGAGCCGCGCCAATTCCCTGCCCGATAACGACAACTTTGCCCGGTTTGCAGAGATCCCGAAGTTCTTCCAGGGCGCGGCGAACACCGTTGCGCCATGCCCGGTTGTCGTCGAGGTCCGCGCTTTCGCCGAGGGATTGTCCGGTTGCCGGGTAGTCGAAGCGAAGGCAGGGGAAGCCAGCGCAGGCCAGTTTTTCGCCGAGGATGCGATAGGTCTTACGGGCACAAAGCTCCTCGTAACCCCACGGGCTTAAAAGCAGGACGGCCGTGTCGCCCGCAGCAGCGTGAAACAGGCCGGCGAGCCCGTCGAAGGCAACCGGAACAGCCCGTTCCGCGGCACCGGAGGCCGCGCCCTGAATCTCGAAAAAGTCGGTGTGGGAATGTTCCATATCTTCAACGGCGATATCCGAGCGCAACGCCGCGAGCGCTGCAGCGTCAATCCTGTCACGAACATGCAATCACAAATTTCCTAGCCTTCCTTTAATGTTGCTTCAAAGATGCGAGGTATATTAGGCGATCTCAAATCCCCGGCAGGGATCGGGCATCGGCGCGACACGGAGAAACCGGCGACTTGGAAACTGTATCAATCGCAATCGCCAGTATCGGCCGCCCATCGCTTGCCGGGACGTTGCGTTCCCTGGCAGCGCTTTCGACGACGGAAGCGTTCAACATAGACGTTCTCGTGGCCGACGATTCCCGCAACGGTGCGGCGGCGCGGCTGGTCAAGGAGCTCGACCTCGACGGGCTGCCGGTTACCTGCCTGGCCGTCGCGTCGGGCAATATTTCGGCAGCGCGAAACGCCCTGCTCGACGCCGCGAACGGCGACTGGATCGTGTTTGTCGATGATGACGAATGGGTCGAACCGGACTGGCTGTCGCGGCTGTTCGCCTGCCAGCGCGACTACAATGCCGATGTGGTGATCGGACCTGTCCGCCCCGACTATCCCGACGATGCGCCCGGATGGATCGTGAAGGCCAACCCCCTGTACAATGACTGGGGGCATCGCGGAAGACGCCTGTCTACGGGACGCGGCGGAAACACCCTCGTGCGCACCCACGTCATTCGCGATCTTGGATTGCGTTTCGATCCCCGTCTCGGGACAACGGGTGGCGAGGACACGGCCTTCTTTGCCGAAGCTGCCTTGCGCGGCGCCGTTATCGTTGCGACCGATGATGCGATTGCGCACGAGGTCGTGCCGCGCGAACGGCTGGAGCCGGACTATATACTGGGCCGGGCCGTGCGATCCGGGCAATCCTATGGCGATGCGCGGTTGGCCGGCCAGCCCGGCGCGATCCGGCGTCTGCTTTTCGCGCTCGACGCCTCGGCCAAAGTCGTTGCCTCGACGGTTCTGACGGTCCTGTTCGCTCCGTTCGACCGCGCGCGGTCTTTTCGCTTTCGCCACAAGCTGGCGCTCAATCGAGGCAAGTTGCGCGCAGTCCTGGGCCTGCCGCTGGCCGAGTTGTACCGGTCAGCCGATCCGCAAAACGAACTCTAGAAGCGGTAACGCAGCCGGCGCAGCGGCGCATAGGCGGTGCCGCGCAGAACCTCGGCCAGGCCCAATTGCGGCGCGATATCCCGGTCCGGATCGAACGTGTCGGTGACCGACCGCCGCGGGCAGAACCAGGCGCCGTCCATCGAAAGGCCGGCGGTGCTGGTGTAGACCCGGCGGTAGTTCGCGGATTTCAGATGCCCCAGAACCTGCCGGTCAAACGCGCCGAACGGGATCGCCGCCTCGTCGACCGGATGTCCGGTCTCGTCGGCGATCCGGGCGCGCGCCTCGTGCAATTCGCGCCGGCGCCCCGCTTCGTCCAGCTTGCGCCAGTCAACGTGATCCCAGCCGTGGCTGCCAATGCTCATGCCGGCCGCCAACATTTCGCGCAACTGGCCGCCGGACAGGTAGCCCGACATGCCGATACGCCCGGCGAGCACGAAGAAGGTCGCTGACCGGCCAGCATCGACCAGCGCCGGTAACCCGACCGCATAGTCGGATAGATTGCCGTCGTCGAACGTGACGCGAATGCGCGCGCCATGCGCGGCTTCGAGCGCCGAAAGGGCTTCGATCGTTCGCCGGTACGTCCCGGCAGCGACAAAATAGCGCCCTTCGCCCTCGACAAGCGGCACGACGGGATCGCCGATCCCGTGAAAAGTGAGGACGAGGGTTCTTGCCAACATGCGCAGTCACAGCCTTTCCGCCAACCGAGGTTGGCGGATCATGCCATGCGAAGGTCAAAATAAAGTGAGTCCCGGAGGCGGCCGGTCCGCGCCGCCGTTAACCCGGTTGGAAGATCGATGTGGTAACAGAAAAGCCTTCGAGCCATTTTGGCCAACCACCATCAGGGCCGGCGATCACGCCGCTTATCGGAAACTGCAATGCCATCCGATCCATCAACAACCCAGGCGGGCCAACACGCGACCGGAATCATGGCATTGTGGCATCGGGCCAAGCGCTCGCCCCTGATCGCAAACACGATCTCCTACACGATCAATTTCGGCCTCCAGCTGGTCATCCAGCTCGGCTTTTTCATGCTGGTGTCGCGCACGCTGGGCGCCGAGGGCTACGGCGTTTTCGTCAGCATAACCAGCGTGTCGATCATTGCCGCGCTATTGATCGGCGTCGGCAGCGAATATCTGCTGGTGCAGCGCGTTGCAGTGAAGCCCGAATCCTTCACGGTCTATTTCGGCCATTCGCTGGTGATGATGGCGCTCACCCTGCCGCTGGTCGCGTTGCCGACATTGCTGTTCCTGCAGTACCTCGTGGGTAATTCCGTCGGATTGCTGCCGCTGTGCGTCATGTCGTTCACCGACCTCGTATTTACCCGGATCGTCGTGCTGTCGGCCAATGCCTATATGGCGTTCGACAAGGCGCACAAGCAGCTTTTCATCAACGTCTTCACCGTCGCCTCGAAGCTGGCGTTCCTGATCGCCGCGACGCTTCTGGTCAAAGACCTGACCGTCGCTGTCTGGGCCTGGTGGTTCTTTGCATCGGGCGCCCTTTCCGCCCTTGTCGCGATAAGCTTCGTCGTCCGCGATCTCGGCCGCCCGGTCTGGACGATCGTGCGCCAGGACCTCGGCCTCGGTGCCCTGTACTGCATCGAGTTCCTGTCAATCGGCAGCATGAAGGACCTCGACAAGCCTGTCGTCGTACATGAGTTGGGTGCCCATGCCGGCGGCGAATATGCGGCCGGGTTCAGGATTATCGACGCGGCATCGGCGCCGGTTCGCGCTTTCCTCTACGCGACCTATACGCGCCATTTCCGCCATGCCGAGGCGGGGCGCGAGAGCAGCATCGCCTTCGGGATCAAACTGTTGCCGATCGCCATTGGCCTAGCGATCCCGGTCGCAGTCTTCCTGTTCCTGATCGCCGGCTACATTCCGATGGTTCTCGGCAGCGATTTCGTCGACGCGCCAACAGTGGTGATGTGCCTCGCCTTCTATCCGCTCCTGATGGGATTGTCGGGCATCGGCGCGGATATCCTGCGCGCGATCGGCCTGCAGAAAATCCGCATGACGCTGCTGATCGTCACCAGCCTGGCGATGATCCCGGTCGTCTCAGCCGGCGCCGCAATCGGCGGGCTTGCCGGCGCTGCCCTCTTCCGGTTCGCGCTGCAGATTCTGTTGACCGTCGCGACCTGGTGGGCAATCCTCGGATACAGGAAACCGGCCGGATAAGCCAAGCAACCCGGCGGCAACCGGCCGTGAGCCGATTTCAGTAAGAGACCGTCCGCGTCGCGTTGAGCGCGGCGATCGTTCCCCTCGGGCCGGCGTCCATGTCGGCGCCGTCGCGCGGTTTCATCGCAATGCGTTTTTCCGCGCCGGGCACCAGATGGAACCAGTCGTCTTCGGCCCGAAAGTTTTCGTCGGCAATGTGGACCGACTGGGCAAACCGGCCGGTGGTCAACTTCAGCCACCAGGTGCCGGCGCCGTCGCGTTCGGCCGCGGCCTCTATCTCCAGTGGCACCGACCCCTTCGGGTATCCTACCGGAAAATGGTACGCATCGGCGATTACGGCACCGGTTTCGCGATCCAGCAGGCGGGCGACCGTGACGTCGTGGGAGAGCGGACCAAAACGGTAGGCATAGGTGGTGTCGAAAAAGGCGCCGAACAGGTCTGTCGCCGCGATCTCGACATTCGCGCGCGGTGGCAGGGTCATTTCACGGCGCCCGGACACAACAGGCGTTGCGCCGTCGCGCAGGCACGAGACGCTCAGCACCAGATCAGCTGCCGCCGGCGTTTCATTGATCACATGTACCGCAAGTCCGTTGGTCCCCTCGTCGGTCAAGGCGACCTGCAGCGGGCGGAAGGCCCGTCGCAGCCCGTACCAGGCAGGCTTGGGCTCGCCGGTCGAATCGACGACGCCCCAGCCTGCGCCCGGCAGGAGGTCCTGGTAGTTCCAGACCAGCGCGCCTCCGCAGGACGAGGCGGCGCGCCGCCACTCGGAATAAGTCGCCTCCATCACTTCCGCGCTGACGGCGCGCGACAAATCGAGATATCGTGCCGGGTCGCCATAGCGCACGTCGACCGGATCCAGGCCATGAAGCAGGCGGAAATAATGATCGCGCACGTCCTCGAAATCCCACCCGACGCCGCGGTCGCGCGGCACCCGCCCCTTCCAGCGCGGATCGTGTCCCGGCATGACCGGCAAATACGATTCGAGTGTTCGCTGCTGCGGCACGTTCGAAAAGGCCAGGCATTCGGCCGCAAAACGCACATTCGCCCGGCGCGCATCTTCCAGGGGGCGGCGGTAGGCGCTGACCCCGTAGTAGTGAGAGATGCCTTCGTTGGGCGAAAACGGCATGGTGCCATCGCAGGGCGAGTTCGGCGCATAGGGCACATCGGGGCGCAGTTCGGCACAAAGTGAGGGAAGGATTTCCTCGGTCAGTGCGCCTTTCCATCGGCTTTCGGGCAGACCGAGCATCGCGCCCTGCTGGTAGATTTCGCTGCCGCCGCACAGGATTGCGAGCGACGGATTGGTCGACGTGCGTTGAAGGAATTGCCGGGCCTCGGCGCGTACCGTGGCGGAAAAGATTTCGTCGGCGACTGGATAATCGTAGTTGGCGAACTGGAAGTCCTGCCAGAGCATCAGGCCGAGTTCGTCGCAAAGCTCGAAGAAAGCCGGGCTTTCATAGACCATGGTGCCGCCGACGCGCAGCATGTTCATGCGGGCTTCGACGGCAAGTTCCAACCACGGGCGGTAGCTCTCGCGATCACCCGGCAGGTTAACGATATCGGCATTGGTCCAGACCGCCCCGCGGCAGAAGACCGGCACGCCATTGACCGACAGGGCAAAACCCTTGCCGTCCGAGCCGCGATCGACCTCGATGCGCCGAAAACCGGCCTGGCAGATATCATGGATCCGCCCGTCCGCCTCGAGTTGCACTGCATGACGTTGTGGATCGCCGTGGGTATGCGGCCACCACGGGGTCACTCCGGGGATGGCAAGTTCGGCCGACCAGGCTCCATCGGCCTTCCGGACAGCGGTGCCCGTTGCACCGGCGCAATGCAGCGCGGGCGCGGCGCGGGCGCCCTCAAGCGTGAAGTCCACCTTCAGATACCCGGTTCCGTCCGCGTCGAGCGTGGCGGAGAACCCAAGAATGGTCAGATCGGCGCCGCCCGATTTCAACAGGGAGACCGGTCGCCACGGCCCGACGGCATGGACTTCGGGACACCAGCCCGGCATGTGGCCGAGCAGCGTTGTCCGGACCAGGCGAAGCCCCTGCGACACGGCAATTTGCGGCCGCCAACGGGCGCGCGGCCCCTTCTTCTCCAGATGCGGCGCCAACGCACGGAAACAGATGGCGAGAGCATTGTCTGCCCTGGCGGCGACCACTACCTCGTGGGCCAGGAACATGCTGTCGCTGTGGAGGACCTTGTCGCCGTTCCAGAAGACTTCGGCGATCGTCGCCAGCCCGTCGAGCGCGAGCAACCGCTCACCCGGCGCGGCAACGGGGACGTCGGCGACATACCAGATATCCTTGTCGTGCAGCGGGGCTGGCGTCTGGGGATCGAACAAACCGGCGGCCTGAAGCGCACCGGCGGCCGTTCCGGGGACCTCGGCCGCGATCCAGCCCGTGACCGATGAAAGACCAGCGGGTCCGGCAAGGGCGCCGGCATCGGTCACCGCCATGCGCCAACCGGCATCAAGGCACACGACCTGGTCGTCGGAAGCCGAAATTCGACTGTTCATGGCCCGCCCCGCCCGTGAATATGTATGGTCAGGCCGCCTGCGAGGCAGCCTTGCCGAAGTTCTTGTCCAGTCCCGCCATCAAGGCGTCCCATGCCTCGACCGCGGGTTCCAGCGCCGGTCCCAGCTTGTCGAAATTCCGGCGCATCACCGCACGGGCAAGCTGGAACTGCACGATCTTGCAAGTCGAGGAGATCTTCTTCGCGTCCCCGATCGCGGCCTCGAGGTCCTTGCCGTTGTTGGCGGAGAGCCATTCGAGATAGCTGGAAAAGAGTTCGAAGTTGGCGCCGAGCTGGCGCAGCGTGTTGAAGGCATAAAGATGGAAAAAGCCGAAGGGGCGTTCCGCAACCGCCTCGACCTGCTGCGGAAACACATTCGCGAAAACGGCAACGGGATTGTGCTGCGGCCTGCGCGCAAGGTGGTGGTGCAGCAGGTGCTCGGCACCGGCGACCAGTTCCTTTTTCGAAGGCAACCGCTCCGGGAACTTCACAAACTCGGTATAGGGCAGGAACATCGGCGCGTCTTCGGGTGCATTGCGGTGAAACACACCGTCGAAATCCTCGCCCTCCAGCCGGTGCAGGCCGAGATTGTGAAAATAGTCCATCCAGCGATCGTCGATATCGATCCGGTTGATCGCGACAGTCGTCTTGCCATGTTCCTTGCGGTAAGACGTGCCCTGGGTGTCGGGAAGATAGTAGCTGTCGACTTCCACCAGCGAGATCCGGCCGCGCCGGATCTGTTCGACGACGTGGTTCTCGACCCGGTCATAGATCGCGAGTTCGGTGACGCGGAGACCGTACAGGCTTTCGAGGTCCTCCAGCGGCACCTTGAAGAATGTAAACTGGTCGCCTTCGAAGTCCTGGGTCACGGCATAGGCAAGACAGGCCTCGGGCGGCAGTCCGAGCGAGGGAAGAACTTCGATCCAGACATCCAGATAGCAATTCGTTTCAGGCCAGTCACGTGTCGCCGCATGCAGCGGTGAGCGGACATATCCTTCCGGCTTCAGGCTCGGGAAAATCGCTTTCATGTCGGGTCCTGCTGTCACGGGATCAGCCCCAGAGCGCCTTGCGAACACCGGCCGGCCAGTTTTCGAGCTTTGTACCGTGATGGCGGAACAGTGCCAGCGCGATGCGCTCGAGACCGAAGCCGACACAAGCCGTGTGCGCCGGCGTCCCGTCGGCCTGGCGGATATCCCAGGCCTTGCCGAAATTGTCCATGTGGTAGTTGAAGCTCATGCAGGCGGTCGGATTGGTCTCCGAATTGATCGGAACCACCAGTTCGAACTTCAGCTCCTGGTCGCGCTGGCTGGCGCCCATCATGCGGCCGGCGCGGCCAAAAAACGGATCGTTGGCGACTTCGACATGCCGGGGAAGCTGGAGCGTATCCATGATCTCCTGACCGCGCCGCTTCCAGGTTTCGCGAAACTCGATCGCCTGTTCGGCGCTGCCGGCGCGGACAAATTCACGCTGACGGAACATCTGCATGCGCGCCGGATCGCGGGACGGTTCATGCCGGAAGCAATAGGACTGCAAGGCGACATAGGCGCCCGTCTCGGGCAACGGACCACGCCTGGACAGGATAGGATACAAGGGATAGCAGGCCGCCGGCGTCAGCGCGATGTCGGTGATTTCCTGGTCTTTGGTCCAGTCATCCGACCCGACTTCGAGGCACTGCAGCAGGTCCTTATGGTCGTGATCATTGCCGCAAAACGCGTGGACCGTTCCGGCCAGCTGCGGGAAATTCTTCATGTAGCCACTGGTCAGGAAATCGGCGACCGGCATGCCCGGGGGAAAGATCATTGCCTCGGTGGTTTCATCCTTGCCGCGGGCGATCGCCAGCTCTTCGAAACGGGCGATCACGTCCTCGAACAAGCCGCTGCGGGCATAGAGACCGTCAACGCCGCTATCGTGGAGGATTCCTTCGCCAAAGAGCTGATCGAGAAAGTTGACTTGCGCGTCCATGGTTTATCCCAACAGGCTATTGTCTTGCTTGTGTACGAGCAGCATCGCCGACGTGTTGCCGAGAATGCGGTCGTTCGAGATCATGAGCTGAGCGGAATGCGCATCGCGAAGATGCCGGCCGATGCTATAGGGCGTTCCGTTCTTGTAGCCGAGGATGCCGCAGATCAGCATGCAGTGGTTGATGATCGTCAGGATCGTCTGCGACGAGGCGATCTTCACATTGTTCATCGCGACGGAGAACGCCATCGAGGACAGCTTCTCATCGTCGGCCTGGGCCGCCTCGAATTCGACAAGCGCGGCCTGAACGTTCGATTTCAAGAGCTGCAGCAGGCTAGACACCTCGGCCAGGCGCAGCGCGCCCGGCGGAACGGTGCCTGGCGCCTTTCGGGCCGCCGCGCGCACGAAAGCCTGGGCGCGGTTGACCGCATCGGCGGCGATGCCGAACCAGACCGCACTCCACAGAATGTGCGAGTTGGCGAGCATCGACTGGGCGGCGATTTCGGCAAAGGGCTTGGGCAGGATCTGCTCCGCCGGCGCTTCACCCTTGAACAGGAAGCCATCGGAACAGGTGCCGCGCATGCCGAGCGTGTCCCAGTCATGCGTCTTGTCCAGCGTGTACTGGCCCTTCAGGAACACGGTCATCACCTGGTCGGACGGAGCCGCGTCGACATGGGCCCGCGAGGTTACCAGAATGGCGTCGGACTGTTCGCCATAAGAGATGACGGTCGCGTCCTTGGTCAGCCGGCACGTGTCGCCTTCCACCTCGACGGCGCAGATCGAGTTGCGCAGGTTTCCGCCGATGCCGCCCTCGGTGGTGGCCGATCCGAGTAGCAGCTGGTCGGCGGCGATCCGCTTCATGAATGCTTCGTGCCACGCCGCGCCGGTCCCATGGGAGACAAGGCTCGAAACCTTGATCTGGTGCATGGCGAAGGTCATTCCCGCGGCGGCGCACGCCTGGCCGAGAATCGAGCAGACCTCGGAGATTTCCGCGGTCGACGCGCTTTCACCACCCAGTGAAACCGGGATCTGGATACCGAGCAGACGTTCCAATTTCATCGCTTCGACAGCTTCTACGGGGAAGCGGGCCTGCGCGTCCACATCGTCGGCGTGTTTGGAGGCGACCGCGGCCACACGGCGCGCGCGCTCCACGAGGCTGATGGCCTCAACCCTGGAGATCTTGTTCATCAGGCGGACTGCCTTTCGGGGATGAGCGAAGCAACCGCGCCAGCGATCGCCGAGATCGAAGCGAAGGTCTTGCGGTTCAACAGGTTTTCGGGAAATTCGATGTCGAACTCGTCCTCGAGCGCCAGCATGAGCTGAACCGAGGCGAAGGACGACAGACCCGCCTCGTACAGGTCCGAGGCGTCGTCGAGCGTATCGACGGACACCGGCAGGCCGCCGTGCTTGGCGAGCAATTCACGAATTGTGGAGTTCATACTTCGCTTCCCCATAGTCGGGGGACCGGAACATCTGCGGGCCGATCCCTATTTCGTTCAGATATGGGTTACACGGTTTTTTATAAGGTGGGCTTAATGGGCGTAGTTAAATTGTTGTTAGCGCCTGGAACACAAATCGCCGCAAATTCGAACAACGCGACCGCGATACGTGTCAGGGTATTGTTTTCATGATAGTAATATGGCCCGAAGGCAGCGCGCACGCTGGGTCAATTCGGCACGAAAATCCGTCGCGCGAAACACCATTTTCGCTATTTTCCGGCGGTCTGCGGTTCAACCGGCGATTGAGGGAACCGGCGCTCGGTCCGCAGGAGCCGCGAGGTTTTTGTTTTAACTCTTACTTCGGCATTTTGCGGTATCTGGAGAACATGTGCGACGACCGTGCCGATGGGTGTCCGCCTCGCGCCGTCTTCGTTCGGCGGCTCGACAACCCGGCAACTCCATCCCGGTGCGTCCACCAAAGATGCGCCAGTCAAAACGGCCTCGCGGCCCGTATCCGACCGAGTGCAAACAGCGAAGACAACCGGGAGCGCGGTTATGAACATCACGATGATCGGAGCAGGCTATGTCGGTCTGGTCTCAGGCGCCTGCTTCGCCGATATCGGGCATGAGGTGACCTGCGTCGATCGGGACGAAACGAGGCTGGAAGCGCTGAAACGCGGATCGATCCCGATTTACGAGCCAGGCCTCGAGACCATCGTCGACGCCAATACGAAGGCCGGCCGGCTGCATTTCACCGGTGATCTTGCCGCCGCGGTCAAAACGGCCGACGTCGTCTTCATCGCGGTCGGCACCCCCTCGCGCGCCGGCGACGGCCTGGCGGATCTGACCCATGTCTACGAGGCGGCGCGCGAAATTGCCGCGGCGCTGACCAGCTATACCGTCATCGTCACCAAGTCGACCGTCCCGGTGGGGACCGGTGACGAGATCGAGCGGGTGCTGCGCAATGCCAATCCCAAGGCGGATTTCTCGGTCGTCTCCAATCCGGAGTTCTTGCGCGAGGGATCCGCGATCGGCGACTTCATGGATCCCGACCGCATCGTGATCGGAACCAGCGACCCGCGGGCGCGCACTACTATGCGCGAGGTCTACCTGCCGCTGCGCGTGGAACAGGACCGGATCCTGCTCATGAGCCGGCGCACGGCCGAACTGACTAAATATGCCGGCAATTCCTTCCTCGCCATGAAGGTGACCTTCATCAACGAGATCGCCGATCTGTGCGAAAAGGTCGGGGCCGATGTGCTCGATGTTGCGCGCGGCATCGGGATGGACCAGCGGATCGGGCGCAAGTTCCTGAATGCTGGACCGGGCATCGGCGGATCGTGTTTTCCCAAGGACACACTGGCGCTGGTCAAGACCGCGCACGACGCCGACAGTCCGGTGCGCCTGGTCGAAACGACGGTTACCGTCAACGATCAGCGCAAGCGGGCGATGGCGAAAAAGATCATCCGCGCCTGCGGCGGTTCGGTCCGCGGCCGGACCATCGCGATTCTCGGCCTGACGTTCAAGCCAGACACCGACGATATCCGCGAATCCGCCGCGATACCGATCATCACCGCATTGCAGGACGCCGGTGCCCGAATCCGTGCGTTCGATCCGGAAGGGTGCAAGCCAGCGCGCGCGCTCTTGCCCAAGGTCACGTTCTGCGATGATGCCTACCATGCAGCGGAAGGCGCCGACGCGCTGGTGATCGTGACCGAATGGGACGTATTCCGGGCGATGGACCTGACCCGCCTGAAGCGCGTCATGGCCGCGCCCGTCATGGTCGATCTGCGCAATATCTACGATGCCGATGTGGTCCGCGCTGGCGGTTTCAGCTATGTCGGCGTCGGCCGCGGCGACGAAGCGGACACGCTGTCGCTGGCTTTGCACCAATCCGCGGTCTAGATCGGCCCGGCTGATCCGGACATCCCGGTTGGTCCAGGGTGCAGAGAAAACTGGCGCACCCGACAGGATTCGAACCTG
>JBNLDE010000038.1:0-5273 GCA_050304175.1 Zhengella sp. | reverse complement strand
GCACCGGAGACGGGCTCCGGCACATCACTGTGAATGAAGGTGCTGAAGACATACTCGCCGACGTCGGCAATCTCCTGCGCCGACAGCACCTTGGACCAGGCCGCCATCTCGGTCTGGCGCACGCCTTTGGCAATGGCTTCGAAGAGGTGAGGACGGTTCAACTCCGCGCTGGCGCGATTCGAGGTGAAATCACGCGGCTTGCGGCTCAGGAAGTAGGCCCGCGGCCCTGTGCCATCGCCCTGCAGCCCGTGGCAGGTGGCGCAGTTGTCGTTGTAAATCGCGCGTCCGCGGTCGAAGTGGCCAGCCAGCCCGGCGGGAAAGCTCGCCGCCATGTCCATGTTACCCCCCATAGCCTGGCCATGGTCGTGCCCGCCCGAATGGCCGTGACCTCCTGCCGGGGCGGACGCCAAGCCCGCCGGGGCGGCGGTTTCGCTGCCCGCGCCCATGAAAGCCGAACGGACATAGTCCACCACCGCCTCGAGCTCTTCCGGGGAGAACTGACTGGTGAAGGGCATCATCGCCGTACCCGGCGAACCGTAGGTGACGGCGCTGAGCATGCGCTCGCGGCTCAACCGCCGGCCAGCCGCCGAGGTGAAATCGCGCGGCGGCGGGTTGAGGCTGTTCTTGGCCCAGGACGCGGCATTCCCCTGCTCGCCGTGGCAAACGCTGCAGGTGCGCGCATAAATCCGCTCCCCCAGTTCGTGATCGGAATGCTGCCGGGGCGTGCCTGCGTCCTGCGGGCCCGCATCAGCCGCGGCTTCCTGTGCCGCTGCGGCGTACCCGCCGAGGATCGCTGCGCCGATGCAGAGAATGGCCAGAGTTTTTTTCATCGCCGCGTCTTCGTCTCCATACCTGCGCTAAGACGGGACCGAACAGGAAGCCCTACCGGACCGCAGTCCGTCGAAGTCTAGGGGCACTTTCGAATCAGATTCAAGACCTTGCGCGCAACCGCACTCCGGAGACCGCATGGCTTGCCCGATCGCCGTCCTGTGCCTAACCTCGGTCACGCATGATGCAGACGAGGAACATATACGGGCTGCGCAAGCGGGCCATCGCAATCTGCCTGGTCTTTCTTGCGGTGAGCTGTTTTCAGCCCGTCCGCGCCGAGACCGGCGGCGGCGATGTCGCGACGATTGTCAGCCGCGTCGTGGCGGCATACGGCGGTGAAGAAGCACTCAACGCGATGCGCTCCTTTCGCCAAACGGGCGAGACTGTGTCACTCATGGGGGGCGGCGCCAAGGGCCGAATCACGAGGGTTTTCGAAGCTCCTGACCGGCTTCGGGTGGAGATTGACTACCCCGGCAAAGCGCCTGAGGTGCGGATTCTCAACGGCGAACACGGCTGGAACCAGGGTCGCGAAGCACCGGACAGCCTACGCGATGCAATGCGCCTGCAGGCCGCGCGCCTGGACCTTCCGCTTCTACTGCTGGGGGCCGGCGCGGCCGTGAAAGACCTGGGTATCGCGCCGGCGGAAGATGGCCGGGCCATCAAGACCCTGGGGCTGGCGCTGGCCGATCACCTGGCGATTTTCGTCGACATCGAGGTTCCCGGATACCGAATCGTGCAGTCGCGCGGCCAGATGCGCCAGGGCGGCATCGCGATGGAGTTTAGCGCCGTCTATAGCGGGTTCCGGGAATGGTCCGGCGTGCTGCTGCCGGCACGCGAGGAGCAGTACGCCATGGGTCAGCACATCGGCTACACGGTCATCGAGCAAATCGAGGCGCTTCCCGACCCCGACCCCGCCGCATTCCAGCCCTAGGACTCGCGCAGTTTCATACTGAATCAAAAGAGATTTCGTGGACGACGGCGGCATTCGTGAGAGCAGTACACGCGCCGCTGTCGCCCCGCGCCGCTTGACTTGGATCATTGTCTCTTCTACCGCTTGACATGAAGAAATGATAAGCGCCGGACGCAAATGTCCGAGCCAGGGGCGGCAACAAGCCCAGGTTTTGCGAATCACGGGGGGTATCGAATCGCCATGCACAAGCAGCGCAGGCAAAGTCCTTTTACCGGCCCTCTCGGCTTGGCGGCTGCAGCGCTCATTGTCGCGGCCTGTGCCGCCCCGCCGCCGTCCGAGCCAATCGAGATTGCCTATCCGCCGCCGCCGGAGCAGCCGCGTTATTTCTATGACCGCACCCTGACCGGCAGCCGCGACGTGGTCGAGATCAGCTCGGCTGAACGATTCCGCCGCTTCGCGACAGGTGAGAAGATTCGCGGCCAGGGCTTTGGAAAGCCCTTCGGAATCCTGGCCGTGAACGGCCGCATCTACGTTGGCGACACAGTCACACGTCGCATCTCGGTACTCGACTTTCCGGGTCAGCGCTTTTTTGAGTTCGGCAACAGCGGTATCGGTCGTCTCGCCAAGCCGCTCGGTATGGCGGCCGACCAGACCGGCCGCATCTACGTCTGCGACGGCAGTTCCAAGCGCATCCTGGTCTTTGATTCCGAAGGCCAATATCTGACGGCAATCGGGGACCTCGACGCCTTTGAACGCCCCTCCGGAGTGGCAGTGAACGCCGACGGCAGCCGCATCTATGTGGTGGATACCGGCGGCGTCGACTCGCAGAATCACCGTGTACGGGTATTCGACGCCAACGGCAGTTTCCTCTTCGACATCGGCGGACGAGGTGACGGCCCCGGACAATTCAACCTGCCATTGATGGCTGCGGTCGGCCCCCAGGGCCGCCTCTACGTGGTCGATGCCGGAAACTTCCGTGTCCAAGTGTTCTCCGCCGAGGGGGATTTTCTTTTCTCCTTCGGCGGCGCCGGGCGTACGCCGGGCACCTTCTCGCACCCCAAGGGCATTGTTGTCGACAACGAGGGCAAGATCTTCGTGAGCGACTCCGGCTTCGCCAACCTTCAGATATTCGATGACGAGGGCCGCATCCTGATGTTCATCGGAGATCGCAGCGAGCGCGGAGGGCCCGGGCAGTTCCTGCTGCCGGCGGGCGTCTGGGTCGATACCGACGGACGGATTTATCTGGTCGATCAGTTCTTTAGTAAGATCGACGTCTTCCGGCCTGCCGCCGTTCCAGCGGGATCGCGGCCCGGCGCTCCGGACGGCTCCGCATCTTCCTGATCACCGCCGGAAACACATGGCATCGACTGGTAATTCCGCCGCGTCGAGCCTGCGCCCCCGTCCGCGTTAACCTAATTTCTGTCGGGCTACAGCTTTTTTTCGATTTCTTGACCGCGGTCAATGTTCCCCCACAGAAAGTATGGGATTAAAGACACAGGGTTTATTTGAACCTTTGGCGCACCGCAGAAGTGCAACGGGGTTCGGCGAATACACGGAGGTCCGGATGAAGACGGCATCTGTTGCCCTCTTGGCGGCTGTGATTGTGGCCGCCATGATCGGCGGAAGTTCGATTGCTGTAGCGCAGACCAGCATTGACGGTTCGCGGCACGACCTAGCTACGGGAACCGGCGACAACAACGAGATCTGCGTCTACTGCCATACACCACACGGCTCCGAGACAACCGTCGAAGCGCCGCTGTGGAACAAGCCGGCCTCAGGCGCGACCTATCAGACTTACGACAGCACGATCAGCACGACGCTGGACGGTGCGGTACTCGGCGTCGGTTCGGTTTCGATCGCCTGCCTGAGCTGTCACGACGGCACACAGGCGATGGACACCGTCATCAACGGCCCGGGACGCGACAACTTCACGCCCGGTGGCGCGCGTATCGGCAGCCTGGGTGGCACCGGCGAGATCGACGATCCGACGGGCAACCCCAACACCCCCCTCAACCCCGTGGCCAACATCGGCACCGACCTGACCAACGACCACCCGATCGGCATCCTCTATGGCGGCTTCGACACCGGAAGCGGTGTTTCCGACCCGGATTTTGTCACCCCGGCCACTGCCAGCATCAACACCGTAACGCAGTGGTGGGTAGACACCGCCGAGGTCGGCGCACAGGTCGGCGTCCGCGAGAAGACGGATATGATCCTCTATCGGCGCGACAATGGCGGCACCTTCCAGCCCTTTGTCGAGTGCGCGAGCTGCCATGATCCTCACAATCCGGTCAACGGCACCTTCCTGCGCATCGCCAACGACAACAGCGACGTCTGCCTGGCATGCCACGTCAAGTAGCGAAGTTGTACTGCGGAGGTGAGCGCCAGGCGACCGGCGCGCCGGTGGCCGGAGCGCAGAAAGGCAACGGTCACGCCAGGCAAGTGATCTCCACCGCGTCCGCGCCTGTCGGCGAGCGATAGCCGATCATGGTTGGGCGCAATGGAACCGAAAGGACGCACCGGCATCGCGGGCCCTCGCCCTCGATGCCGGTTACCTGTTACTCCGGCATCGCCACCTTGGCCTGTCTCGTAGCGGCGGCGCCCGCCATGGGCCAGGGTATCGACGCAACCCGACATGACCTGCGCGGCGGCGGCGTCAGCCAGATCTGCGTGTTCTGCCATACACCGCATGCCGCCAATGGCGATATTGATGCGCCGCTGTGGAACAAACCGGCGACGGGCGCCACCTACACCACCTACGACAGCTCCATCAGCTCCTCCCTGGACGGTGCGGTACTAGCTGTCGGGTCGGTCTCGATTGCCTGCCTGACCTGTCACGACGGCACCCAGTCGACCGACATCGTGATCAACGGTCCCGGCCGCGCCAACTTCGGCCTGGCCGGCATTGCGCTGCGGGGCGGCGACCGCTTCCTTGATCCCGACCAGAGCTATACGCTGGGAGTTGACCTCAGCAACGACCATCCCATCGGCATCCAGTACGGCGGCTATGCGCCCGGCGGCAACGGGCCGATCGACCCGGATTTCAAGACGGAGGGCGGCGCCAGCCCGGGCCTCCAGTCCGCGGAAATTAACGGCCAGACCCAGTGGTGGGTTGACACCGAGATTGCGCCTAACGGTACCCGCGACAAGTCGGACATGATCCTCTATGCGCGGAACAACAACGGATCAGTGGAACCCTTTGTCGAATGCGGCAGCTGCCATGACCCGCACTCGGATACGAACGAGCTGTTCCTGCGAATAGCCAACGACAACGGCCAGGTCTGCCAGGCCTGCCACGTGAAATGAGGAGATCGACCTCGCGAGTATCGCGCCGCGCCGCATTGAAATAATTCGGCTGCCATGGACGTAGTCTCATACAGGAACGACGGCCCAGTAAGGGCCGCAGAACAAGAAACCGGCCACACAAGGCCAAACAAAAGTGTTTTGCGGATGACACGAAAATGGACAGGAAGAAACGTCGGGGAGCCCTGCGTCTTGGCGCCATAGGGAGGGCGGCGCTGCTGTTGATGACCCT
>JBNLDE010000037.1:0-17315 GCA_050304175.1 Zhengella sp. | reverse complement strand
GGTTGGCGCAACCGTAACGCTCCGCCGCCGGGCCGCCGGTCGCCCCCACGGATCATCGGTTCATGACCCGCTCCCGCGGAAGGCGATGGCCCAAGCATAAGCGCGCCGCAAAGGGCGGGGACAAGTTTTCCGAAAAAGTTTCAGGAGCGAGGCGGAGGATGTCGCGCTCCTTGTCTCCGGCCCATGCGGGGAGGTGGCGCCCGGGGCGCAGACCCCGCGGAATTCACCGCGGCGTCATTCGTGCGGGGCCGCACCGCGGGCGATCATCAGGTGATGCACCTGGTGGTGGGCGCCGCGCGTCAGCGCGCCGATGAAACCAAGCGCCCTGATTTTCGCTTCGTCTTCGGGTTTTTCGCTTGTCACGGTCATAACCGCTCCGGTCTCCGTCGCCGTGGCGGTGAAGTGCCAGCCGCCGGCCCCGTCCATCGTCGCCGCGTGGGCCAGCGCCATGCGGCGGATCGAATCCGCGACCGCACCCTCGCCGGAAACGGTGTAGCGCATGCCGCCCGGCGCCGCCTCGCCCGTGACACGCGCCCGCATGGTGACATTGTCCATGTCGATCAGGTGGCGTCGCAGCCGCGCGATGTCGACCTCCGACCAGTCGGTTTCGGGATCGGCTTCGAGAATGCCGACGATCTCCTGGATCGCGGCGAACGCGCTTTGTCCCGGCTGCAACGGCGTACCGGCGTCGGCTTCCGCATCGTGGCCATAGGCCATCCCGTGGTCCATGACGCCGTGACCCGCTATATTGTGCTGCATCACGTCCTGATGCATCTGTCCGTGATCCATGCCGTGTTGTTCGGCCGCTTGGGCGGTACCGGCGACGAGCAGCAATGACAGCGCGACGATCGTGGTTTTCATTTCCAGTCCTTTCGTTGAACGAACCGCTGCTTGCAACGGGATCGAAGGCGCCGTACATGATCATGATCATGTTGGAGAATCTATTCGGAAGTCTCGCACGCCTGGCCAATGCGCAACGTGAGATCAAGGCCGGCGAGTGGCTGTTCCACCGCGGCGACGACGTGCATTCCATGTTTCTGGTGAGCCGGGGCGCCGTTGATCTGCTGCGCCATTCGGACGAGGGAAAACCGGCGATCCTGCAGCGCGCACGCGCCGGCTCGCCGCTGGCCGAAGCGTCGGCCTTTTCGCCGCGCTACCATTGCGACGCGATCGCCACCGAGCCGTCGACGGTAATGGAGATCCCGCGCGGCGCCTTCCTTGCCATGCTCGAGGATGACCCCGACTTTGCCAGGGCCTGGATGGCCTACCTGGCCAGCCAGGTACAGGCGGCGCGCCTGCGTTCGGAGATCCTGACGCTCAAGACGGTGCAACAACGGCTGTCGGCGTGGCTTGCCTTCAACGACGGCAAGCTGCCGGACAAGGGGAACTGGCGAACGCTCGCCTACGAGATCGGCGTGACGCCGGAAGCCCTCTACCGCGAGATCGCGCGACGCAAGCGGACGGCGGAACCGGCCTGGGCCTAGCCGGCCAATCCTGCCTTCGCCTTGTTCCCCGCCACATAGGTCTCGGCAATCGCCCGGTCGTCGCCGAGCGTCTGCAGCACGAACAGTTCCTCGGCCAGCGTCTCGACCGTCTCCATGCGCAGGCGCATGCCCGGCGTGGCGCGCGCGTCGAGCACCACGAGGTCGGCATCGGACCCCTCGTCCAGCGTGCCGATCCGGTCCGTCATCGACAACGCCTCGGCATTGCCGCGCGTGATCTGCCAGAACGAAGCCAGCGGATTGATCTTCTCGCCGTTGAGCGCGATCACCTTGTAACCCTCGTCCATGGTCCGCAGCATGGAATAGTTGGTACCGCCGCCGACATCGGTCGCTGTCGCGGTGATCAGCGGCTTCGCGCGCTTGCGGTAGCGCTGCCAGTCATAGAGACCGGACCCGAGAAACAGGTTCGAGGTCGGGCAGAACACCGCCACCGACCGGCTGTCGCTCAGTGCGTCCGCCTCCCGCTCGCTGAGATGGATGCAGTGGCCGAACAGGCTTTTCGGCCCGAGCAGCCCGTATTGCTCGTAGACGCCGGTGTAGTCCGGAGCATCCGGATAGAGTTCGGCGGTGAATGCGATCTCGGCGTGGTTTTCCGACAGATGCGTCTGCATGTAGCAGTCGGGATGCTCGGCCACGAGCGCCTGCGCCATCTCAAGCTGTTCCGGCGTCGAGGTGATCGCGAAACGCGGCGTGATCGCGTAGGACAGCCGCCCGCGCCCGTGCCATTTGCCGATCAGCGTCTTGCTGTCGTCATAGGACGATTGCGGCGTGTCGGTCAGCGCGTCGGGCGCATTGCGGTCCATCATCACCTTGCCGGCGATCATCGCCATGCCGCGCTGCTCGGCAGCGGTGAAAAAGGCCTCCGCCGATTCCGGCCGCACCGTGCAATAGACGGCCGCCGTCGTCGTGCCCTGACGCACCATCTCGTCAAGGAAAGCGCCGGCGATGCGGGCCGCATGCTCCGGATCGGCGAATCTGGTTTCTTCGGGGAAGGTATACTTGTTCAGCCATTCCAGCAGTTCCGCGCCGTAGGAGGCGATCACCTGCATTTGCGGGAAATGCGCATGCGCGTCGATGAATCCGGGCAAGATCAGGTTCGGGCGGTGATCGTCGACCGGCACGCCCTCGTCCGCCGCGGCCGCGACCTCGGCGAAGCTGCCGCGTTTGGCGATCTTCCCGCCCTCAACCAGGAGCGCGCCGTCGGCTTCGTACCAATAGGACGTCGCGTCATCGGACGCCTGGGGAACGGCATCGAACGACAGCATTCGCCCGCGAATGATCCGGCTCGCTGCGGCCATCAGCGGGTTTCCTTTCGCGCGCCCTCGAACCAGGCGACGATGAGCCGGCGCTCCTCGGGCGTAATCTCGGTGACATTGCCGGGCGGCATGGCGTGGCTGCGGCCAGCCTGGAGGTAAATCTCGCGCGCATGCGCGGCGATCTCCGCATCGGTGTCGAGCATCACGGCTTTCGGCGCGCGATGAATACCTTCCCAGACCGGCTCGGCGGCATGGCACATCGAGCAGCGGCCCAGCACCGTATCGCGCACCGCCTCGAAATGCGCCGAGGCGGCATAGGGCGCGGCATGGACGGAGGCCGCCTGGTCTTCGCGGTCGCCGGTCAGCACCTTCGGCACGGTCGACAGCCAGGCGATGATGACGAACAGGATCGCCGTGACCAGCCAGGTCCAGGTCGGGTTGCCCTTGCGCGCGTGCACCGTGTTGAAATAGTGGCGGATGGACACGCCCATCAGGAACACCAGTGCCGCGATGATCCAGTTGAACTGGGTGCCGAATGCCAGCGGATAGTGGTTCGACAACATGAAGAAGATCACGGGCAGCGTCAGGTAATTGTTGTGCAGCGAGCGCTGCTTGGCCTGCTTGCCAAGCGCCGGATCCGGCGTTTCGCCGGCTTTCAGGCTTGCCACCACCTTCTTCTGGTTCGGGATGATGATGAAGAACACGTTGGCCGACATGATCGTCGCCGTGAATGCGCCGAGATGCAGGAAGGCGGCGCGGCCGGTGAACAGCTGCGTATAGCCCCAAGCCATGAAGACCAGCGCCACATACAGGAACAGCATCAGTTGGACGTCGCTCTTGCCGAGCGGCGACTTGCACAGCAGGTCATAGATGATCCAGCCGACCGATAGCGACGCCATCGATATCAGGATCGCCGCCGGCGCCGAGACATCGAGCACATTGCGGTCGATCAGGAACAGGTCGGCGCCGCCGTAATAGACCACGGCCAGCATCAGGAAACCCGACATCCAGGTCCAATAGCTCTCCCATTTGAACCAGGTCAGGTGTTCAGGCATCGTCGCCGGGGCGACAAGATATTTCTGCATGTGGTAGAAGCCGCCGCCGTGGACCTGCCATTCCTCGCCAAAGGCGCCTTCGGGCAGATCCGGCCGTTGACGCAGGCCGAGATCGAGCGCGATGAAATAAAATGACGAGCCGATCCAGGCGATCGCCGTCACGATGTGCAGCCAGCGCACGGCAAAGGCCATCCACTCCCATAAAATCGCGTACTGATCCATGGCACCCTCTTCGCTTCTTTGCCCGATCATCGCGATGCCGTCTGCATTTGAAAAGCGCGAACATCCCCGATGACTTTCAAAAAAAGCCAAACGATAGTAGCTTGAAAACTTGAAGAGTCCGCAAGGGCCGGGGGATCGGGGCCGATGGCCTATCTGGACAACATCGCGGTTTTCGTACGCGTCGTCGAGCTGGGGAACCTGTCGGCCGCCGGGCGCGACATGCGTGTATCGCCGGCCGTGGCGTCCAACCGCATCAAGGAACTGGAAAAACACCTGGGCGTGCGGTTGTTCAACCGCACCACGCGGCAATTGACCCCGACCGAACACGGCCGCGCCTTCTATGACGGCGCCAAGAAGGTGCTCGACGCGGTCGCCGACGCCGAGGCCGCCGTGTCCGAACTGTCCGGCCAGCCGCGCGGCACCATCCGCGTGACCGCGCCGCTCGGCATCGGACGCCGTTTCATCGCCTCGGGCATTCCCGCCTTCCGCGACCTCTATCCGGATATCGAAGTGCGCCTGCGCCTGTCGGATCACAATGTCGACATCATGAAGGAAGGCATCGACGTCGCCTTCAAGCTCGGCATCATGGAGGACTCCAGCCTCAAGATGCGCAATATCGCCAGTTGCGATCGCGTTCTCGCGGCATCGCCATCCTATCTGAAGGCCCATGGCGAACCGCAAGTGCCGGAGGATCTCGCCGGGCATGACTGCCTGTTGCTGCGCTACCCCGGTTCGCGGGACTTTTCATGGACCCTGCGCACGGAAGACGGCCCGCGCAAGTTCGAGGTGCGCGGACCGTTCGATTCCGACGACGGAGACGTGCTCACCGCCTGGGCGCTGGAGGGCCGCGGTATCGTCAACAAGCCGCGCTTCGAGATCGAGCCTTTTCTGCGCGACCGACGTCTGTCGGTGGTCCTGCCCGATGTCCCGCCCGAAACAGCGACCTTCGCGGCCCTCTACCCGCACCGCAAGCTGCAGGATCCCAAGATTCGCCTGTTCCTCGACTTCATGACGGAACGCTGCCAGAAGCTGATCCGGGACCTGATGGCCGGGTGAGGGTTCCTAGTCGCGCCCGGCGAGCATGATCTTTTCCGCCAGCAGGCCTGGATTGGTGAAGCAGGATTCGTGGCTGCCCGGCATCTGCACCAGCCGGAACAGGCCGAGCTTTTCCGACAGCCGCGGATGCCATCCCAGGCTCTGGGGCAGCGCGGTGTCTTCCGTGCAGTTGATGTAGGATTTGCCGATCTCCCATTCCGCCGGGTTCGACTTCAGCGCGATCTTGTCGGTGAAGGTCGCATAGGGATGCGGGTTGAGCTTGTCGAACGCCGACTGGGCTTCTGCCGCGCTGCCGTCGTTGATGAACGCCTCGCGCCAGATCGGGAACGGCAGCACCACGCCCTGGCCCGGATTCGCCGCCTCGATGGCGTCGAACAGCGCAACATAGTGCGGCGGCACCATGTCGTTGAGGCACTCGCCGTCATTCGGCACGAAGGCGTTCCAGTAGACGAGCCGCCGGATCCGCTGCGGCACCGCATCGGCAACGCCGGTGATCACCATGCCGCCATAGGAATGACCGAGCAGGATGACGTCGGAAAGGTCGTTGTCCTCCAGATAGGCGACGATCGAACCGATCGCTTCCTTCAGACCGGTGGTCTTCGCGTCGCCGGGACGATTGCCGGCAATGGTCGGCAAGTGGACGTCGTGCCCGGCGGCGCGGATCGGCGCTGCGACCGGCTCGAACAACTCGCCAGTGTGCCATGCGCCATGTATAAGAACGTAGGTGGCCATGCTCTCCTCCTCCTTGTGGAACGATGGGAGAGCAACATGCCGCCTCCGGCAGGGATGAGAATGGTTCAGAAAGAACAGATCTCTGCACGGACTGAACGGGGAGGACGGGATGCAGCCGGAAACCGGATCGCCAGCACCTGTATCGGCCGACAGCCGCCACTGGGATACGCGCGACGTGGCCCAGGGCGATGCCTTCGGCTATTACCGCGAGGGCATCTGCGAAGCGTTCATGGATCTCGTTCCGGAGGCGGGCAAGGGCACGCAGCAACGCTTCTGGGCATCAGTCGAATCGACTCCCCTGCCCGATGGCGCCCTGAACCGCGTGTCCGCCATGTCGCACCAGGTCCTGCGCACCCGCCGCGAGATCGCCGCGGCGCCTGCGGATTGCTTCTATCTCAATTTCCAGACCGGCGGCGCCTGCCGGATCAGCCAGACCGGCGAACAGATAACACTGACGCCCGGCACGGTAGGCATTTTCGACAGCGCCAGGCCGTTCGTTCTCGAGCACCGGTCCAAACCGTCTCTCGCGGTCTCCTCCTTTTTCGTGCCGCACGCGACGCTTGCGGAGCGCCTTCCCGGGGGCCTGCCGTCGCGTCCGGCGATGGTCTCTGAAAACGCGGCTGTCGGCCATCTCGTTCTGGAGACCGCGCGGACGCTCAGCGAGGGCCTGGACCTGATCCCCGCGGACACGGCGGGACGCCTCTTCGGCGTGCTGCTCGATCTGACGGCGCTGGCGCTGGGCGGCGAAACCCAGGTGCGCGCAGATACCGCATCGTCGCGCCGCACCGCGCTGTTCCTGAAGGCGAAGGCCATCGCCAACCGGCGCTTCGGCGATCCAGGCTTCGGCGTGGCACAATGCGCGGCCGCCGCCGGCATCTCGCAACGCTACCTGCACAAGCTGTTCGAGGCGCAGGGCACGACATTCGGCCGGTACCTGCTGGAGCAACGCCTGGCAAAAGCTGCCACCATGCTGCGCGAACCCGGGCGCGCGCATCTGCCGATCACCACGATCGCCTTCGATGCGGGGTTCTCCGACATGTCGCATTTCGGCCGAGCCTTCCGGCAACGCTTCGACTGCACCCCGACGGAGTGGCGCCAGCGCGTACACTGAATCCGGTTTACTCGCCCTCGACCGCCAGCATCAGCGCCGCGATGTGTTCCGCGCCGAGCCCGAAACCGGCATCCTGCGCAGCGGAGGCGGCGCTTTGGCGGGCCGGCGCCGGCTTGTTCTGCGCCAGTTTCCAGGTTCCGTCGATGTCGGTGATATCCATCGCGATCGGGACGATCTGGCGAAGCAGCCGGCCGTAGATATCCTGTTCCATCTTGCCGATCGTCCAGGGTTTCTTGGGTCCCAGACGGCTTTCAAAGTCCGCCGAAAGCCGTTCCAGCACGCGGTGCATTTCACCATCGTCGAGGCGTCTGAGCGTGCCGCGCAGATGCACCGCGACATAGTTCCAGGTCGGAACCTGGTTCTCCATGCCATACCAGTCCGGCGAGATGTAGGTGTCGCCGCCCGACACGGCCATCACGGCGGCGACCGGCTGGGCAAGCCCACGCAGGATCGGGTTGGAACGCACCAGATGTGCTTCCAGTCGCGAACCGTCGGCGTCGAGACAGAATGGGATATGGCTGACCAACGGCCCATCTGGCGCGTTGACCGCAAGGACGCCGAAGGCGCGCGCCCGGGCGAAGTCGATATTCTGCGCCCGCGTCGCCTCGCGGTAGATCGGATTCGGGTGCATCGATTGTTCCCTGCGAGAATTGCCTAGAAGCGTTCGACCCAGGGCCGGACCGCCAGTTCGTCCGTCCAGGTCGATCGGTCCTGCCTGACGAGGTTCAGATAGTTCCGCGCAATCGCATCGGGATCGAGCATGGAATCCGGATTGTCGGGGGGCTCCGTCCGGCCCGGGTTGCGGATCGCGCCGTCGATATTGATCCAGACGACATGGATGCCTTGCGGGTGCAACTCCCGCGCCATCGACTGCGCCAGCCCGCGTTGGGCGAATTTGCCCATGGCAAACGGCGCCGATTGCGGAAAGCCCTTTACCCCGGCCGACGCTCCGGTAAACAGGATCGTGCCGCGCACGCCGTCCTCGGGTTCCTGCGCGAGCATGACGCGGGCCGCAGCCTGACCGACAAGAAAAGCGCCGTAAGCGGTAATTTCCAGCGCATGGAGAACCGGTTCCGGATCGAGCTCGGTGATCGGCCCGCGCTGGCGCGCCGACGGGTTGTAGACGGCGACACGCAACGGTCCGCCGAGTTCGGCGAACAGCGCATCGACCTCCTCCGGCTTCGAGGCGTCGCAGGCGACGCGCCGGGCGCCGGTCTCCCCGGCGAGCCCTTCGATCTTCGAGATGTCGCGCGCGGCCAACACCGGCGCGTAGCCTTCTGAGGCGAACAGGCGGGCCAGCGAGGCCGACAGGCCGGTGCCGACACCGACGATCAGGGCGATTGGCTTGGTCATGGCGCGCTCCCGGTTCGTGCAAGCTCGCGCGAGCCTAGATCACCGCGACGGTTTTCACCACTGCGAACCGCCCCTTGGCCGAAGCCTACCCGGCGTCCAGCGTGAACGCCGCCTTCAGTTCGACCTGGTAGTGATCGACTTTCCCGTCCTCGACATGCCCGCGGGTCTGGACGACTTCGAACCAGCGCAGGTTGCGGATCGTCTCGTTGGCCCTCGATATGGCGTTCTCTATGGCGCCCTCGATACTGTCTGGAGATGTGCCGACGAGATCGACAAGTTTGTAGACGTGGTCTGACATCACGTTGCTCCTTTCATCCGTTGCTCTAGTCGAAGGATAGAGCCTATCGGCCGGGCCTGCCACTTGTGCTTCGGCTTGCGGTTCAGTCCAGTTGCTGTTCGGACAACGCAACTGTTTTCACCACGGTTGCCACCATCTCCGCCGCAGCAAGCGCGGCAATCACCGCCGGGCGCTTGTCGCGCACATGCGCGCCGCCGATCGGGCAGGTGAGGCGTGCAAGACGATCTTCGGTACCGCCATGCTTGAGATACCAGCTCTTGAACGAGGCTCTCTTGGTCTTCGAGCCGATCATGCCGACATAGGCAGCGTCATCGCGCGCCAAGGCTTCGGCGACGATCAGGAAATCGAGCGCATGGTCATGGGTCAGCACCACGAAAGCCGCGCCGGGTTTGGCCTCGCGCACCGCTTCCTCCGGCACGGCGGTCAGGCGTGTTTCAGCCGGCGGTTCGATGCCGTCCAAGGCGTCGGCGCGGGTCTCGACCACGACCGTTCGTACCGGCAGCAGCGACAGCGCCCTTGCCAGTGCTGTGCCGACATGGCCGGCGCCGAAGATGTAGATCTCGGGTCGCGCCGCCGTCTCGGTCGCGGCCCTGGCGGCGACTTCGCTGCGGCGTTGCTCGTCGAGCAGGTGCAGGTCGAGGGTCACCCGGCCTCCGCAACATTGCCCGATCTCGGGCCCGAGCGGGATTTCATAGCTGCCGTCCTGCTCCTCGCCCGCCAGGATCTTCTGGGCGTGCGCGATCGCCATGAACTCCATCTGGCCGCCGCCGATGGTGCCGTGGATCGCGCTTGGACCGACCAGCATCCACGCACCCTCCTCGCGCGGTGTCGACCCCTCCACCCCGGCGACATGCACGATCACCGCGCGGTGTTGGGACGTGAGAAACTCGTCGAGGGTCGAAGGGATCATGACGTTGCGACGCTACTGCGCGGCGCGCAGCTTTTCCACCGCCATCAGCACGCGCTCCGGTGTCGCTGGCGTATCGAGCCGCGGACAGACCTGGTATTCGGCGACCGAAGCAACCGCATCCGATAGCGCATGCAGCACGCTCATCGCCAGCATGAAGGGCGGCTCGCCGACCGCCTTGGAGCGGTGAATCGTCTTCTCGCGGTTTTCGTTCCAGTCGGCAAGCTTGACATTGAACACCTTGGGCCGGTCCGACGCGAGCGGGATCTTGTAGGTCGACGGCGCATGCGTGCGCAGCTGCCCGTGCTCGTCCCACCACAATTCCTCCGTGGTCAGCCAGCCCATGCCCTGGATGAATCCGCCCTCGATCTGGCCAAGATCGATCGCCGGATTCAGCGACCGCCCGGTCTCGTGCAGGATATCGGTCCGCTCGACCATGTATTCCCCGGTCAGCGTATCGACGGCCACTTCCGAGACCGATGCGCCATAGGAAAAATAATAGAACGGGTGGCCTGTGCCGGTGGCCCGATCCCAGTGGATCTTTGGCGTCTTGTAGAAGCCGGTCGCCGAGAGCTGGATCCGCGCCATGTAAGCTTCGTGCACCAATTGGGAAAACGCGATCTCCTGGTTGCCGACGCGCACCCGGTTGGGCAGGAATTCGATCTGGTCGATCGGCACGCCATATTTCTCGGCCGCGAAATCGGTCAGACGTCCCTTGATCTTCCGCGCCGCCGCCTGCGCAGCCATGCCGTTGAGGTCGGAGCCCGACGAGGCGGCGGTCGCCGAGGTATTCGGCACCTTGCCGGTGGTCGTCGCGGTGATCTTCACCTGGTCGATATCGATCTGGAATTCCTCGGCCACGACCTGGGCCACCTTGACGTACAGCCCCTGCCCCATCTCGGTGCCGCCGTGATTGAGGTGCACCGAACCGTCGGCATAGACATGCACAAGCGCCCCGGCCTGGTTGAAATGGGTGGCCGTGAACGAGATGCCGAATTTAACCGGCGTCAGCGCGATGCCGCGGCGGATGATACCGCCCTTGGCGTTTTCCGCCCGGATCGCCTCGCGCCGCGCCTTGTAGTTCGACGACGCCTCGAGCTCGTCGACGATACGCTGGATGACGTTGTCCTCCACCGTCTGGTGATAAGGCGTCACGTCGCGCCCGGGTTCGCCGTAAAAATTGCGCCGCCGCACCTCCAGCGGATCCATGTCCAGGGCAAAGGCAACCTCGTCGATGATCCGCTCGGCGGCGACCATGCCCTGCGGCCCGCCAAATCCGCGATAGGCGGTATTGGAAACCGTGTTGGTGTAGGCGGGCACCGATTGCGCCCGCACAGCCGGCCAGTAATAGGCGTTATCGCAATGGAACAGCGCCCGGTCCGTCACCGGGCCGGAGAGGTCGGACGAAAATCCGCAACGCGCCTTGTAGGTGAAGTCGGCGCCGAGAATATTGCCGTCCTCGTCGAAGCCGACATCGTAGTCGATCAGGAAGTCGTGCCGCTTGCCGGTCGCGGTCATGTCGTCATCCCGGTCGGGCCGGATCTTGACCGCCTTGCCGGTGCGTTTGGCCGCGACCGCCGCAATCGCGGCAAACAGGTTGGCCTGCGTCTCCTTGCCGCCGAAGCCGCCGCCCATGCGCCTTATGTCCACGGTCACCGCGTTCGACGGAACGCCGAGCACGTGGGCGACCATGTGCTGGACTTCCGAGGGATGCTGGGTCGAGGAATGAACATGAACATCGCCGTCCTCGCCGGGAATGGCCAGCGCGATATGTCCCTCGAGATAGAAATGATCCTGGCCGCCGCAGCGCATCGAACCGGTCACCCGGCGCGGCGCGGCCTCGACGGCCGCCTTGACGTCGCCGCGCTTCAGCGTCAGCGGATCGGTGACCAGCTTCGGATCGTCGCCCGTATCGGCGACGTCAATGACCGCGGACAGGGCTTCGTAGTCGATCTTCGCCAACTGGCAGGCGCGCCTGGCTTCTTCGCGCGTCCGCGCAATGACCGCAAACAGCGGCTGGCCGGCGAACTGTACCCGCCCGCGCGCCAGCACCGGTTCGTCATTGCGGCCGGTCGGGGAAATGTCGTTCGAGCCGGGCATGTCCCAGGCGGTGATCACGTCGACCACGCCCGGCGCTGTCCGCACATGGGAGAAATCCATCCCGTTGATATTCGCATGCGCCACCTTCGACAGGCCGAGATAAGCGTGCAGGCAGCCGGTCGGCTCGGCGATGTCGTCGATATAGAGCGCCGATCCCGTAACGTGCTTTGCCGCTGAATCGTGACGTGTCGCGGCGGCTACCGCGCCCTTTATGCCTGTCGCGGCAAGATCGGATTTGATCGCATGCGTCATGGTCTTACCTCAGGCTTCGGAATGGCGGGCCAGCGAAACAGCTTCGCCCGTGGTTTCCAGGTGGAATCGCCGGAGCAGATTCTTCGATGCCAGCATCCGGTATTGGGCGGACGCCCTCATGTCGGTCAGCGGCGTGAAGTCGGCTTCGAAACAGGGCAAGGCAGCTTCGATTGTCTCCGCTGTCCACGGCTTGCCCTGCAAGGCATCCTCCACCGCCCGCGCCCGTTTCGGCGTCGCGGCCATGCCGCCAAAGGCGATATGGACCTGGGCCACATTGCCGGCGGCATCGCGCACCAGGTGGAAGGCGCCGAGCGTCGAGGTGATATCCTCCTCGCGGCGTTTGGACACCTTGTGAACCGCGAAGTCCGCCTTGGCGTCCGGCACCGGCACGGTCACGCTTTCAACGAACTCGCCTGCCGCGCGGTCCTGCTTGCCGTAATCGAGAAAGAAATCCTCCAGCGGCAGCGAGCGCCGCGAGTGCCCCTTGCGCAGGGTCAGCGTGGCGCCCAGCGCGATCAACGCCGGCGGCATGTCGCCGATTGGTGAACCGTTGGCAATGTTGCCGCCGATTGTTCCCATGTTGCGCACCTGCTCGCCGCCAATGCGATTGATCAGCGTGCCGAGTGCCGGGATGCGGCTGGCAAGCACCTCGAACGCCTCCGTGTAGGTGACGCAGGCGCCGAGCGTCACCGCCGGTCCGTCGGCCTGGACGCGATGCAGCTCGCGGATGTGGCCGATCAATACGACCGGCGAGATGTCGCGCATGAATTTCGTCACCCACAGCCCGACATCGGTCGCGCCGGCGACGATGGTCGCGTTCGGCTCGTTTTCCAGAACGCGGGCGAGATCGTTGGCGTCGGGCGGTATGATGAGCCGGGACCCGCCCTGCTCGATCTCGACCCGCGACCCGTCCTGCATCGCCTCAAGCTTCGCGGAGATCGCCGCGCGCTCGCGCGCCAGCGGGTCTTCGCCTACCTCCCCGTAGCTCGATATCGCGCGCGCGGCCCGAACGATGGCTTCGTATCCGGTGCATCGGCACAAATTGCCCTGCAGCGCCTTTTCGATCGCCGCGTCCGACGGGGTCGGGTCGCGCATCCACAAGCCGTACAGGCTCATCACGAAGCCCGGCGTGCAGAATCCGCATTGCGATCCGTGAAAGTCGACCATCGCCTGCTGCACCGGGTGCAGCGCGCCATCCGCGCCTTTCAATCCCTCGACCGTCACCACATGGCAGCCGTCGAGCGAACCCGTGAACCGGATGCAGGCATTGACCGATTCATAGGTCAGGCCCTCATCCGTCAACCGGCCGACCAGAACCGTGCAGGCGCCGCAGTCGCCCTCGGCACAGCCTTCCTTGGTGCCGCGCAACGCCCGGTTAAGCCGCAGGAAGTCGAGCAGGGTTGCATCGGCTGCGACGTCGGCCAGTTCGACCGGTTCGTCATTGAGCAGGAATCGGATGGTGTTGCGAATCGAGGGCGCGGTCATCAGCTGCCTCTGTAGGTTGAATAGCTGTAGGGAGAGAGCAGCAGGGGCACGTGGTAGTGCTGTCCCGGGTCGGCGATGCCGAACCGGATCGGCACCTGGTCGAGGAAAGCCGGTTCGGAAAGCGTCGTTCCGGTGCGGCGCAGATAGGCCCCGGCTTCGAACACCAGTTCGTAAACGCCTTTCGTCAAGGTGTCGCCGGCAAGCAACGGCTCGTCGCAGCGGCCATCCGCGTTGGTCGTCACCGTCTTGATCTTTTCGCGCTCGTCACCCGAGATCCGCCACAACGTGATCTCGAGCCCCCCGGCGGGCACGCCGGCCGCGGCGTCGAGGACGTGGGTCGTCAATCGTCCTGCAGTCATCGCTGCTTCCCTCGGTTCTTGTCATTTGCCTGAAGGCTCGGTGTCATTACTGTGCCTCATATTGCACCAATTCATAAGACCGGCGCACGAATTGGGCGACGAAAAGACTTTCAAAAATTTTATGGCAATGGCGGCCGTGGTGCTGCGCTAGTTTGCTGACAGGAAACCGGCAACAGATCGGGACGAGACAGGATGAAGCGCTACGAGAGAGACCTGCGCGGCCATGGTGCCGCCCCACCGGACCCGAAGTGGCCCGGTGGCGCGCGGATCGCGGTCCAGTTCGTGATCAACTACGAGGAAGGCGGCGAAAACTGCCTGCTGCACGGCGACGCCCAATCCGAGGCGTTCCTGTCGGAAATCGTCGGCGCCGCCAACTGGCCGAACCAGCGCCACTGGAACATGGAATCGATCTATGAGTACGGCGCCCGCGCCGGCTTCTGGCGCTTGCACCGCCTGTTCACCGAAGCCGGCATTCCCGCAACGGTCTACGGTGTCGCCAGCGCCCTTGCGCGCTCGCCCGACCAAGTCGCGGCGATGAAATCGGCCGGTTGGGAAATCGCCTCGCACGGCCTCAAATGGATCGAGTACAAGGACTGTCCGGAGGCCGAAGAGCGCGCCGACATGCTGGAGGCCATCCGACTCCACAAAGAGGTGACCGGCGAGCGTCCGCGCGGCTTCTATCTCGGCCGCGCCTCGATGAACACGGTCCCGCTGTCGGCGGCCGAGGGCGGCTTCGACTATATCAGCGACAGCTATGCCGACGATCTGCCCTACTGGATCGTGGTTCGCGACAAGCCGCAACTGGTCATTCCCTATACGCTCGACAACAACGACATGCGCTTTGCCGCCGCCCAGGGATTTAATTCGGGCGACCAGTTCTTCACCTATCTGCGCGACGCCTTCGACGTGCTTTACGCGGAAGGGGAGGCCGGCGCCGCCAAGATGCTCAATGTCGGCCTGCACTGCCGCCTCGTCGGCCGGCCGGGCCGCGCCGCCGCGCTCAAGCGGTTCATCGATTACGTCCAGAGCCACGACAAGGTCTGGATCCCGCGCCGCATCGACATCGCCCGCCACTGGATGGAGCACCACCCCTACCGGGCGCCGGCCCTGAGGCCGTCGGCCATGGCCCGCGCCGATTTCGTCGACCGTTTCGGCTCGGTGTTCGAGCATTCGCCCTGGATCGCCGAGCGCGCCTACGAGTTCGAACTGGGCCCGGCCCATGACTGCGCCGGCGGATTGCACAACGCGCTGGCGCGGGCGTTCAGGTCGGCGACCGCGGACGAGCGGCTCGGCGTGCTGACCGCCCACCCGGACCTTGCCGGCAAGCTGGCGGCGGCCAAACGCCTGACCAGGGAGTCGACGGCCGAACAGGCTTCGGCCGGTCTCGACGCCCTGACCGATGCCGAACGCGCCCGGTTCACCGAGCTCAACACAACCTACACGCAGAAATTCGGTTTTCCGTTCATCATCGCCGTGAAGGGGCTGACGAAAGACCAGATCCTCGCCGCCTTCGAAAACCGGATCGCCAACAGCCGCGACGAAGAATTCGCGACCGCCTGCGCGCAGGTCGAACGCATCGCGCTGTTGCGCCTCAAAGACATGCTGCCGGAGTGACAGCCATGAACGAACGCAGCTATTTCGCACCGACCGGCGGCCTGCCGCCCCAGACCCAGATCATGACCGGCCGCGCGGTCTTCACCGAGGCCTATGCGGTGATCCCCAAGGGCGTCATGCGCGACATCGTGACCTCCAGCCTGCCCCATTGGGAACAGACCCGACTGTGGGTGCTGGCGCGGCCGCTCTCGGGCTTCGCCGAGACCTTCTCGCAATACATCATGGAAGTGCGGCCCGGCGGCGGCAGCGACCGCCCGGAGAGCGATCCGGACGCGCAGGCCGTGCTGTTCGTGGTCGAGGGCGAACTCGCGGTTTCGATCGCCGGGCAGGACCATCACATGACCGAGGGCGGCTACGCCTACATCCCGGCCGGCACGGCGTGGTCCGTCCGCAATCACAGCGACGCGCCGGTCCGGTTCCACTGGATCCGCAAGGCCTACGAGCCGGTCGACGGCATCGGCAAACCGGACCCGCTCGTCGTCAACGAGAGGGACATCGCGCCAACGCCGATGCCCGGCACCAACGGCGTATGGGCCACCACACGCTTCGTCGATCCGTCCGACATGCGCCACGACATGCATGTCACGGTCGTCACCTTCGAACCCGGCGGCGTGATCCCGTTCGAGGAAACCCACGTCATGGAGCACGGGCTCTACGTGCTCGAGGGCAAGGCGGTCTACAAGCTCAACCGCGACTGGGTCGAGGTCGAGGCCGGCGATTTCATGTGGCTGCGCGCCTTTTGCCCGCAGGCCTGCTATGCCGGCGGACCGGGCCGCTTCCGTTACCTGCTCTACAAGGACGTCAACCGCCACATGAAGCTGAAGCCGTTCGGCCAATGACCCGCATCCTCACCGCCCGCCCGCTCACCCGCGAAGCCTTCGCGCCCTTCGGCGAGGTCGTCGACACCGATGGCGCCGAGCACTTCCCGATCAACGCCGGCAAGTGCGAACGCTACCACGATTTGGCGAAGGTCGAGGCGGCCGGCGAGAACGCCCGCGTGCTGGTCAATATTTTCCGCGGCACGCCCTATCAATTCCCGCTGAAGCTCGCGCTCGTGGAACGCCATCCGCTCGGGAGCCAGGCCTTCGTGCCCCTGTCGCCGCGTCCGTTCCTGGTCGTCGTCTGCCCGGATACACCCGACGGCCCGGGCGTGCCGCAGGCCTTTGTCACGACCCCCGGACAGGGCGTCAATTACGCCCGCAACACCTGGCACGCGGTCCTGACCCCGATCGGCGAACCCCAGGATTTCGTCGTCGTCGATCGCGGCGGCGACGGCAACAATCTCGAGGAGTTCGTCTTTGACGAACCCTGGACGGTCAACCTGCCCGAAGGATTTGCCGCATGACCGACATCGCCCTGATCGACCGGCTGCTCGACGTGATCGAGCACGACATCGTGCCATTAACCGAAAGGGGCGTGGCGTCGGGCAACAAGCTGTTCGGCGCGGCCCTTTTGAACAAATCGGACCGTTCGCTGGTGCTGGCCGAAACCAACAACGAGACCGAGAACCCGCTCTGGCACGGCGAGATGCACACGCTGAAGCGGCTTTACGAAATGCCGCGCGACAGGCGGCCCGACACGAAGGATTGCATCTTCCTGTCGACCCACGAGCCCTGCTCGCTGTGCCTGTCGGCGATCACCTGGACCGGTTTCGACAATTTCTATTACCTGTTCAGCCACGAGGATTCGCGCGACAGCTTCGCCATCCCCCACGACCTGAAGATCCTCAAGGAGGTCTTCACGCTGGAGCCCGGCGGCTACAACGCCGAGAACGCCTACTGGAAGAGTTATTCCATCCCGCGCCTGGTCGTGGCGATCGCAGACGAGGGCGAACGGACGCGCCTGCAGGCGCGCATCAGGGCCATTGCCGCGAAATACGACGCGATGTCGGCGACCTATCAGGACAGCAAGGCCGGCAACGAGATCCCGCTCGCCTGATCCCGGCCTGCGCGGCCCGCGCCAGCCGCGTTTCCCCGTTGCCACGCCCGCTTTCGCGTCTGGCCATTGATGGGT
>JBNLDE010000036.1:0-1889 GCA_050304175.1 Zhengella sp. | reverse complement strand
CCACCGCCGACAGGTACTCTGCCGCGAGGCCCCCATGTGCAACGATCACGATACCGATCAAACGGCTTTACCCCGTGCTACGCGGCGAAACGTCTCCGCGCCTTTCCAGTTCCCGGTGCCGAGTTGACACCCGCCACCCCTGCTCCGCAAGGGCATTCGACAGCTTTTCCGCGACGGTAACGGAACGGTGTTGCCCTCCGGTACACCCGATTCCGACCGACAGATGCGTCTTCCCCTCGGCCTTGTAGGCAGGAAGCAGGGACAGCACCAGATCGGCGACTTTCTCGAAAAAGGGTGCGAATTTCTCGTCGCCTTCCACGAAACGCGCCACACGCGCATCACGTCCATCCAGCGGACGCAATTCGGCGTCCCAATGCGGATTGTCCAGAAACCGCACGTCGAAGATCATGTCGACGCCGCGCGGCAAGCCGCGCTTGTATGAAAAACTCTCGACCGACAGGGCCAGGTTGTTGAACCCCTCGCCACCGAAGAGACGCCCGATTTCGGCGCGAAGCTGATGCGGTGTCATGTCGGATGTGTCGATCAGGTGTTCGGCCCGTTGGCGAAGGGGCGCAAGGATATCCGTTTCCAGGTCGATTCCGGCCACCGGCGAGCCTTGCGGTGCAAGCGGATGACGGCGGCGGGTTTCGGAATAGCGCCGGACCAGCACGTCCGAGCGGCAGTCAAGAAACAACATTTCGGCGTCGATCTCGGGCGAGGAATCGATCCTGTCGAGAACGGCGGTTACGGTATCGACCGAGAACTCGCGGTTTCGCACATCGATCCCGATGGCGAGCGGCGGCAGACGTCCGGGGCTTTCCACCGCGCGTTCCAGCAGGCTGAGGGGAATGTTGTCGATAGTCTCGAACCCCACATCTTCCAGCGCATTGATCGCAGTCGTGCGGCCCGCGCCCGAAGCGCCGGTGACAATCACGACCCGCGCGCTGGATTGAGATGCGGTCATTCCGTGCGGCCTCCCGAAAGATAGAGCCGCACCATAGCCGGAAATGCCCGGCTCTCAACCTTGCGAAGGCAAGGCAGGTCGACGCCCGCAACGGTGATCACGCAAGGTTCAGGCAAGCGGGCGGTCTCAACCTGGTTAAGATCCACCGCGACACATGCGATGGCCGGGGCCGATCCTGTCGCGAGGATGCCCAGCCCGCGTGCTTCGATCCGGCCTTTCAGCGCGGCTGGCGCGTCGAGCCAAAGAGCGCCGTCCCGGACCTGTAAGACCGTCCGATCATCGGACACCAGCGTACCGCCAAGCGCGATCAGTTCCAGCGCCAGAGTGGACTTGCCCGAGCCGGACGCGCCCAGAATCAGCACCGCCCGACCGTCAAAGGCGACGGCAGAGGCGTGCAGGGTTTCCATGCAATGTTGCGCCTTAAACAGGCAGGCCGACGACGAAACGGGCGCCAAGCGGTTCGGAGGTCACGTCGGCGTCGGTCGGCCGGATATTTTCCGCCCAGATCACACCGCCATGCGCCTCGACGATCTGCTTGGAAATGGCGAGGCCAAGACCCGAGTTGTTCCCGAAGTGATCGACCGGGCGCTCGGTATAGAAGCGGTTGAAAATCTTGGTCAGCGCCTGTTCCGGGATGCCGGGTCCGGTGTCTTCCACCACGACGAGCACCCGATTCTCGCGCTTGCGGACCCAGATGCGGATTGCATCGCCATCTTCGCAGAAGGAAATCGCGTTGGTCAGCAGGTTGACGAAGACCTGCGCCAGACGGCTTTCGAGACCTTCAATCACGATGGGATCGCTGGGCATGTCGGTGATGAACTCGACCCCCTTTTCGCGCGCGTCGTCGCCGAGGTAATCGGACAGGTTGCCGATCATCTTCAGAAGGTCGAACGGTTCCTCGTCCTCCTTCACCAGCTCGCTGTCG
>JBNLDE010000035.1:0-7752 GCA_050304175.1 Zhengella sp. | reverse complement strand
TATCCAGCTGAGCTACGGGTGCCTGCGCGCTTGACGCAAAGCCGCACGCTGCAAGGCGGCGCACGGGACCGGCAGTTTCTAGCCGATGCGCGGGGATGCTTCAACGCCTAATCGACGTCGGGCGTGTGCTATTGTCAGGCATAGATCACAGGTTCAAATCCTGTCGGGTGCGCCTGGAGTGCGCCGAGGTCAATCACCTCGTGATCAGCCCCACCTGGGTTGTCCAGTTTGAGTGTTAGTGCATGACCGGCCTTGGATCTATTGAGACGATGGATTCCAGAACCGACGGGCGATAGCCAACACACTGTAGGGACGTTTCGTGTTGTGGTGCCTCCTTCATTGCTCGATCAGGATTTGCGCCTCTCGCGGGCTGTAGAGTATCTCTCCGTTGAGCATCTCATAACGGAACCGGGCGTTGAAACTCTCGCAGTAGCCGTTCTCCCAGGGTGATCCTGGCTCGATGTATCCGTCCTAGCGCCAACAGCTCTACTCCGGGCCACTGGCCGCCAAATCCGGAAACAACTGCTCCAACAGGCCTCCAACAAACCATGCACAAACAGTCAAACGAAGCCGCCGAAGGGAGATTAACACTGGCGAAGCGATGATTCCGATCAACGATGATTTTTCAGGTTTTTACTATCATTCATTTAGGAGAAAGGAGTTTAGCCATGACATACACGAGACGGTCAGTTGTGACGATCGCAGCGTTCGCTGCATTAAATGGAATAGTAAGGGTTAAGGCGTTTGCTTTTGGTGGAGACGCTCCTACTTATGTTCCCCCCCTTCAGGCGAATTCCGTTCCCGGTAAAGGACACCAAGTCAGCAAGCTGCCATCGGGTCGCGGTAGGCGTGTGAAGTCTGACGCGGATGAGGTCGAGACGGCAATAGAATATGCTTACAAAAAGCTCGGTGGGTATGTCGTTTGCGCTGGCACGTCAGGCCGATGGATTTGTGTGCGCGGCACGCCAGCGGATAAATAGTCCGCCAATTGTGACGGAAGGTGCGAAGGTGCGCGGGGAGTGAGATACTCCCCGAGGGGTGGGCAGATTTCGGCGTAAATTAAGCTGCTCTTTCCACTTGCTGGCCGGGTCGGCGTTGATCGATTGCCTGCCAATAGATCACGGCAGGCGATTTGCCGCCAAGTGCGGAATGCGAGGCAAGGCCGGCTGCGACCGTTCACAGCTTGCGCAGCGCCACTTCCTCGATCAGGTGGTTGGCGCCCTTGCGCAAGATCAGGTCGGCGCGCGGCCGGGTCGGCAGGATGTTCTCGACTAGGTTCTTGCGGTTGATGTTGTTCCACAGGCCCTCGGCGATGGCGCGGGCAGCATCGACGGGCAGTTGCGAATAGCGGTGAAAGAAGGATTGCGGGTCGGTAAACGCGGTCTGGCGCAGGCGCATGAAACGCTCGACATACCACTGGTGGACCAGTTCCTCGTCGGCATCGATGTAGATCGAGAAATCGAAGAAGTCGGACACGAAGGGCACCGCGGTGCCGTCTTTCGGCAAATCGCGGGTCTGGAGCACGTTGATGCCCTCGAAAATCAGGATGTCAGGGCGGTCGATAACGACATATTCGCCTTCCAGCACGTCATAGGTGAGGTGCGAGTAGAGCGGCGCCGTGACATTGCTGCGGCCGGACTTGATGTCGGACAAGAAGCGCAGCAGCGCACCGACATCGTAGCTGTCGGGAAAGCCCTTGCGGTCCATCAGTCCCTCGCGGCGCAAGACCGCGTTCGGCAGCAGGAAACCGTCGGTGGTGATCAGGTCAACCTTGGGACTCGACGGCCAGCGGCGCAGCAGCTCCTTCAGCACGCGCGCCGTTGTGGACTTGCCGACCGCGACCGAACCGGCGATGCCGATGATGAACGGCGTCTTGATGGCATCGTCGACGTTGAGAAACTGCTTGCGCTGGTGGAACAGCAATTGCGTGGCTTCGACATGGGCGGACAGCAGGCGCGACAGCGACAGGTAGATGCGCCGCACCTCTTCCAGGTCGAACGGATCGTTGAGCGACCGCAACCGGTCGACCTCTTCCTCGGTCAGGGTCAGCGGCGTGTCGGCGCGGAATTCCGCCCAGCGCGCGGCCGAGAACACCCGGTAGGGGGAGTAGGTTTCCTTGGCGTTCAACTGGTCCATGAAGGGCTCCAGATATCTCCTATCCGGCCCCCGGCCGGCAATTAGCCGCCGCGCGACGCCTTTTCGGCCAGACCCGAACGCGACGTGCGCCTTTCCAGTTCGGCAAGAACCTCGTCGAGCGAGACACCGGCCAATGCCAGAACCACGAGCCAATGATAGAGGAGATCGGCGCTTTCGGAAATGACGCCTTCACGATCGCCGCTGACGGCCGCAATGACCGTCTCGACGGCCTCTTCGCCCAGTTTCTGCGCGGCCTTGGCCTGGCCCTTGGCAAAGAGCTTGGCGGTCCATGAATCGGCGTCGCCAGACCGCCCGCGCGCGGCGACGATGCGTTCCAGGTCGGCGAGGGTGAAGTCGGTCATCGGCGTCAGGTCTCAATCATGCGGGTCGAGGCGCATCGCCAGGCCGGCGGCGGCCATGTAGTCCTTGGCTTCGCCGATCGTATAGGTTCCGAAATGGAAAATCGAGGCGGCGAGCACGGCGGTGGCATGGCCGTCGCGGATGCCCTCGACGAGATGGTCGAGCGTGCCGACTCCACCCGAGGCGATGACCGGCACATGCACGGCATCGGCGATGGTGCGGGTGAGCGGGATATCGTAGCCGGCCTTGGTGCCGTCGCGGTCCATCGAGGTGAGCAGAATCTCGCCGGCGCCCTTCTCCACCACGGTGCGGGCGAATTCCACCGCGTCGATGCCGGTCGGCGTGCGCCCGCCATGGGTGAAGATTTCCCAGCGGTCCGCCTCGCCCGCGCCGGAAACGCGCTTGGCGTCGATGGCGACGACGATGCACTGGTCCCCGAACTTATCGGCGGCCTCGGCAACGAAATCCGGGTTCTTCACCGCCGCAGTGTTGATCGAAACCTTGTCGGCGCCGGCCAGCAGCAGCTTGCGGATGTCGGAGACCATGCGCACGCCACCGCCGACGGTCAGCGGCATGAAGCACTGTTCGGCGGTGCGAGCGACGACGTCGAAGATCGTATCGCGGTCCTCGTGGCTGGCGGTGATGTCGAGGAAGGTCAGTTCGTCGGCGCCAGCGGCATCGTAGGCCTTGGCCGCCTCGACGGGATCGCCGGCGTCGATCAGATCGACGAAATTAACACCCTTGACGACGCGGCCATCCTTAACGTCGAGACAGGGAATGACACGGGCTTTCAGGGTCATGAGCGGTCGCGCTCCTCGAACAATGCATCCACCACCGAGATCGTTCCGTTCAGGATGCCGAGTGCCTCTTGAGGATCGATCCGCCCGTCATAGAGCGCGCGGCCAGAAATCGCGCCTTCCAGGCGCGCCGCGTCGGGCATCTTCATGCGCACGATATCGGCCATGGAGGCCAGTCCGCCCGAAGCGATGACGGGGATCGACACGGCGTCGGCAAGCTCGATGGTCGATTCCCAGTTGATGCCGGTCAGCACGCCGTCGCGGTCGATATCGGTATAGATGATCGCGGCGACGCCCGCGCCCTCGAATTTCTTCGCCAGCTCGATCACGCCGAGCGACGAGGCTTCCGCCCAGCCCTCGACCGCCACCTTGCCGCCCTTCGCGTCGATGCCGACGGCGACCTTGCCCGGGAATAGCCGGCAGGCCTCCTTCACCAGATCGGGATCGCGCACGGCGACCGTCCCGAGGATAACCCGGGCGAGGCACTTGGCGAGCCAATTCTCGATATGGGCGAGCGTACGGATGCCGCCGCCGAGCTGGACCGGGTTCTTTGTCGCCTTGAGGATCGCCTCGACCGCCGCGCCATTGACCGAATGGCCTTCGAAGGCGCCATTGAGGTCAACCACATGCAGCCATTCGAAGCCCTGGTCCTCGAAGGACTTCGCCTGAGCGGCGGGATCGTCATTATAGACGGTCGCGGTATCCATCTCGCCCAGCTTCAGGCGCACGCAGCGGCCGTCCTTCAGGTCGATGGCAGGAAAAAGGATCTTGGGCCGGTTTTTCATATCGATGTAGCTTGTCAACTTGTCCAACAATTCGGCGGGAACCGGTTGTCCCTGCATGTGACCGTATTCGCGGATTTCAGTGCGGCCATCAAAGACTTATAAAACTCGAACCGGTCGTCACCTATTTCGACTTCCACGGCTTCCCGCCAGACAAAGCGTATTGTCGGCCGATAGCCGCGACTTACGAAGTCTGGATCAGGCAGAATTTTCTCCGACCGAAGGATGAGAGCTCTCGCATTCTCCCTAACTGCCGGATCGATTTCATCGGAAAAATCCCGGATCAAAGCCAAATACAGTGATTCCCGCTTCGAGTTCACGGATTCCATCTCAGGAAGTTGCCGATCAGGGCCAGGCCGAGCTTCTGGCTCTTTTCGGGGTGGAACTGGGTGCCGGCGAGGTTGTCGCGGGCGACGCAGGCGGTGATCGCGCCGCCATAGTCGGTGACGGCGACGACGTCCTCGGGATTTTTTGCGTCGAGGAAATAGGAATGGACGAAATAGGCGTGCAGGCCGGTCTCGCCGGTCGGGATGCCGTCAAACAGCGGATGGGGGCGCTTCAGCTCCAGCGTGTTCCAGCCGATCTGCGGGATCTTCAGCGCCGGGTCGGCCGGTTCCATGATCTGCACGTCGCCGGCGATCCAGCCGAAGCCTTCGGTGACGGACTTCTCGAGCCCGCGCGTCGACATCAGCTGCATGCCGACACAGATGCCGAGGAACGGCCGCGCGTTGCGGATCGCCACCTCGTCGATCGCCTCGTGCATTCCGGGCACCGCATCGAGGCCGGCGCGGCAATCGGCATAGGCACCAACGCCCGGCAGGACGATCCGGTCGGCAGTGCGGACCCGCTCGGCATCGGCGGTCAGGTCGATTTCGGCGGATATGCCGGCCTCGCGGGCGGCGCGCTCGAACGCTTTGGTCGCCGAGCGCAGATTGCCGGAGCCGTAGTCGATGATCGCGACCCGCATCAACGGCCTCCCGGAAATTCGACCATGCCGATCGCCGGGACAGCGGCCGCGACCGGTTTGGCTGACAGCACTGGTTGCCGCGCCGGGGCCGATTCGGCGCCGGGCGCAACATTCGTGCCGGAGAACCAGCGATATTCGGCCTCGTCGCGGTTGTCCGCCTCGACCACACCGGCCTCGCGCCAGCCGCGCCGGGACAATGCGCGGATCCGCAGATTCGGTCCTTCCAGCGCGATGAACAACGACACCAGCAGCGATACCGCCGGCTCGGCCGTTGCCGGCCCGCCGTAAGCGCCCGCGACGGCGATGCCGATTGCCACGGCAAGCAGCAGCAACGATTCGATCCAAAGCCGGTGCCACAGCAGCCAGAGCAGCGGAACCACGAAGGCGACGAACGAAAAGCGGTCGCGCACGAAAACGGTCTGCGCGCCGGAGCGATCGCCCGGTTTCTCCATGATGACCCAGGATGCCATGACGGTCAGCCTTTCAGGGAACCCTTGGTGGAGGGAATCGCACCAGCCTGGCGCGGATCGGTTTCAAGCGCCGCGCGCAGCACACGCGCCACCGCCTTGAAGCAGGTTTCGGCGACGTGGTGATTGTTGGCGCCATAGTGGTTGGTTACGTGCAGCGTGATGCCCGCATGCTGGGTGAACGCTTGGAAGAATTCGCGCACGAGTTCGGTGTCGAACGTGCCAATCTTCGGCGCGGAAAATACGACATCCCAGACCAGGTAGGGTCGACCCGATACATCCACAGCCGCCCGCGTCAGGGTCTCGTCCATGGCGAGGTCGAGCGATGCGTAGCGGGCGATGCCGCGGCGGTCGCCGAGCGCCTCCGCGACGGCTTGGCCGAGCGCGATGCCGGTATCTTCCACCGTGTGGTGGTCATCAATGTGCAGGTCGCCCTTGGCCGCGACCGTCATGTCGATGAGCGAGTGGCGCGACAACTGGTCGAGCATGTGGTCGAAAAACCCGATCCCGGTCGAGATTTCATGCCGGCCGGTGCCATCGATGGCGATCTCGACGCTAATCGCCGTCTCGTTGGTCTTGCGGCTGACGCCCGCCGTGCGGTCCTTGTTACCGGCGCTCATGATCCTGTCCCCCTGCGTGCGGGAATTCGAATGCGAAGCGCCTTCTACCAGCATGACCGGCCAATTGCCAGTTCGTTGATCCGGCTTGGTTTATGCGCGTCAACGGTTTGCATTTGCGTGACCGCCACATACATAAGCGGTTCAGGCAACATGGCCGCCCGGCCATGATCGCGCGGCCAACCGGAGCAATTGGATGAGCGAAAAATCGATGCATGCAACGACCATCATCACCGTGCGCAAGGACGGCAAGGTGGTGATTGCCGGCGACGGCCAGGTGAGCCTCGGCGAGACGGTGATGAAGGGCAATGCGCGCAAGGTGCGCCGCATCGGCAAGGAGGGCAAGGTAATCGCCGGATTTGCGGGCGCGACAGCCGACGCTTTTACGCTTCTCGAACGGCTGGAAGCCAAGCTGGAGCAATATCCCGACCAGCTGACCCGCGCCTGCGGCGAGCTCGCCAAGGACTGGCGCACCGACCGTTACCTGCGACGGCTGGAGGCGATGATGCTGGTCGCGGACAAGTCGGTCAGCCTGGCGATCACCGGCAATGGCGACGTGCTCGAGCCGGAACATGGCGTAATGGCGATCGGGTCGGGGGGAAATTATGCCCTAGCCGCCGCGCGCGCGCTGATCGATACGGATGCCGACGCCGAAGCGATCGCCCGCAGGGCGATGCAGATCGCCGGCGACATTTGCGTTTATACGAACCATTCGGTGATCGTGGAGACGCTCGATGCCGAGTGAACCGGAGCTGCAGCACTCCGCCCAATCAACTGGAATCCTGGACCAACATATGACCAATTTCTCCCCCCGCGAGATCGTTTCCGAGCTCGACCGCTTCATCATCGGCCAGAAGGAAGCCAAACGTGCCGTTGCCATCGCGCTCCGCAACCGTTGGCGGCGCCAGCAGCTTGAAGGCGCGATGCGCGAAGAGGTGATGCCGAAGAACATCCTGATGATCGGCCCGACGGGCGTCGGCAAGACGGAAATCTCGCGGCGTCTGGCCAAGCTCGCCGGCGCGCCGTTTATCAAGGTCGAGGCAACAAAGTTCACCGAGGTCGGCTATGTCGGCCGCGATGTCGAGCAGATCGTGCGCGATCTTGTCGAGGCGGCGATCGGCCTCGTCCGCGAAAAGCGGCGGGAGGACGTAAAGGCGCGCGCCCATGTCAACGCCGAGGAACGCGTCCTCGAGGCGCTGGTCGGCAAGACGGCGAGCCCGTCGACCCGCGACTCGTTTCGCAAGAAGCTGCGCGACGGGTTGCTCGACGACAAGGAAATCGAGATCGAGGTGGCCGACACCGGCATGCCCGGCGGGTTTGAGATTCCCGGCATGCCCGGAGCCAATATCGGCGTGCTCAACATCAACGACATGTTGTCGAAGGCGATGGGCGGCCGCACGAAGACGCGCAAGACCACGGTCAAGGAGTCCTACGAGTTCCTGATTGCCGACGAATCCGACAAGCTGATCGACCAGGACCAGATTGTTCAGGAAGCATTGGCCTCGGCGGAAAATGACGGCATCGTCTTTCTCGACGAGATCGACAAGATTGCCGCGCGCGAAGGGGCAGCGGGCGCCGGCGTTTCGCGCGAAGGCGTGCAGCGGGACCTGCTTCCGCTTGTCGAGG
>JBNLDE010000034.1:0-3208 GCA_050304175.1 Zhengella sp. | reverse complement strand
GTCGCAGCAATGTTCGAGCGGGCCGTGCGGTTGTAAAGCCCACGGCGGCAGGAACCGGGCGTCACCCTGCGCGTTGCGTTACTCGCTTTGCAGCGCAGCCATCCAGGCCGCATCGAGCAGCGCCTGCGTCCGCTCGGTGGCCGACATCCACTGTTCGCGCAGCTTTGGATCCGCGGCGGCCGCCGCCATGTCCTCGAACATCAGCGCGGCACCGGGTTTGGCGGAGGGGATATTGATCTCCCCCGCCTCACCGCGGCCCCAGCCGCCCTTGCGGTACAGGAAGTCGGCCGAGCCGTCACGGTTCTGGCTGAGGAAATCGTCGATGTTGATGACACCGCCGGTCCCGGTGATGCGCAGGTCCATGACGACCGCGCCGGAGTCGAAACCGCAGTTCCAGGTCGACGTCGAGCCGTCCGTGAAACGGAGAACGCCCGAACCGCTGAGCGCGGCGCCGGTCTCCGCGTCGCGCCGCAGGTGCGCATTCACCGTATCGAGCACGACGCCGGGCGGCAGGTACTCTACCGCCGCGCGCATGTTGTACCAGCCGGCGTCACCGATGGCTCCCATCGGTTCGAGGTCGGGATTGAAACGGATGTTGCCGCGATCGGCGAGGTTGAACTGGAACGCCGACGCGACCGACCACACCGATCCCAGCCTCTCCTCGCGGCGCTGCCGGATATCGAGCGTGCGCGGATGATGCACGAAGTGGGTGCCGTCCATGAAGGCCACCCCGTTGTCGCGGCAGGCCGCCGTAATGCGCTTTACCGACGGCAGGCTGGCGAACGGTTTCTCGCCGAGCACGTGCTTGCCGTCTTTCGCCGCGGCGACACAGATTTCCTCGCGCACGCTGGTCGGCGTGGCCACATAGATGGCGTCGACCGTGTCCGAGCCGATCATTTCCTCCCAGGAATCGAAGGCGTTCGGCACCTCGTGCGTCTCTGCAAACGCCCGGGCGGTCTCCATGCGGCGGCTCGACACCGCGCCGAGCTCGGCCGCCTCCGCCATCTTGATCATGCCCGCCATCGAATTGGCGATACCGCCGGTGCCGACGACGCCCCAGCGAAGCATCTTCACGGGCCGGGCCGATGCGGCTCCCGAACGGCCGGGCACGATTGCGCCGAACAGGGTGGCCAGTGTAGTAGCGCCGGCCGCCTGGAGAATCTGCCGCCGGGTTCGGTTGAATGTGGCCATGTCGTCTCCGCGATCGTATCCGTTGCAGCGATACCGTAAATTACCGGTTTTCTATGTCTGATCAAACGCCTGGCCGACGCGGACGGCGCCGAAGTTGCAGGAATCTTTGCGAGCCCTGGGGAAGTCTCGCCGTGGCGCAGGCTTGCGGGTGAAGTCAGGTTATACGGCTACCGCGGGATGCGCCGCTCCCGCGCTGACTGGCAATTATCAGGACGCGGTCACAGTCGATACGATCCCGATCACCGCGAGTATCGCCAATATCGCAAGAACGATATTGCGGTCCCTGGCATCTTGCTCGTCGTGAATGCGTTCCCATTCTTCCCACTTGGTGGTCACTGCCTTACTCCCTATTGCACCCTGCAATATCGATTGTGATTAGACGACCTGGGAAGGCGTTTGGCTAGCCGGGATTTCCCGTATTTCCCTGCGATTTCCGGCCACGAGCGGCGGTCCCGCCGCCGCGGAAACGACCCGGCTCAGACCGTTTCCAGCTCTGCGAGGGACCATGCCTGCGGCTTGTCGGCGAACAGGGCCTTCGTCGCCGCCCAGGTATCGCGGAACAGCTCCGAGTTCCGGTAGGCATCGAGGTGCGCGGCCGACGTCCATACGCTGTAGGTGAAAAAAATGTCCGGCGAGCCGGCTTCATTGTACAGACGCAAGTGCTGGCAGCCGTCGAATTGCCGAATTAAGTGCTTGGATGCATTGAAAATATCCAGGAATGCCTGCCGTTCTTCCGGGCGGAAGTGCATCCTGACGATTCGGGTGATCATTAGACTATGGTCTCGTTCATGCCGCGTGTGCAGCGCCACAGACTACTTGCTAAGCCCCCGGCATTAAAGCCGCTGCAGGACTTTGATAATCATGCTTTTCCGTTCTGTCCTATACTTTGGGGCCTCGAGAACAAGAAATAATCGCGGTACAACCGCCCGCGCAAGAGAGCACAGCCCACGATGACCAAGTTTCCAAAGAAATCGATTGAAGACTGGCGTGAACTGGCGACCAGGGAGTGCAAGGGCCGGTCGCCCGATGAGCTGACGTGGAACACGCCGGAAGGAATCGCGGTAAAGCCGCTGTACACGGCGGATGATCTCGCCGACGTCGAGTATGTGGACTCGCTCCCGGGCATGCCGCCTTTCGTCCGCGGGCCCAAGGCGACGATGTACGCGGGCCGTCCCTGGACCGTGCGCCAGTATGCCGGCTTCTCCACCGCCGAGGAATCCAACGCTTTCTACCGTAAGAACCTGGCGGGCGGCCAGACCGGGCTGTCGGTCGCGTTCGACCTCGCGACGCATCGCGGCTACGACTCCGATCACCCGCGCGTCGTCGGTGACGTCGGCAAGGCCGGTGTCGCGATCGACAGCGTCGAGGACATGAAGATCCTGTTCGACGGCATTCCGCTCGACAAGATGTCGGTCTCCATGACGATGAACGGGGCCGCGTTGCCGATCATGGCGATGTACATCGTGGCCGGCGAGGAACAGGGCGTTACGCCCGCGCAGCTCGCCGGAACGTTGCAGAACGACATCCTCAAGGAGTTCATGGTTCGTAACACGTACATCTACCCGCCCGCCCCTTCCATGCGCATCGTGTCCGACATCATCGCCTACACGTCCGCGAACATGCCGCGCTTCAGTTCGATTTCCATTTCCGGCTACCACATGCAGGAAGCCGGCGCGACCTGCGCCCAGGAACTCGCGTACACGATCGCCGACGGCATCGAGTATGTGCGCGCGGCGATTGCCAGTGGCCTGGACGTCGATGCGTTCGCGCCACGGCTGTCGTTCTTCTTCGCGATCGGGATGAATTTCTTCATGGAAGTGGCGAAGCTGCGCGCCGCCCGGCTGCTGTGGTCGACGCTCATGGCCGAGAAGTTTTCGCCGCAGGACCCGCGCTCGCTGATGCTGCGCACGCATTGCCAGACGTCCGGCGTCAGCCTTACGGCGAAGAGCCCGCACACGAACATCATCCGCACCACGGTGGAAGCCATGGCGGCCGCCCTGGGCGGCACGCAGTCGCT
>JBNLDE010000033.1:0-18712 GCA_050304175.1 Zhengella sp. | reverse complement strand
TTCTTGCGGAACTGGGCGTGGCCGGATCGGGCGGGAGCTATCGAGCGCGCGTCGATGCCACGCTCGACGCCCTGGCCGCACGGCTGGAAGAGGTGCTCGACATCGACGCATTGTTTGCGCTGGCCCGGTAGATCCGGGGCTAGACGCCCACGATCATCTCGTAGAGCGGGTTTTGCGGATCGAAGACGAGCCGGGCGGCCAGGATTGCGCATGTAATCACGAGTAGCGGTCTGATCAGCTTCGCGCCGTTCTTCATTGCAAGGGTGGCGCCGATGCGGGCGCCCGCGAACTGGGCGACGCCCATCAGGACGCCGATCTTCCAGGCGACTGCGCCGAACAGGGCAAAGGCCGCGAAGCCGCCGATATTCGAGGCGAAATTCAGCATCTTGGTGTGCGCCGTCGCTTTCAGAACGCCGTGGCCGGCCAGCCCGACAAAGGCGAGCATGAAGAACGAGCCGGTACCTGGCCCGAATAAGCCGTCGTAAAAGCCGATCGCCGGAACGATGATGGCCGTGAAAAGGGCCGGCCTGAGCCTTTCGGCGCGGTCGATGTCGCCGAGCGCCGGTTTGAACGCGAAATAGAGTGCGATCGCGACGAGAAGAAAGGGCAAGGCGGCGCGCAGGATATCGCTAGGAAGGATGGTCGCCAGGAGCGCTCCGGTGGCGGCTCCGACAAAGGAGAGCGCCGCCGCCGGTATTTGCCGCCGCAGATCGACATGACCGCCCGCCGCGTAGGCGATGGTGGCCGAGCCGGACCCGAACAGGCCCTGCAGCTTGTTGGTGCCGAGTGCGGTAACGGGCGGGAGGCCTGCCAGCAGCAGAGCCGGTACGGTTATCAGGCCGCCGCCGCCGGCGATCGAATCGACAAATCCGGACAGGAAGGCCGCCGCGACGAGCAGAAGGGAAATTTCGACGCTGATCTCGAACATGGACGGGAACCGGAAGCGAACTGGCGTTGCACCCAGCACAGGGCGCGCCGCCGCGCAAGCCGTTTTGTTGATCAGGCGTTCCCTCGTTCAGTGAATCGCTCTAGCATCGGCACAGTTGCATCACGCAAGGGAGGCCGTCGTGCCGGAGGGGATCATTGCAAAGTTGCGGGCGTTTTTCGAGGGCGATGCCGGGGTGCACAAGGTCGCGAGCGACCCGGCGCTGACAGCCGAATTGTTGCTGCTGTTCCGAGTGGCGCTGGCGGACGGGAAGGTCGAAAAATCCGAACTGGAAACCCTGCGCAATATCGCCGAGCAGGCCTTTGGGATCCCGCCGGAGAGCTTTGGCAAGGTCGTGACCTATCTCCACGATTTCGGTTACGAGGTGACCGGCAGCCAGGCGGCCGAGTTGTTTCGCAAGATGCCTTACGAGCGCAAAAGAGAGCTAATCGAACACATGACCGCGGTCGCCAACGCCGACCACGATCTCGACCAGCGGGAAGTCGGTATCATCCGGCGCACCATCGCATTGCTCAACAGCGACGGCGACTAGAAAAAAGCGGGCCCGCAGGCCCGCTTTCGATCCAAATCGGAATACAGTCTCAGCGGAGGCGACCGCTGGCATGCGCCAGCATGGTGTAGACCTTGCCTTGGTCGGACGAGAGATAGGTCTCGGCCACCATGGCGTCGCGGTCGTCGCGCGAAACGTCCGCAAGCAGGCGCTCGAAGTCGTCGCAATACCGATCGACGACGGAGCGGAACTCGCTTTCGTTTTCATATTTGCGACGGATCTCGTCGAACGTCTGCTGGCCCTTCAGCGTGTAGAGCCTCCGCGTGAACACGTTGCGCTCGCCGTTGCGGTAACGCTGCCACAGATCCAGCGCAGCCTCGTGATCGATGGCGCGGGCAATATCGACCGAGATCGAATTGAGCGACTCCACGAGGTGGCGCGGCGAACGGTTGTCGCCCGCCGGACGCCGCGCGATTGGCTCGTCAGTGCGCGATGCGCGGCGCAGCAGATCCTGGACCCATCCGCCGGCCTGCGGCTCAGCGGCCGGGCGGGTCTGTTGCGGGGCAGGGCGCGGCGCGGGCCGGGCCTCGGCCAGCGTTCCGCGCATGGCGGGTTGCGCTTCGGCAACCGGGCGGCGCGGCGCCGGTTCAGCACGGGCAGCTTTGGCTTCCGACACGTCGTGGCTGCGCCCGGACCGTGTCACGATATCCGACAGCTCCTTGAGAGCCTGGATCTGGTCCGACACAGCGCGGCGCATCGCCGTTGTCGATTCGCGGGTTTCCTCCGGTAGTTGGAGAACGCCCTTGCGCAATTCGGCGCGGGTGTCTTCCAGTTCCGTGCGGATCGTGCTCGCGGTGCGGCGGATTTCCTCGGTCGCCTCGGAGAAGCGCTGGGTCGCACCTTCCACAACCTCGGCCACGGCCGAACGGAATCGGTCGGTGGTCTGCTGGGCGCGACCTTCGGCCGTTTCCAGGGAACGCTCGACGAGGTTTTCGAACGACCGCATCACCTGCTCGATGTCTTCCGACTTCTTGACCAGGCCGATCGCGAGCTGTTCGAGCGCTTCGCGGCGGTCGTCGAGCGTCGAGGCGAGGTTCGATTGCGCCGAACCGATCAGGTTTGATGCGTTGTTCAGGACCTCGCTATGCTCTTCGAAGGTGCGAGCGATGGTCGCGATGTCCTTGAGCGTATGCGAGGACAGTTCGTTCAGCTTGTCCGACGAACCTTCCAGTATGCGGATCGAGGTCGAGAAGGATTGCGCGGCGCGATCCGAACTTTCGGCAAAAGACTGGGTGGTCGCGGTAAGCCTCTCGTCGACGTCCCCGAGATTGTGGCTGGCCATGTCGATCAACTGGCCGAGCTTGGAATTCGAGGCGGACAGGCGGTCGATCAGCGAGCTGACCGATTCGGTCAGGCTGGTATTTGCCTCTTCCACCGCGCCGATCGTTTCCGCTGTGCGCGATGCAAGCGCGTTGACGAGCGCCGCGTTTTCGCTGCGCAGGCGTTCGGTCGCGCGTGTCGTCGCTTCCTCGAGGCTCTTCTGCAGGTGGCTGCCACCCTCGCTGAAGCTCTCGATAAGCGGACGCGCGGTTTCGTCCAGGATCGTCGAGATTTCCCTGGAGCGGCTGGCCAAGGTCTCGTTGAGTTCCCGTGTGCGCGCGGCGAGGACGTTGGAGGCCTCGGTTGTGCGTTCGCCGATTTTTTGGCTGGCGGTCGCAAAAGTCTCGGCAATCACGTCTGCCTTGGCAACCAGGTCGGCCTGCGTATGCGAGACCTGCTCGTTGAGACGGATGGCAAGCGATTCCGCGCTGTCCGAAAGACGGCGCTCGGCATCGGCGAGCTGGTTGCCGAGACGCTGGACAACCACGTCGGTGCCTGAGGCGAGCTTGCCCTCGACCTGCGATATGGCGTCTGCAATCGCGGCCGTCCTGCGCTCCAGCTCCTCGGCAGTTGCCGTGGTGCGGTCAAGCAAGCGTCCGTCGGCGGACGCGAAGGTCTTCTCAATGTCGCCAATCGCAGCTTGCAGCCGATCGGCGTTTGCGCCGATCACTCGGCCCATATCGGCGTCGGATGCCGCGATCGTATCCAGGATCGTCGAAACCCTTTCCTGAAGCGCGTTGGAGCTGTTTCCAACCCGCTCCGCCAATTGGGCGTCGGCAGCGGCCAGCGCTTGTTCGATGCGGGCGGCGTGGGCGGCGAGGGCATCGGCGCTCTGGCCGGTGCGCTGCTCGAGCTTGCGGTCGGCTTCGTCTAGGATTTGCGCCAGACCGGAGGTGCGCTCCTTGAAGCGGTTTTCGGCTTCGTCGAACGCTTTGCCGGTTTCGTCACGCAGTTGGGCGGTGCTGTTGACGACGCTGTCGCGAAGGGTCTCGGCGACGCTTCGAGCGCTCGATTCCAAGGCACTGCGCACGTTTTCGACACCGGCGCCGAGCGCCTTTTCCATGGTCGTGGTGCGTTCCTCGATCACGCCCATCTGGCGCTTGAACGCCTCTTCAATCCGCGCAACATCTGCGCCGATCGTCTCCGCCACGCTTGCCCGCGCCGCGGTGACCTTCTCGAGATCATGCCCGACTTGCGCGGTTAGCTCCTCGCGGTTCTCGGCGAAGCGCGCGAGGTGTTCGGCAATCATCGTTTCGAAGTCCGACTTGGTGCCCTCGATCCGCGCAAAATCCGCGGCGATCTGCTGAGCGAGAGTGTTGCGCAGCTCTTCCGCCTTGGCGGTATCCTGTTCGAATGCCGCGGCAACCCGGTCGCGAGCGTCGGACAGTTTCAGGGAAAGAGCATTGGCGCGCTCGTCGATCATGGTGGCGGTTTCGGCGACAAGCTGTGAAAACTCCTCGCCGAACTTGGCTTTGCCCGTCTCGACGAGTTCGGAGAGTTCCTGCTTGCCGGTAGAGAATGTCTGGGCGAAGTCGCGGGTGCGCTCGATCAGCGCTTCGTTGATCTGGCGCGCGCGCGCTTCGAGCGCGTCATTGAGCTTCTGTGTGCCCAGGTCGAGCGCCTCGGCGCGGGTTTCGAACTCGCCGATCAGTTCCTGGCCGCGTTCGGCAAGCGTCTTGCGGATCTCCTCAAGCCGGGAATCGAACTCGCCGGTGAGCGTTCCCGTAGCGTCGCCGAGCAGCGAAACCATCGAGTTGCCGCGCTCTTCCATCATTTGTGAAAGCTTGCCGCTCCGTTCGTCCAGGGCCGCGGAGAGGGAGCGAATCCGCTCTTCCAGAACACCATTCATGGCGGTGGTGCGCTCTTCCAGAGCCTGGTTAAGCATGGCCGCCGCGGAATCGCTGCGTTCGGTCAGCGAGGCTATGCGGGTGTCCAGCAAGCCGGCGACGGCCTCCCCGGACGTGGTGATCAGCGAGGAAAGGTTGGTGCCGCGTTCCCAGAACGTGTTGGCGACGGTATCGCCGGCCTGACCGATCTGCCCAACCAGCGCTGCGCCGGTTTCGTTGATCTGGGCGGAAAGCTGGGTCGAAGCGTTGAGGACGTTGTCGCGGATCATGTCGGCGGAGACGGAAAGCTCCTCCTTGAGCTGTTCATGCGCTCCCGCAATGGAAGCCCGCACGCGTTCCGAATGGGAAACGACGGCCTCGCGTTCGGCGCCAAGGCCGTCCACCAGCGAACGGATTCGGATCTCGTTGTCGGTGTAAGCCCGTTCGAGCTCGTTAACTTCCGAATGGACGAGGGTTTCGAGTTCCACTGCGCGCGCCAGCGTGCGCTCGATGCCGTCCCCGAGCGCCTGGACCTCGCGGCGGACGGCTTGGCCCACGGTCATCACGCGATCCTGTGCAAGGTTTTCCGGTTCGGCGAGACGAATGGCTATTTCGGTCATGCTTTGCGCGGCGAGCCGCATGTCCTGGGCGCGGCGCACCATGACGCCGAAGCCCCAGAATAGCAGGCAAGGGACAGCAATGGCGACGGCAAGGCCGATCGCATAGGGCGTGGTGAAGAACTCCCGGACCGAGGAGATTTCCCAAATCTGGGGCGCATACAATACATGGCCGAGCGTCACCCCGCCCAGCGCCCAGACCACGCAAAGGAAAGCGATCATCCAGTAGATAACACCGGAGGAACGGCGGTGAAGCGCCTTGACGAGCGCGCGGTGGTCGCGTTGGCGGTCGTCGTTGGCAGCGGATTTCGCCGGTTGCTGCGGCAGGGTCGGCGCAGCGGGCGCCGGCGCGACCGACGGGCGCGCGGACAATTGCTCTTCGGTCGCAGGATCTATGGCCGGCGGCAGGCGCGTTGATCGGGCAGTCGCATGGGATGCGTCCTCCGCGCCAGCGCCCTCGCGCGCAAGCTCTTCCGCCACTCCCGAGATTTGGGCTTCCAGATCGTCCATCGAACCAGCCAGATCTGCCTCGAATTCGTCCGCCGCGATCTGGTCGAAGTCGAGATCGATATCCAACGTCTCGTCCAGTGCGTTGTCGATATCCAGATCGGTCGTCTGCTTTGATTTGGAAGACATGTAGACTCTACCCTGACTTGAATTCGGCCCGCATCGAGGTGCCAGACGGCAACCCAACGGACACTTTACGCCACCCTATATCCGCGCAGCGTATCGTAGTGATACAACAAAGCGAAGGGAACCGATTATGCGCCGGATAGGTAAATGTTTAAATATAAGGTTAATGCCGGCCACGAATTTTGGTGGATAACGATGCCATATTGCGGACAGGCGGTACGCCTCCATCCCGTGCATTGGCCCGGATTGACCCGTTCTTAAGGGTAATGGCGGCCACCGGCGCTGATTAACGCTCTGTCCACCGACGCCATTCATACTCTCCTGCAGGGATCAGAACAGGAGAGTGGGCGATGGCGTTGACAGAGTTGCAGTCCGTTGCTTTTGCCATGCCCGGCGGAGAATCCGCCGGTTCGATGCAGTCGAGACCGATCGACCTGAAGCATTTGACGGATCAGACCTTCGGCGACCGGGAACTCGAAGCGGAGGTGCTCGGGCTGTTTGCGCAGCAGGCGGCAATGGCGAGCGACCGGATCGCCCGCGCGGACCCGACGGCGCGAAAGAAGATAGCGCACTCCCTGAAGGGCTCGTCGCTGGGCATAGGCGCATTTCCGCTCGCGGCTGCCGCTGCGGCGATCGAGGACAATCCGGCGGACGATACGATGGTCGAGCGCCTGGTCGAGGACATTGCGGCCGTTCAGGATTTCATCGCATCCATGACGCGCTAGGACCCGTCCTGCCCCACACGGCGCGATTTCACGTTCGCGTCAAAATGTTGACACATCCGGCCAAGTGTTTCATTGCGCGCGGTAAGCCTGAAAGCTTTCCCAAAGACAGGAACCGCGCATGACCAAGATCACGATCGTCGCCTTCGACGGCACGCGTTACGACATCGATGCCGAAAACGGATCGACAGTCATGGAAAACGCGATCAAGAACGCGGTTCCAGGTATTGAGGCCGAATGCGGAGGCGCCTGTGCTTGCGCGACCTGTCATGTCTATGTCGACGAGGCTTTCACAGAAGTTGTGGGCGAGCCGGAGCCGATGGAAGAGGACATGCTGGACTTTGCCTATGATGTGCGTCCAAACTCCCGTCTGTCCTGCCAGATCAAGGTCCGCGACGAACTCGATGGGCTGGTGGTGAGCGTGCCGGAGCGCCAAGCCTGAGCTTGCCCGGAGCGGCTTCCTCCCGGCCACGCGGCACCTGATCGGCCGCAACAGGGAGAATGCGCCTCATGGCCACGAAAACCGACGTCCTTATCATCGGCGCAGGCCCGGTCGGCCTTTTCGCGGTGTTCGAACTCGGCCTGCTCGATCTCAAGTGCCACCTGATCGACATACTCGACCGCCCTGGAGGCCAATGCGCCGAGCTTTACCCGGAAAAACCCATCTATGACATTCCGGGTTGGCCCGAGATCTCCGCGCAGGGCCTTGTCGACAAGCTGATGGAGCAGATCGCGCCGTTCGATCCGGGTTTCACCTTCAACAGGATGGTGTCGGAAGTCACCAAGCTGGAGGATGGCGGTTTCCGCGTTGTGACCGACGAGAACGAGGTATTCGAGGCGAAAGTGGTCGTCGTGGCGGCCGGCGGCGGCTCGTTTCAGCCCAAACGGCCGCCGATTCCGGGCGTCGAGGAATTCGAGGGCCACAGCGTGTTCTATTCGGTGCGCCGGATGGATGATTTCCGGGGCCATGACCTGTTGATCGTTGGCGGCGGCGATTCCGCGCTCGACTGGACCCTCAACCTTTTGCCGCTGGCGAACTCGGTGACGCTGGTTCACCGCCGGCCGGAATTTCGTGCCGCGCCCGACAGCGTCAACAAGATGATGGCCGCAAAGGAACGCGGCGAGCTCGACTTCAAGATAGGTCAGGTCACTGCGCTCAAGGGCGAGGGCGGCAAATTGTCGGGAGCGACCGTCAAGGGCGCCGACGGTGAGTTCGACGTGAAGTGCGACCGGTTGCTGCCGTTCTTCGGTCTGACCATGAAGCTTGGCCCGATCGCCGAATGGGGCCTGAACCTCAACGAAAACCTGATCACGGTCGACACCGAGAAGTTCGAATCGTCGGAACCTGGCATATTCGCGATCGGCGACATCAACTGGTATCCGGGCAAGCTGAAGCTGATCCTGTCGGGGTTCCACGAGGCCGCGCTGATGGCGCAGGCAGCCAAGCGGATCTGCAATCCCGGTGAACGGATCGTTTTCCAGTACACAACCTCCTCGACCAGCCTTCAAAAGAAACTCGGCGTCGCCTAGCGCTTCCGCTTGTCATCGAACGGGTTTAAGGTTCCTGTCGACACAGGGGCTGGGGCGCGGAGATGAAGCCGGCTTATCAATGGCAAACGCCCGTTTCGACGCTTTCAGCGGGTACAGGCCACGTGCTTGCACGAGCCTGTCCGCGATGAAGCGCCGTTGGTTTCTGGTCGCCGGCCTGTATGCCGCCCTGATTGCCGGGGGCTGGTTGTTCGGTGGGTGGATTTCCCGCATGACGGCCATGGATTTCGGGACGGCCGACAACCCCGAAATGCCGGCGATGGCGGTGCTAATCGCGGCGATTTACCTGGTCGCTTCGGCCGTCCCGTTCGTGCCGGGCGCAGAAATCGGTCTGGCACTGATCGCGGTTTTCGGGAGCCGCGTCGCCCTGCTGGTCTATTCTTGCATGGTTGGCGCGCTGCTGATCGCCTTCCTGGCCGGCCGATATGTGCCACTGCGCGTACTTGCTGCCGTCCTGGGCTATCTCGGGCTTGACCGGGCGCGCAGCGAACTTGTCCGCTTTTCGGCTATGGAACCGGGGGGCCGTCTGGCCGCCCTGATCGAGCAATCGCCGCGGCGCTGGGTCCCGTTCCTGCTCAAGCACCGGTACCTGGCGCTTGCTGTCATGTTGAATGTTCCCGGAAACAGCCTGCTTGGCGGCGGCGGCGGACTGAGCCTTCTCGCCGGCATGAGCGGCCTGTTCGGTCCGGCCGCGTTTTTTGTCACGATCTTGGTTGCCGTCGCGCCAATCCCGCTGGCGGTCCTCCTGTTCGGTTACCGGCCCTGACTGAGCGTGGATCGGTTCAGTTCGAGCCGGATTCCATGCGCTCGATGTGGTAGCGCAGCAGCCGGCTCATGCGCCGTTCGAAGTTGATGCCCTCGATCTTGTCGAACCGCTCCTGGGCGGCATCGTGTCTCGCCAGGATCCGGTCCGCGGTGGCCGCAACCTGGGTCTTGAGGGCGTCGCAGCCATCGCGCGACTTCAGCTTCTTCAACGCCTTCTCCAGTTCCATGGCGTGGTTCCTGGCGATGACGACATGGCTCTCTTCGTGGCGCTTGATGTCGGAGGAAAGAGTGTCCCAGACGATCATGGTCTCGCGGCTGGCGCGAGACGAGCGGCGCCAGCGCGGCAAGATGACCTTGACCTTCAGCAGTACATGGGCGCTGGAAACCTGGCAATATTTGCCATCATGACCGTATTTCAGCTTGGTCGTGAATTCCATTTCCGTTGCGCCGGGATGGCGTGAGCCGGTCGAGTTAACCTTTGGTCCCCTGCGGTTGAGTTCCTTTTCGATCTCTTCCAGCGTGGTCCCGCGCACCGCGAAATAGGCATAGCGCTTGGACAGGCCCGCAGCGTTGGCCTGGCCGCTCAGAAGCACCGCGATTAAAAGGGAAGCAACAATCGATCTCATCACACCGCACCGTTTTGGCGAATGTGGCCGTGGATGGAGACAGATGCAATCGCTATTTGTCGTATCCGCCAAACGCGATTTGTTTTTGTAATCACGTTGATTTTCGCGGGCGTTCACCGCAAAAGGCCGTAATCGCGAAATCTGGAACCCCACCGATGAAAACAACGTGGCACCTGGCACACGGCCGTTCTCTGGAGCTTGGCGGTGATGGCGTGATCATGGGTATCCTCAATGTCACGCCGGACTCGTTTTCAGACGGGGGGCGGTTTTCCAGATTGGAAACTGCGCTGGAACAGGCCCGGCGCATGATCGAAGAGGGTGCCGCGATTATCGATATCGGCGGAGAGTCGACCCGCCCCGGTGCCGATCCGGTGACCGCGGCCGCTGAACAAGCCCGCATCCTGCCTGTTTTTGAGGCGCTGGCGGCCGAGGCCGACGTTCTGTTGTCGGTCGATACCTACAGGGAGGAGACCGCGCGACTGGCGGTCGCAGCCGGGGCGCACATCATCAACGATGTCTGGGGATTGCAGCGCGAACCGGCCATTGCCGAGGTGGCGCGCGAAACCGGGGCGGGCGTGGTGGCGATGCACACGGGACGGGAGCGCGATAAACTCGCCGACGTCATCGCCGACCAGAAACTGTTTTTCGCCCGGTCGCTGGAAATCGCGCAGACGGCCGGGATTTCCGACAACCAGATCGTGCTCGACCCCGGTTTCGGATTCGCCAAGGGTCCCGACGAGAACCTGGCGCTGATGGCGCGGTTTTCCGAATTGCAAGAATTCGGCCTACCGCTGCTCGCGGGCACCTCGCGCAAGCGTTTCATCGGCCATGTCACCGGGCGTGATGCCGACAACCGGGATGTAGGAACCGCTGCGACAACTGCGTTACTGAGAATGAAAGGCGCGGCGGTTTTCCGTGTCCATAATGTCGCAATCAATATCGATGCCCTGCGCATGGCCGATGCTATGCTGGCGCACGATCCGGCCCTGCAGGGATAGTTTCCATGACCCGTTACACGATCCGCCTCAAGAATTGCGCCTTCTTTGCCCGTCACGGCGTCCACGACGAGGAGGAAACCCTCGGCCAACGGTTTTACGTCGACGCCGAACTGGCGATCGAGCCGGGTAAGGCGCTCATTGAAGACGAAATCAGCGATACCGTGGATTACGGCAACGCATTTGCCGTAATCGAGACGATCATCACGGGCAAGCGCCGCTATCTGATCGAGGCGCTGGCGCTTGAAGTGGCCAAGACCTTGTGCGGAACGTTTCCGCAAATCGTAAGCGCCGAAATCACCGTGCGCAAGCCGAACGCCCCTGTTCCCGGTGTACTCGACTATGTCGAGGCTTCCGTCGTGTGGCCGCAGTAGGGCCGTGGAACCGGTCAAGGCCTGGATCGGGCTCGGCGGTAATATCGGCAACCCGGAAGCGGCGATGGCCGCCGCCCTTCGGGGGCTCGACATGCGCGCCGACTGTACCGTCACAGCGGTTTCCGGAGTTTACCGCACGCCGCCCTGGGGCGTTACCGATCAACCGGATTTCCTCAACAGTTGCGCCACGGTGGAGACGACGCTGCCGCCGCGCGCGCTGCTTGATGCATGCCTGCAGGTCGAAACGGATCTGCACCGGGTGAGAACACGGCGTTGGGGACCGCGTACAATTGACATTGATATTCTAGTTTATGACGACCGGACGATCGACGAAGACGGGCTGCATGTGCCGCATCCACGCATGAAGGAGCGGCCATTTGTCCTTGTGCCGCTGGCCGAGATCGCAGCCGACCTTGTCATCGACGGCGAGACGGTCGGCACCCTGGCGGACGCGTGCGACATGGCCGGGATGGAGCGCCTCGACCGGCCTATCGACTGGTGGCGAGCGGAAGAGGTTAAGCAATAAAAAAGCCGCCTCGGACGCCGGACTTGTTTGCGATGTGAGCGGTGTTCAGTTCCTGCTGACCGACCCGACCGAGGTGGAGTCGACGCGTTTCAGGCTCATGCCGATGACCGGCACCATCCGTCTTTCGACGCGCACGGAGATGGTGACGTTCATGTTGTCTTCCCCGTTCAGGCGTGCCAGCATCGCACCGCGAAGTGAGTTGCGCACCAGGGACATGATAACGCGGCCGCCGCTGACGTTGCCCGAGGTCACGTCGAGGCCTTCACCGGCCGCGCCATCCATGAAGCGTCCGCGGTAGCGGCCGCGATGGCGTTCGATACTGGCGGACATCCGCTGGCTGAACACGCCGACCCGGCAGGTGCCGTCAAGCGAGACGCCGACCTTCGATCCCGGTGTCTTCCCCTTGAAGTTGCAAATGAATTTGGTTCCCTTGTATTTGCCGGCGACGATTTCACCCGGCCCGCTCCAGGCGCCCTCGATCGAGCGAAAGAACTCGCGGTCGCGGTCGGCGGCGGATACGTCGGAAACGGATGCGGTCAGTGCCGCGACGGTTGCAAACAGGGACAGGGCGGCGCTTTTGAGCATGGATCACCGGGAAACAGAAACACTCGACTGCAGGATTTCGAGTATCGAGAAGAATGGTTAAAGCTTCGTTGTGGCTCCAGGCGCACCATGCTTGGCGCATCGCATTCGGTCAAGCCTTGCCGTGTCCGACCAACCCCGGGCCGGGAGCCGTGCCGGTCTGCGACGAAGAGGCGCGAACGATGCAATTGCTGCATTCAGGAAGTGCCAGGCCCCGGGTTTTCGGTGACAGGCGGGACGCCGGTTCGGATCTCACCGGCATTACCGCCCGATCTTGATTTTGTTGTCATCAGAGCTGACAGGAAATCGCTCATGGCCGGCCGCTTAAGCGCTAAAAAGGGGAGTGGACGCGCGGCATCCATGGCGGCGATACCGATCCTGACGGTCATCAAGCCGTTGACCACGCCTTCGCCGAGGCGGGCCGAGAGCCGCGCGGCAAGACCGTGGCCGAGAACCTGGCTGACGAGGCTGTCGCCTACCGCGATCGAACCGGTGACGGCCAAGTGCGCGATGACGCTTCGCGACAGGCGCATAAAGCCGAGGGCGCCCGGGCGGCCGCCATAGACCGTCGCGATCCGCCGGATCAAACGTCCGGCCTCGAAAACGACATAACCGACATCGACGAGCGCGCGCGGACTGACGGCGGTAACCACCGAAACCCGCTTGGCCGCATCGAGCACGAGGCGGCGCGCTTCGATGTCGAGCGGGCCCATCAACTCCGTCTCGGCCAGCTTCAGCAGGTCCGGCCCGTCGATGATATCGCCCTCCAGCGATCTGAGCAGCTTGCGACCGTCCGCCGTTTCCGGCCGGCTTTCCAGGAAATGGCTGATTTCGCGGACCAACGCCTGCGCCGGCGCCGCATCCTTGTGCACGGCGGCATCGGCGGCCCTGACCTGCAGCCGTGTCACCGATGCCAGTCGCCTCAGCGCCGCGACTTCGCGCACGAGAATCCCGACCAGGGCCAAACCGGCAAGCGCGGCCAGGCCGGCCGCCGTCCAGCCCAGCCAGTCGGCACGGGCAAACAGGTCGCGGATCAGAGCGTCGATCCACAGGCCTGCCGCTAGAGACACGAGCAGGCCGGCAGCGGCGAAGAACAATTTGCCGAGGGTAAGGCGGCTTGCGGGTTGCGGGGCAATCGGTGTGACCATGTCGTCCGCGGCAAGATCGGTGAACGGATCGTTCTCCGGCGGAGTCACGGTCACGATTGCCCGGTGGTCGACCGCCTGCGGCCTGCGCGCCTTGTCCATTGCTGGCTTTGCCGTCGTCCGGGGTTCGGCCTGTTCGGGCTCCGGCGCAATCTGGAAAGCAGCGGGTTTGCGGTGTGGGCGGTCGGTCATGCCAGTTGGTCTCCGAGCAGGAACTGCATGGCCCGGTCGAGGCGAATATGCGGCAAAGACAATGTCATACCTTCCGCGGTGCGGTCGAGACGGGGGGGGCGGAACCGGACAAACCGGATCGGGTTTTCGGTGGGCACTCCGTTCTCAGGTTTTGAATCGACTGCCTTGAAAACAGAATCCGGATTTTCCGGTAAGTCGCCGGGAAATATGGCGGTTTCGGTCTTGCCGTCGAATTGCGTGCCGTCGATGGTTTCGCCGGCCAGCGGCGTTCCGATGATCACCGGCAGGGTTTCGCCATCCTGCTTGACGGTGCCCTCGCGCGTGGCTCGCACGGCTGCCATCGCCAAAACCTCGACCTCGGCGCCTGAATAGCGCGCCCGCTCCACCGCCCGGTCGACAAGGCGCCGGACAATCGACTGGAGGCGGTCGTGGCTCTCGTGATGGATTTGGTCCGCCTTGGTCGCGGCAATGAGAATGCGGCCGATCCGGCGCGACAACAGCGAGGTCAGGAAATTGCCGGACCCTTGGCGGAAGCAGCCGAGGATTTCGCCCAGCGCGCGCTCGAGGTCCTGAACCGCGGTTGCCCCGGCATTCATCGCCTGCATGGCGTCGATCAGCACGATCTGGCGATCGAGCCTGGCGATGTGTTCGCGAAAGAACGGTTTGATCACATGGGTCTTGTAGGCTTCGTATCGCCGTTCCATCATTTCGGCGAGCGATCCCCTCGGATAGGAACGCGCCGAATCGAGGCGCAGCGGCGCGAAGGTCAGCGCCGGAGACCCTTCCAGGTCGCCCGGCATCAGGAAACGGCCAGGCGGCAGCGTGGACAGCGCCCGCTCGTCGGCCCTGCAGGCCCTCAGATAACTTGTGAAAGCGGCCGCCAGCTTGCGAGCATGCGCCTCGTCCGCGTCAAGCGCGGGATCGGTCGCGCCGGTCAGTTCCAGCCAGTCGGCGGCCAGGTCGCGCCGCGCGGGCGCATCGGCGAGTTCGAGCGCCTCCGCGGAAAACGCGGCGAAATCCTTTCCCAAAAGCGGCAGGTCGAGCAACCACTCGCCGGGGTAGTCGACTATGTCGAGCGAGAGTTTTCCGCCCGAAAACAGTCGTCCCCAGCCGGAGGCCGACTGGTATTCCAGGGTTAGCCGCAATTGCGAAATGGCGCGCGTGGAATCCGGCCAGATGCGTTCGTCGACAAGTGCGGCGACATGGTCCTCGTACTGGAAGCGCGGAACGGCGTCGTCGGGCTGGGGGCGAAGATAGGCCTGCGTGATCCGGCCTGATTTCTGCGGTTCGAACAATGGCAGCCGGCCGCCATTCACCAAGTTGTGCACCAGCGCGGAGATGAAAACCGTCTTGCCGGCCCGCGACAACCCGGTCACGCCCAGGCGCAGCGTCGGGTCCGCAAGTCCGGCGAACCGGCTGCCGATCGTGTCGAGCGCGATCTGCGCTTCGTCGGCCAGTGTTGTCAGTGCCGCCAAACCTGTCGGTCTCCCACCGTCTTTTCGTGATTTGCATATAGGTGTGCGGCGGAGCGATTGAAACGGCCGCCGTCAGCCGGCCCTAGAGGTCGGCCGGGGTGAAATAGGATTTCAGATGGCCGCGCAGGGAGGCTTCGCCACCGTCGTCCTCCTCGGTCTCGATCACCGCCAGGCCGCATGTGGCAAATCCGCGGGCAAGTGCCGTGCGGGCCGTTTCGGTGTGCGCGAAGGCGGTGGCCACGTCCTCTAGCATCGGATTGTGGCCAACGATCATCAGCGTACCGCCGGCAGCGTTTTGGCGTATCACATCGGCGTATCCGACCGCGTCGGCTGCGTAGAGCTGATCGGTAAACACCGCCTTTTCTTCCGGCATGCCGAGACCCGCGGCAACCAGGTTCCAGGTTTCGCGGGCACGCCTGGCAGTGGAGCAGATGATGCGGTCGGGGATAAGGCCGCGCACCTTCATCTGGCGACCGAGCGCGATCGCGTCCTGCACTCCGCTTTCCTCCAGCGCGCGGTCGAAATCGCGTGTTCCGGGCAGGGGCCACGCGGCGCGGGCGTGGCGAAGGAGGATGACACGGCTCATGAATGTTCCCTTCTGTCGCCGCGACCGGGCAGCGCCGGCCCAAGGTAGGCACGGCGTCCGTTTCGATCAATCGACGCTTCGCGGTTTTCACGCGGAAATTGGCCGCGTCATCCAACCGAAACATTGACCGGGTACAGGGCAGCGCGTGTAAAATTCCTCGAATTCACCACCCAGTGAAATTTGCGTTATCAGGTACGCCTTTAAGCTTGTGCGGCCAAGCAGCGGTCAATATATAGGCCGCAAGTCTAGCATTGGGTGAGTCGAATGTCTGAATTTGTCCATAGCGACTACGTGCCTACCGACGACGAGCCGTTCATGAACGAACGGCAGCGGTCCTACTTCCGCGAAAAGCTGATTACCTGGAAAACCGACATCTTGCGTGAAGCGCGCGAGACGCTTGAAACACTGCAGACCGAGAACGAAAACCATCCGGACCTGGCCGACAGGGCCTCTTCGGAAACCGATCGCGCAATCGAACTAAGAGCACGCGACCGCCAGCGCAAGCTGATTTCCAAGATCGACGCGGCCCTTCTGCGGATCGAGGAGGGCACCTACGGCTATTGCGAGGAGACGGGCGAGCCGATTTCGCTGCGCCGTCTCGATGCCCGGCCGATCGCGACCTTGTCGCTGGAAGCGCAGGAACGCCACGAGCGGCGCGAAAAAGTCTACCGCGACGACTGATCAGCGTTCATTATGGGAATCGAATGAGACGACCGGGCCTTATGCCCGGTCTCTTTTATCCGGCGTCAGGTGCCGCTTTTTTCCTCGCTCAGCTGATCGAGAAGCCGCTTCATTTCTTCCTCGAGCGAAGGGACCTCGTCGTCCTCGCCCCCGGCCTTCGCCGCAACCGGCCGCGGCGCGGCGCCCGCGGCTTCCTGCCCGTCGAACACAGCGCGCAACGCGTCGCTGAAATCCGCCTCGTCGGCATCGGTCGCGTCGGCCGGCCTCACCGGCGGGGTCACAGTGGCGCTAACTTGCGGCGCTTCCGGCCTGAGCGGTGGCGGTGGCGGCACAGCCGAAATGGGCGGCTTCGCCGACGGTGGCTGAACTTGCGGGGGCGCCGGCTGTGGGCGGACGGGTTCGGGACGGGCAGCCTCCGGCACTGGCTTGCGCTCGGGTTGCGCCTCGGCGGTGCGGGCCCGCGCCACGGCATCGACCACGGCTTCGGGCGTGGGGCCCGGCCTGGACAGTTCGGGAACCGGCCTTTGCTGGGCAGGCGGGCGTTCCACATGGACCGGCTCGGGACGGGCTGGGCGCGGTTGCGGCCTTGCGATCGCTTCGGGTGCGGCGGCCTCGATTGCGGCCGGTTCGGCGGCGGATGGCATCGCCTTGATCGACCCCTCGACAACCACGTCGGTCGGCCCTCCGATCAGCAGCAGGTGCTCGCAGTCGTCACGGCGGATTAGCACCAGCCGGCGCCGGCTATCGACCGCCGTGGCGTCGACGACCGCCAGACGCTGGTGGCGTTTGCCGCCGCCGGCGATGAACAATCCCGGCATCAGGCCGCGGAAAAGCCGAAGGACGAGAAGCCCTAGGAGGGCCAGGCCGAGCACGACCGCGATCCATATGACGATCCGCAGCGGGCCTTCGCCAAGCGTTTCGGCTATCCAGTCCATTAATCCGTCTGCCTCGCTTCTCGACGTTTCCGGTCAGGGCTCAATGTAGTCCGCTGCGGGCGCGACGGGCAAGCGATGTCGCCGGAGCGGCCCTGCTATCAACGTCTTATTGGAACAATGCGGAGTTTTTTAGCCGGGGGCTTCCGGTTCCCGCAATTATATGATTCAACCGGGACGTGGCCGGCCAGGCCGAGGGGATTCCAGATTTCATACGAGCGCAGGCGATGAAGAAGGATACGCAGGGCGAATTCTACCCGGTTCCGGTCGTTGACAGGGGGTCGCGGTTGGGTCCGGTCGCCCGGCTCGTCATTTTCGCCATCGTACTGACGATCGCGGCGCTGGCCTTTGTCTTCTTCCGTGACCGGATGGGCGAACCGTTCCTGCTCGGGCTGCTCGGGATGCTGGCGATGACCGGCGTCGGCTACCTGTTCGCCAATGCGATCGGCATCGTGCGGATCAATCCCTCGTCGTCCGGCGACCTGCTGTCCAAGGCCTATGTCGATTCCATGGCCCAGGGGCTGGTGGTCACCGATGGCCGCGAGCGGGTTGTCTATGCCAACCGGGCCTATGCCGACGTCACCGGCGCGACATCGGTCGGCGATATCCGCACCGTGCGCAACCTGCTGTCCGACAATCCGGAAGCCGCCGAGACGATCGACCGGCTCGCCGCCGGACTGAGCGACGGCGAGGCCGGCGACGGCGAGTTCCGGCTTTCGACGGCGATCAAGCCCGGCGCCGAACCCGGACCGCACTGGTACCGCACCCGGGCGCGCCTGTTCTCCCTCCCCGGCGAGCGCCGGCCCTATTCCGCCTGGCAGATCGCCGATATCACCGCCGAGCGCGGCGAGCAGGAGCGGTTCTTCCAGGACCTGCAGAAGGCGATCGACCACCTCGACCACGCGCCGGCCGGGTTCTTCGCCGCCGATACCGAGGAGCGCATCACCTATATCAATGCCACGCTCGCGGAATGGTTGGGCGTCGACCTGGCGAAATTCGTGCCCGGATCCATGACCGTGCCGTCGATCATCGCCGGCGACGGCATGGCGCTGCTGCACGCGGTCAAGGCGGAGGCGGGCACCAGCCGGGACGCGATCATCGATCTCGATCTCGCCTCGGTGAAGGGCGAGGCGGTCCCGGTCCGCTTCATGCACCGGGTGTCGGCCGACCGCGATGGCAAGGCCGGCGCCTCGCGCTCGATCGTGCTGCACCGCGGTCAGGGCGACCATGCCGGCGATGCGGCGCGCGCCTCCGAAATCCGGTTCACGCGCTTCTTCAACTCCACGCCGATGGCGATCGCCGGCATTGACGGCGACGGCCACATCCTGCGCACCAACGCGCCGTTCCTGTCGCTGTTCGCCAGCGTGGTAGACCGCGATTCGCTCGACAGCAAGGTGCGCTTCGATACGGTGATCGCCGAGGCCGACCGCGAGCGCTTTGCCCACGCGCTGGACGAAGCGAAGCACGGCAAGGCGGACATCGCACCGATCGAATCGACCGTGCCGGACGACGAAAACCGGCACATCCGCTTCTATGTCAACGCGGTGGTCGATTCCGGCAGCGGCGACGAGGCGGAGGAGGCGGCGATCGTCTATGCCGTCGACACGACCGAGCAGAAGGCGCTGGAAGCGCAGATGGCGCAAAGCCAGAAGATGCAGGCGGTGGGCCAGC
>JBNLDE010000032.1:0-40683 GCA_050304175.1 Zhengella sp. | reverse complement strand
TCGCTCAACCAGGCCAGCAGCCTGTCCATGGAGCGCGGCAGGAGCCTGCTCGACGGGCCGCACTGGAGCCGCAGCTACCGGACCGCCGACGGCCATTTCATCTCCGTCCAGAGCCTGGAGCCGAAATTCTATGCGGTGCTGCTTGAAAAACTGGGACTTGCCGACGATCCCGACTTCAAGCGGCAGTACGACCAGCGCCTGTGGCCTCAATTGAGTGTACGGCTCGCCGCGATCTTTGCCGCAAGGACCCGTGAAGAATGGACTGCGCTGTTCGAAGGGTCGGATGCCTGCGTGGCGCCGGTGTTCAGCCCGATGGAAGCGGCCGCCCATCCGCACATGGCGGCGCGCGGAAGCTGGCTCGAGGCGGACGGCGTGTTCCAGGCCGCAGCCGCGCCGCGCTTCGCCGGTAAGACCTGGTCGCCGCGCCCGTCGCCCGCCCGCGGCGAGCACACCGCCGAGATACTTGCCCAGATCGGCATGAACGGTTGACCCCGAATTCGCACGAAACGGGCGCGGGGGGCGCAAATGGTTGCTGTCTTAGTTCAGTAACGTTCTTGGCAGCCACAGAGCGATGTCGGGAAACGCCATTACCAGCGCGACGGCCAGCAACTGCAGGACTACGAAGGGGATAATGCCTCGGTAAATCTGCTGGATCTTGATCTCCGGCGGCGCCACCGCCTTCATGTAGAAGAGCGCGAAACCGAACGGCGGCGTCAGGAACGAGGTTTGCAGATTGACCGCGAGCAGGATTGCGAACCAATAGGTCACTTCCGACTTCATGACGTGGTCGCCGAAATCGAGCCCGGCGATGATCGGCGCGAACACCGGCAACACGATCAGCGTAATCTCGATCCAGTCGAGGAAGAATCCGAGCACGAACACGATGCCCATCAGCATGAACAGCAGACCCCACGAACCGAGGCCCAGATGCTCGATGAAGGCGTCTACCTGGGCTTCGCCGCCAAGCGCACGAAACATGTAGGAAAACAGGGTTGCCCCGACGAAAATCCCGAACAGCATGCCGTTTGTCAGCGCTGTCCGCATGACCACGTCTTTCGTGATGGTCCAGAAGTGACCGAGATCGGACAGGATCCCGCCCCCCGTGGCGTGGTCGCCAAAGTCGGCTGTGGCCTCGCCCTCGAAATGGAACTCGGGAACGCCGAGCGAAGGAAGCACGACCAGGTTGATGAACGCCAGTACGACCGAACCGAAGGCACCGACGCCGGCGGCCTCCGTTGGTGTCGCAAATCCGCCCAGGATCGAACCGAGGACACATGCGATCAGGAATACGGGCGGAAGAAACGAACGGGCCAGCATCAGCGTGTAGGCGCCAAACGACTTCGGCCCAAGTTCGCCAGGCAGTTTGGGCGCTACATCCGGCTTTAGAACGGACAGGATAATTATATAGGCGACATAGAGCGTCGACAGCATGAAGCCGGGAATGACCGCTGCGACGAACAGGTTGCCGACGGACCGCGACAGCAGATCCGCCATGATCACCAGCATGATGGAAGGCGGGATCAGGATGCCCAACGTGCCCGAGGCGGCGATCGTGCCGGTGGACAGTGGCGCTGAATAACCGCGCTGAATCATCACCGGCAAGGCGAGCAGACTCATCATGACGACGGAGGCGCCAATAATTCCGGTCGTGGCGGCCAGGATCGTGCCCATCAGAGTGACTGCCAGCGCAAGTCCGCCAGGCACCCGGCGCAAAAGCACCTGTAGGCAGTTGAGCAGGTCTCGTGCGACGCCGGACTTCTCCAGCATTGTGCCCATGAAGATAAACATGGGAATCGCCGTCAGGATCAGGTTCTCGGCGATGCCGCCAAATATGCGCGACGGGATTGTTCCGAATTGCGCGATATCGAATAGCCACGGGTCGACCCACATGGCGATGAAGCCGAAGCTCAGGCCGATCCCGCCTAGAACGAACGCGACCGGATATCCGGAAAACAGCAACAGCGCCAATGCCAGAAACATCAGCGCCGGAAGATAGGGCCCCAACCACTCCATCACATGTCACCTCCGAGCGTTTCGGCGATTAGCCGATCGGGGAGGGACCCGGCAAAGCCGGCAACGGATTTGATCAGTTGCGAAATACCAGCGAGGCCCATCATCACGAACATGACTGCCAGGGAGCCCTTGAGGATCCACAGGTGTGACAGGCCGATGGTCGACTTGGACACCTCACCCTCCAGAAATGAAGCGTGGGCATAGGCGAAGGTAAACCAGGCGCCGAGCGCCGAGTAGGTGAGCAGGAAAAATATTATGCCAATGATTTCAATGGTGTATTTGGTTCGCGTCGGGAAGCGGTCTCGCAACAGGTCGATGCGCACATGCGCTTGGCGCTTGTAGGCATATCCGATGACGAGAGCGAACAGGAAGGTGTGCAGCCAATACTCCGACTCCTGTATCTGGGTGGAGTTCAGCCCGAACGGCTTCGGTACACCGAAATACCGAGAGGTGACATCGTAGAGCACGACAAATACAAGCGCGAAGCCGCACCAGGCGCCAATCCAGGCGACAAGGGCGAGTACACGATCGATTGCAGCGCTCACCTTGAGCATTGACTGCATAGCGAGGTTCCTCCCAATCATTTTCGGGACCGCACGTGACCGGTGGCCGGCCGCCGGCGTCGGTGCTCGGGTCACTGTTGTAGAAAACCGGATTTCAACTCGAATCCGGCGCCCAAGGATTCCAAGCCGCCCACGCGATCCGCAACGTTCCCCCGCGCCTGGAGACGCGGGGGAGGTTCGTTAAGTCCGATCGATTTACTTCAAATAGCCGAGCTCGGCCCAGGTTTTATACTCGGCGCGGAATGCCTGGAGTGAATCCCAGGTTTCCTTGAAATCGGCGTTCTCGGCGGCGATCTCGGCGGCCACTTCGTTCCAAGTGCTTTCCAACTGGTCTAGCGTTTCCTGCGGCCAGCGATGGATCTGGACACCCTTTTCCTTCAACTCGGCCAGCGCCTTGCCCTGGATTGCTTCACCTTCGGCAAGACCGACCGCGAAATTGGCGCGACAGGCGATCTCGATCTGCTTCTGTTGCGTTTCGGTCATTGCGTCCCATTTTGCCTTGTTGATCATGAACTCAAAGGTTGTCGACTGTTGATGCCAACCCGGGAAATAGTAGTGTTTAGCGACCTGGTAGAAACCGAGATTCAAATCGATGGCGGGCATTGAAAATTCGGTCGCGTCGATGGTGCCGCGTTCGAGGGCCGGATAGATGTCCGCCCCGGCGAGAAGTTGCGTGTCGACGCCCAGTTTCTGCATCACTTTCGCGCCAAGACCGAAGAAACGCATTTTCTTGCCCTTCAACTGGTCAAGCGATGTGATTTCTTCGCGGAACCAGCCGGACGCCTCAGGCGCAATAACGCCGCAGATCATGGAATGGATGCCGTGGCGATGATAAATTTCCTGCATCTTTGCTTCGCCGCCGCGATGGAACAGCCACGCCGCATATTCGCCGGCCGACGGGCCGAACGGCACTGCGGCGAAAAGTGAAAGCGCGGGTTCCTTGCCCTGCCAGTAGCCCGGCGTCGACCAGGCTGCGTCAACAGCACCGGATTTAATAGCGTCGAACAGTTCAAGGGCGGGAACAAGTGCGCCGGGTTCGAAGAACTTGACCTGTATGTCGCCGCCAGAGACAGCATTGATATTGGCCTCGAGTGTTTTGCCGAGCGTACCGAGTTGCACAAGGCTTGAAGGGAATGTCGAACCCATCTTCAAACGAACGGGATCAGCTTTGACTGCTGTTGTCAGTCCGAACATCGAAACAGCCGCCAAGGTGGTTACAATGGATTTTTTCATTTCTAGTCCTCCCATTTGGGCTAACGCCGCAATCTGATCAGAATATACACTCTTGCGGAAACGACAAATGGACAATCCCGTTTGCACGCCGGCGCATCTGATCGCGCAGGGCGGGTTGACCACTTGCAGCTTGCCAAGTGGCGACTGTTAGGTGGTTTCCTTGCTGGAGTGCGGTAACGCCGCGAGCACGTCAGTGTACGAATGAATTGCCAGACGCTTGTTCCAACTCCCTCGCAAGTCTCTTTTCCTCCTCGACCGTCGGTTTCGAGAATCGCGCGAGGATCAGATAGGCGACCGGTGTGAGAAACAGCGTGGCGATCGTGGCCAGGCCGAGCCCGCCGACAATGACCCAGCCGAGCGCGGTGCGCGCCTCGGCGCCGGCGCCGAAAGCCAGCACCAGGGGCAGGGCGCCGAGGACGGTCGAGATCATGGTCATCATCACCGGACGCAGGCGGATGACAGCGGCCCGTTCGATCGCTTCGCGGACCGAGTATCCGCGATTGCGCTGCTGGTTGGCGAATTCGACGATCAGGATGCCGTTCTTGGCCATGACACCGACCAGCAGGACGAGCCCGATCTGGCTGTAGACGTTCAGGCTGCCGCCGGTGAGCTTGAGCGCGAACACGGCGCAAGCCAGTCCGAGCGGCACGGTGGCCATGATGATGAGCGCCGAGACGAAGCTCTCGAACTGGGCCGCCAGCACCAGCAGCACGACCACGATGGCGATGGCGAAGGTAATGATCATATCGCGTGAGGACTGGTCGAGCGTCGCCGCCTCGGCGAGCGGGATCACGCGTGCGCCCGGCGGCAGCAGCGGCTGGGCCATCCGCACGACCTCTTCATAGGCATCGCCGAGCGCCAGCTGCGGCGTCAGGCTCGCGGTGACCGAAACGGCGCGCAACTGCTGCTCGCGGTTGAGTGACGGCGCGACCGCCTTCTCGGTCAGCGTGGCGATGGTCGACATCGGCACGATGCGGCCGTTGGCGGTCTTCAGGTAGATGTTTTCCAGGTCGGTCGGGTCGTTGATCGGCGTCGTCGTCGAGATCAGCTTGACGCCATAGGCGCGGTCGCGGATGAACACCGAACCGACCTCGCGGCCGTCGAGCAGCGCCTGCATGGCGTCGGCGAGCCCGTTGATGTCGATCCCGAGATCGGAGGCGCGTTCGCGGTTGATGTCGACGGAAAGCTGAGGCTGGGTCGTCTCGTAGGACAGCCGGACCTGGCCAAACCGCTCGTCGTTCTGGAGCTTTGCGACCAGCTTGTCGGCGGCGTCGGCCAACTCGCTGTACGAACTGCCGACAAATGCGAATTGCAGGCCGCTTCCAGCGCCTCGGATGCCAAGGCTGTTGGGCTGGATGGCGAATGCCCGTACGCCCGGTACCTGCCGGATCAAGCCGTTGATCTGGCGAACGATTTCATCCTGCGACCGGGTCCGCTGTTCCCAGGGCGCCAGGGTCAGGACCATGAAACCGGTACTCGACGAGCCGCGCGCGCCGGCGATGGAGAAGATGTTGGTGACCTCGCCGCTTTGCTTGAGCGGTTGAACCAGGCGTTCGAGGTCACGCACCCGCGCCGCGGTATAGTCCAAGCTGACACCCTGCGGCGCCGAAATGCGCATGATCGCGATCGCGCGGTCCTCGCGCGGCGTCAGCTCGTAGGGGATGGTGGACACCAACGTCCAGGAAAAGCTGCCGAACAGAACGGCGATCAGGATCACAACCATGGGCGCATCGAGTGCCCAGTGCAGCAGGCGCGAATAGAGCTTGGCGAGACCGCGGCCGAGATTGGCCAGAATCCCGGAGTGCATGCCCTTGTTGCGGGTTTTCTCCAACGGCTTGACGAAACGCGAGGCCAGCATGGGGCAAAGGGTCAGCGCGACGATGCTGGACAGCGTCACCGCGAAGGCGAGCACGAAACCGAACTCGCGGAATAGGCTGCCGGCCTGTCCGGGCAGGAACGAGAGCGGGATGAACACCGCCGCCAGCGTAGCCGTGGTCGTGACGACGGCGAAGAACACTTCACGCGTTCCGATCACCGCAGCGGCGCGGATGCCCATGCCCTGGTTGCGCCGGCGCACGATATTCTCGAGCACCACGATTGCGTCGTCGACCACCATACCGGTGGCCAGAACGAGCGCCAGCAGGGTGAGGATGTTGATCGAAAAACCGACGAGATAGATGGCTGCGAAAGTTCCGGTCAGCGCCACCGGCAGCGTGACCGCCGGGATGATCGTCGCGCGCCAGTCGAGCAGGAACAGGAAGATGATCGCAACGACGATGGCAATCGCAAATCCCAGCGACCGTGCCACTTCGCCGATCGCGCCGGAAATGAAGGTGGCGTCGTCGCTCGTCACGCGGATGGTCACGCCTTCCGGCAGGATGTCGCGCAGCTTATCCACTGCGTCGCGCACGCCCTGCGAGATTTCCAGCGTGTTGGACTGGGCCTGGCGGACGACTCCGAGGCCGATGCCCGGGCGGCCGTTGGCGCGCAGCGTTGTGTCGCCCGGATTGGGGCCGAGGGTTACGGTCGCCACGTCACGGATCTGGATCCGATCGGCGACGTAGAGCTGCTCGAACGCTTCAGGCGTCACGACGTCGGCAGTCGCGCGCACGACGAGATCCTGGCTGCGCGCGGTCAGCGAACCCGCCGGGACGTCGTAGGCGATGTTGGACAGGGCCTGGCGCAAATTCGCGACCGTGAGCCCGTAGGCCGCCAACCGTGTCTGGTCGACATCGATGCGGAAGATCTTGTCGCGGTCGCCATAGGTGTAGACGTCCGCCACGCCGGGAACAGAGGCCAGCCGGTCAACGACCTCGTCTTCGACAAGGATGGTGATGTCCTGCACGCTCATCGTGTCGGATGTGACGGCGAGACGCATCACCGGATCGGCATTGGCGTCGGCCTTGACGATGCGCGGATCGTCCGCGCCGTCCGGCATGTTGTTGGAAACGCGGCCGAGCGAATCGCGCAGGTCCGATGCCGCCTCGGAGAGATCGACATTGTCGGCGAATTCGACTGTCACCCGGCTGCGGCCGAAAGAGGATGTCGACGAGATCGACGCGACGCCGGACACGCGCGCCGCCGCGCCTTCCACCACCGCGGTCAGCTCGCGGTCAATCGTTTCCGGCGAGGCGCCGGGGAAATCGGTGTTGACCGAGATCACCGGGCGGTCGACATCGGGCAGCTCGCGGATTTCGCCGCCGTAGATGCCGGCAAGACCGGCGACGACGATCAGCAGATTGAGGACCAGCGCGAGAACCGGGCGGCGCACGAACAGCGCCGTGCCGCCCGTGGTCGCGGCGTCGGTGTTGGTTTCGGACCCCGTCGATGAAGGCGTTTCGCTTGTCGGGCCGTCGGCCATGTCACGATCCCGCCTTGCCGTTCCGCGCGCCATCCTCGGACCCGGAGGGCGAGGCGTCGCCGATCACCTTGACCACGGCGCCGTCGCGCAGGTTCTGGACGCCCTCGACGATGACCTGGTCGCCCGAGGAGATGTCGGCCTTGACGAGCACGCTGTCGGAATTGCGCTGGACGATGGTGGCGTCGCGGCGCTCGGCCTTGCCGTCGGCCAGAAGCCAGACATAGGAGCCTGCCGAGTCCCACTGGATCGCAAGCGGATCGACGGACGGGTAGGGGTCGCCGGCAAACCGCATCGACACCTGGAACGCCATTCCGGCGCGCAGCCGGTCGTTGGCATTGGGGATTTCCGCCTGGACCCTCAGCGTGCGGCTGTCCTGTTCGATCCTGTTGTCGACGGCGACGATCGCCCCGTCAAACATGACGCCGGGCATTGCAATGGCGCTCGCCGCGACCGGCGCGCCGAGCGAGACTTTACCGATAAAGCGTTCCGGCACCCAGAATTCGACGATGATCTCGCTGCGGTCGTCAATAGTCGTGATTGTGGTCTGGTTGGTCACGAAATCGCCTTCGGAGAGCGACAGGATGCCGATTACGCCGGCAATCGGCGCCGTAACGGTGCGCCGGTCGAGCGCAAGTTCGGCCTCACGCAATTGCAGGCGGGCGTTGTCCAGCTCCGTTCGCACATTGTCGACCTCGACCGAGGTGGTGGCCCGGCGCGCGAACAGTTCCTCGTAGCGCTTCAGCTTGTTCGCGGCGTTGGTGACGGCGATGTTGGCGCGGTCGCGGGCGATTTCTTCGGACTGGGAGTCGAGTCGCACGATCACGTCGCCGGCGTTGACCCGCGCCCCCGATACGACCAGGACATTGGCGATCTGCCCGGAGACCAGCGGCGTCACCGTCACCGAACGGATCGCCTGGCCGTTGCCGATCGCCGTAAGGCGATCGTTGACGACGCCCTTGCTGACGGGAGCGACCGTCACCAGCGCCTGATTGGAAAAGCCGCCCTGGCGGTTTTGGCCGCCTCTGCCGGATATGGCCGCGGTTTCCATCGGCGCCGGCAGCCCGGGAAGGCGATCAAGGCCGTAGTCGTGCAGCAGCGTAGGTGCGCTCGGGTAATACCAGGCCCAGCCGTAAAAGGCAGCGATCGCGACGCCGAGCGTCAGCATCACCTGCTTGATGAGACCCATATATCATCCCCATTGTCCGGGGCCGCTGCCCCGCGTCGGGATAATGTTCAAGAATGGCAATCCTGTCCATTCAATTGGCGCATCATCCGCGCCCTCATATAGGCGCCGCGGGTCGGGGAACCAGACGCGTCTGCGGCGCCAGGCGCTATTTCCCGTCGCCGAACAGCTCCGTGAAATAGTCCACGAGCTCGGCGACCAGCCGGTCGCCGTAACCGGTCGCCACCGCCAGGCCGAGCGCCTGTTTGGTGGCCGGCGACATCACGCTGACCACACCGGCGTCATCCGCCATGGTGGAATAATAGCCAATGTCCTTGCGCGCGTTGCGGATGGAGAAGGCGAGCTTGTCGTTGATGCCGTCGATGGCGTTGGCCTTGACGAAGTCCATCATTCCCGAATGCAGCGGTCCGGCCGACATGACGTCGTAGAGCGCCTGCCTTTCGACGCCGGCCTTGTCGGCCATCGCGAAGGCCTCGGCGATGGCAGACGCCATCGTCATGCCGACGAAATTGTTGATCAGCTTGATCGTATGGCCGGAACCGGCCTTGCCCAGGTGAAAGACGTTCTCGCCGAGATCGTCGAGCACCGGTTTGGCCTTCGCGAACGCGGCTTTGTCACCGGCGCACATGATATTGAGCTTGCCCTCGCGGCCGTGCGCCGGGGTGCGGCCGAGCGGCGCATCGAGATAGGCGCCGCCCGCCGCGGCCACCGCCTCGCTGAGACGCAGGGTCGAGCCTGGCAGCGAGGTGCCGAAGTCGATCACGATTGCCCCGGGTTTCAGACCGGCTATCACGCCGTCCTCACCCCGCATGCGGGATTCGACCGATGCCGAAGTGTCGACGCAGAGCATGACGATATCGCTGGCCTCCGCCAGTGCCTTGGCTGTCGAAGCCTCCGCCGCGCCGCGCGCGACCGCGGCATCGACTGCCGAGCGGGAACGGTGCGCCAGCACCGTCAAGCCGTAGCCGCAGTCGAGTAGTCTATGCACCATAGCCGAGCCCATCAGGCCCAGGCCGATAAAGCCGATTGCAGGTTTGGTCATAACGGTCTCCTTGTCCTGTCAGTACGAATGGTTCCCGCCGGCGGGAAAACGCCGATGGGCGCTCGTTTCGTCTTGCGCGCAGGTTGTGAAACCGGGACAGTGGACCGGTCTGGAGGCCTGCAATGTCCAATATCCGTTCGATCCGCACCTTGCGTCTGGACGAGTTTCCCAATCTGCTCTGGGTCTTTGTCGAGGACGACGCCGGCTTGGTCGGTCTGGGCGAGACGTTTTTCGGGCCGCGGGCGGTGGAAGCCTATATACACGACACAGCCGCGCCCAGGCTGATCGGGCAGCCGGCGGACCCGGAACCGGTTCGCGTTTCCCTTGTTCCCATCATCGGCAATCAGGCCGGCGGCGCCGAAATTCGGGGCAATTCTGCCATCGACATCGCGCTGTGGGACCTGAAGGCGAAACGGGCCGGAGAGCCGGTTTGGCAGGCGCTCGGCGGACGCTGCCGCGAGGCGATCCGCACCTACAACACCTGCGCCGGCTACCGCTATGTGCGAAGCGCCGAAGGCCAGGTTTCGACCAACTGGGGGCTCGGAAACGCGCCGGCCGGTCCCTATGAGGATTTGGAGGCGTTCCTGACCGATGCCGGAGCGCTGGCGGAAAGCCTGATTTCCCAAGGCATCACGGGAATGAAGATCTGGCCGTTCGACCGCTATGCGGAACGGTCCGGCGGCCAGTCGATCTCGCCGGCCGAACTGGAGGAGGGGCTGCGCCCGTTTCGCCAGATCCGCGAGGCGGTCGGCGACAGGATCGATGTCATGCTCGAAATGCACTCGCTGTGGAACCAGCCGGTCGCGTTGCAGATCGCCGGGGCGGTGGCGCCGTTGGGGATCTACTGGATCGAGGATCCGGTGCGCATGGCGGGCGTTTCGGCGCTGGCCGATTTCCGCGCCCATTGCCCGATCCCGGTCACGGCCTCGGAAACCATCTCCGGCCGGCACCAGTTCCGCGAATTGCTGGTCGCCGATGCGGCGGACTACATCATGCTCGATCTCGGCTGGTGCGGCGGGCTGACCGAGGGCAAGGCGATCGCGGCGCTCGCCGATGCGTGGCACCGGCCGGTCGCACCGCATGACTGCACGGGCCCGGTGGTCTATGCCGCCTCCTGTCATCTCTCGGTGCATGCGCCGAACGCGGCGATCCAGGAAAGCGTGCGCGCGCTTTATACCGGGTGGTACGCGGAGGTCTGCGACGGCTTGCCGGTCGTCGAGAACGGCATGGTCGCGCCGGCGCATGGCCCCGGCCTCGGGATTTCGCTGAAACCGGCGGTCTTTGACCGTCCGGACGCGATGACCGCCGAATCCCGTTGACCGCGCGGTCACATCGTCGCCCCGATCTGCCAGGGAACGAACTCGTAGTCGCCGAGCCCCTGGGCCTCGGACTTTGATTTCTCGCCCGACGCGACCCGTAGCAAGAGGTCGTAGATCTCGCGGCCCTTGTCCTCGAGCGACACGCCTTCGCTCAGCATGGCGCCGGCATTGACGTCCATATCCTCGGCCATCCGCTGGTACATTTCGGTATTGGTCGCGATCTTGATCGTCGGCGCGGGTTTGGAACCGAAGGCCGAACCACGCCCGGTGGTGAACGCGATCAGGGTGCAGCCCGACGCGATCTGGCCCGTCACCGATGCCGGATCGTAGCCCGGTGAATCCATGAAGGTGAATCCCTTCGCGGTGACCGGTTCGCCATATTTGTAAACGCCGGTGAGCGGGGTCGTGCCGCCCTTGGCCGCCGCGCCGAGCGATTTTTCCAGGATCGTCGTCAGCCCGCCCTTCTTGTTGCCGGGCGAGGGATTGTTGTCCATCGAGCCCTTGTTGCGGGCGGTGTAGTCCTCCCACCAGCGGATCAGGCCGACCAGCCTGTCGCCGGTCTTGCGGTCGACGGCGCGGCGGGTGAGCAGGTGTTCGGCGCCATAGATCTCGGGCGTTTCGGCCAGCACGCCGGTTCCGCCCTGTGCGACCAGCAGATCGCAGGCGTAGCCAAGCGCCGGATTGGCGGTGATGCCCGACCAAGCGTCCGACCCGCCGCACTGCAGTCCGACCACCAGGTCGGAGGCCGGGCAGGGTGCGCGCACCGCCTTGTTGGCTTCCGGCAGCATGGCGCGCACTTTCTCGATGCCGAGTTCGACGGTGCGCCGCAAGCCGGCGACGTCCTGAATGTTCATGGCCTGGAAAAGCGGCCCCTTTTCGATGCCGTAGGCTTCGAGCAGCCAGTCGATCTGGTTCATCTCGCATCCGAGACCGACCATCAGCACGCCGGCATGGTTGGGGTGGCGGGCATAGCCCCACATCACGCGCTGAAGCGCATCGAAACCGTCGCCGGAACCGCTCATGCCGCACCCCGTGCCGTGGACGAAGGCCACCACGCCGTCAACATTGGGATAACTGGCCATTTCTTCCGGACCGAAGGCGGACGCGATCATGCGGGCGGCGGTTGCCGAGCAATTCACGGATGTCAGCACCGCGATGTAGTTGCGGGTTCCCACGCTGCCATTGGCGCGCCGGTAGCCCATGAAGGTGTCGCGCGCGTTTTCGGGCGCCGTGGCGACCGGCTTCACGTCGGTGCCGAACTCATACTCGGCATCGACGTTGCGGAACTCGAGATTGTGGGTGTGGACATGGTCGCCGGGCGCGATGTCGGTCGCCGCGTAGCCGATGATCTGCGCATATTTGCGCACGGCCTCGCCCTTGCCGATAGCCGCGACCGCCACCTTGTGGCCGCGGGGCACGAGGGCACGCGTCGTCGCGCTCTCCACGGAGGCGCCGGCTTCCAGCGGGCGCGTGACGGTCACGACATTGTCGGACGGGTCGAGGCGGATGAAGTCTCTCATATTGGTTTCCTGTGTAACAGGACCGGCCGCGGCCGCGGGGTCGCGTCCGGTCGAAACAGCGTCCGGGTCCTTTTCATATGGTGCAGCGCATGCGGCTTCATATGGTGCAGCGTATGCGGTGGTGTTGTCGATCCCTGCTACCTGAAGAGCATGGTCAGTTCAGGGAAGAACAGGATCAGCGCGAGCACGAAGATCTGCATGCCGATAAAGGGCAGGAACCCGCGGAAGATGTCCGGCAGCGTGATGTGTGGCGGAGCGACCGACTTCAGATAGAAGGCCGCCGGCCCGAATGGTGGCGAGAGGAAAGAGACCTGCATATTGACGCAGAACAGGATCCCGAACCAGACGGAAACGAAGGTCGGCGCATCGGCAAGGGGGGCGAGCAAACCGAGTTCCTCGACCGGCAGCTTGAGCACGATGGGCAAGAACACGGGCATCACTAGAAGCACGATGCCGGTCCAGTCCATGAAGGCGCCGAGGAACAGGAAGATCACCATCATGACCAGCAGCACGCCCAGTGTCGGCAGGTCATAGCCGACGATTAGGTTGGCGACGTAGGTGGGGCCGCCGGCGATGGTGTAGGCGCCGGCCAGCGCGGTTGCGCCGAAGGTGACCCAGATGATGGTTCCCGTGGACTTGAATGTCCGCATCGAAGCTTCGCGCAGCAGCGTGAAGGTGAACTCGCCGCGCGCGACGATGAGGAGCAGGACGGCGATCGAGCCCATGGCCGCGGCTTCCGTGATGCCGGTGATGCCGCCGTAGATCGAACCGAGCACGACAAATACGACGCCCAGTGGCTGAACCAGCCCTTTGCCTAGTTCCCAGCTTTTTTTGGCGGTTTCCGCGCCCGCGCCGATCATGATCCAGCCTAGGGCCGCGACGGCGAGCGGCAATATCCAGTAGAGTGTCGAGATGTCCTGGAACCAGGTGTCTTCCTCGATCGTGCCGATCGTGTGGATGAAAACGTACCGCGCGATGATGACAAGCGACACGAATGCCAGCACCTCGGCAATCAGCGTGCCGCCGTAGAGTGCCTTTTCGCGCGGCATGATGTCGTTGTCGCCGGGTTCCGGCAGCGGCGCCAACGCCGGGTTTAACCGGGTGCGGACGAGAATATAGGCGATGTAACAACCCGCGAGGATGAAGCCGGGAATGAAGGCGGCCTGGAACAGGGCGTGGATCGAGGTTTCGGTTATCAGCCCATAGAAGATCAGCACGATAGACGGCGGGATCATTGTCCCGAGGGAGCCGGACGCGCAGATCGTTCCGATGGCCAGGTTCTGGTTATAACCGAGCCGCAGCATCTGGGGCAGGGCGATCAGGCCGAGAAGGACAACTTCGCCGCCGATAATCCCCGACATGGCCGCCATCACGATCGCCATCAGGGCGGTGACCACCGCGATGCCGCCGCGCGTGCGGTTCATCCACATGGAAAGAGAACTGTACATGTCGCGGGCGATGCCGGAGCGTTCGAGCAGCACGGCCATGAAGATGAACAGCGGCACCGAAATGAGGACGTAGTTCGTTGTGATGCCATATAATCGTTGCGCTAGCACATTCATCGGGCCGGAACCGAAACGCTTGGTGAGAATTCCCTCGCCCAGTTTCCAGGATTCGAAATCGAAGCCGTGGACAAAGGGGTCGGTGACCAGCGTGGGCTCGAATTTCAGCACCAGGACGACGACGGCCAGGAAGCCGGAGGCGAAACCCAGCGGCATGCCGATGGCAAGCAGCAACAGCATGCCAAGCAACAAGATGATTGAGATCGTGCCAATATCCATGTGGAAAAATCCCTTGGTGCTGCGCTGTGTCAGGCGGACGGCTGGTCGCCGTCCTTGTTGATCTTTCCGGATGCGGCATCCACGGGCGGCGGTTCGCCGCTCAGCACCTCCTCGGGAACGCCGAATTCTTCAGCTGGATCATGGGTTTCGACCATCGGAACCGGCGTCTTGTTGAAGTCCCTAAAGAGGCCGATTGCGGTCAATGCAATGGCTGCAAGCAGCAGGACTCCGATGAAAATCCGCCAATTGAGCGGTACTTTCAAATTGCTTTCGGCATCGGCAAACAGAACCGGGAATGCGGCGATGCAAAGCCCGACGATAATGACGGTCGAGACGATATCGAAGACCTTGCGTATGGCCGGATGGGCCGGCCAGTCGCGGATGAGGTTGGAAAAGGCCTGAAAGGTCAGCAGAAGAAGCGTGACCAGTACGAGCGGCTTGTTGGTCGCGGGTATAGGCGGATCCCAGGCGGTTCCGAAGGCCTCCCAGCGCCAGAACTTGGCCAGGGCTTCGCCAAAGCCGCCCCACAGGACGGCGAGGAAGAAAATCGCCACGCATACCGCAGAAATGACGTCGAAAAGGCGGCGCATCCACAAAGGCGCCATATCGTAGAGGACGAAAATCCGGATATGACTGCGCTGCTGCATCGAATAGAGCCCGGCGGTCACGTAGATCGCGCCGCCCGCCCAAAGCGACATCTCGTTGACCCACAGGGTGGGCCGAAAGAAGATGTACCGCATCACCACTTCATAGAAGATGATGACGACGATAAAGGCTGGCCCCCACATGGCTACGCGCGAAAAGGCCCAGTTCAACATGTCTATCGGACCGGTGCGCTCGTGCTCGACCATTACGCCCTCCTCCCAAACGGCGATGCGGTAATTTCGAAGTCCGGGCCGGATCCGTTCCGGCCCGGAGCATCGTCATGCGGTTAGCATTTGTCCTATTTTACAAGGCCAAGCTGTCTGAGATAGGCCAGATGGGACTCGACCAGCGCCTTGGCTTCCGGCGTGGTGGCGAATTCGGGCCACGTCGCCTGCGCGGCATCGCGGAACGACTGGCGATCTTCCGGGCTCCAGTCGTAGAGGGTTACGCCCTTTTGGCGCAGCATCGCCGCAGCTTCGGCATTCTTCTTTTCGAAGGTCAGCGCGGTGCGCAGGGCAAGTGATTCCATCGCCGTGTTGAGGATTGCCTTGTGGCTATCCGGCATGGCGTCGTAGACGGCCTTGTTGCAGGCCAGGTGATCCGACGGCATTGAGTGGAAGCCAGGGAAGTTGGCATGCTTGACGATGTCGTACAGGCCCAGGCCGACATTGTTGGCGAGGCCCGAGGCATCGGCGCCGTCGATGATGCCGGATTCTAGGGCTGTGAAGATCTCGGTGAAATCCATCACGATGGGCTTGGCGCCGAGCTTTTCGAAGATCTTGGTTTCCATTCCCGGAGGCGAGCGGAATTTCCAGTCCTTGAAATCGCCGGGGTTGCGGATCGGCTTGGACGAGGCGAGTGATTCCTGACCGTAGATCCACCAGCCGATCAGTTGCATGTCGTATTTGTTGTAGAGCTGCTGGGCCGCTTCCAGGCCGCCGCCGTAATAGAGCCAGGACAGTTGCTGATAGGGCGTGTCGTAGCCGCCCATGATATCGCCAACGAACTGGAAGGCGGGGTTCTTGCCGGTCTGGTAACCGCCGCCGGTCATGTCGCAGTCGAGAATCCCGGTGGCTGCTGCGTCAAAGGTTTCCACGGACTTGACGACCGAAGACGAGAAGAACGGTTCGATCTTGATCTCGCCGTTCGACATCGTTTGAACCTTGTCGAAGAACTCCTGGGCCAGTTTGCCCGAGGGTGTCTCGGGGGCGTAGTGCGTCTGAATGCGCAGTGTCGTCGTTTGCGCAAGCGCCGTGCCGGTCAGGAAGCAGGCTGCGGCGGTCGCGATTACGGTTTTCGTAAATATTTTCATCGAATTCCTCCCTTGGCGCATATCTCAAGGCGCCGGCTACGTAGTCTCCTCCCGCAGATATGCGGCCATGGAAGGCTAACAACAGGAATTGCGAACGGCAAGTGTATTTACAAAGAAAACAAAAATTTTGAGATAAGTTGCCAATTGCGAAAATGTCGATAACGTAAGGACGAGAGACAGGAACTGTGACAATGTCTGGGGATATCCATCGCACGGCGGAACACGCGGATCAGGGATCGATCTACAATTCGATCCGCAGCCGTTTGGCGGGCGGCGAGCTGGAGGCCGGCAAGAAACTGAAACCCGACGAGTTGCGGGTGGATTACGGATGCAGTGCGAGTGCGCTGCGCGAGGTGCTGTTCCGTCTAGCCTGCGGCGGGTACGTCGATTTCGCGGAACAACGCGGCTTCCGGGTGCCGGAGGTGTCGCTGGAGCGGCTACTCGACATCCGCCACATGCGCGTTCTTATCGAGACAGACGCCGCCGCGCTGTCGATCGCCCGGGGCGACATGGAATGGGAAGCGAGGCTCAATGCCGCGCACCACAAGCTTGCGCATATGGAAGTCAAGATGCGCGATGCCACGCGACTGGGCGAGTACATTCCGATCTGGACCCGGTTCGACTGGGAATTCCACGAGACGCTGGTTTCCGCCTGCGGTTCGCCGCTTCTGCAGGAAACCCTTCTTGGATTGTTTTACCGGTATCGCCAGCAACTGGCGGGGCTGGTCACCGATTACGGGTTTCGCGAGGGCACAGTCGATGAACACAAGGCGATCCTCGATGCCGCGCTCGCCCGCGATCCGGACAAATGCGCGCAAGCGATCCGCGAACATTTCGCGTTCCTGGACGACATTTCCTCTCAACCCCGGCGGTCTGCCTGACATGCAAACCGGACAGAAACGAAAGGCCCAGTGTTTCAGCGAGATCGGCAATGACCGGAACCCGGTTCAGACCCGGGAATTCCTGGCGTTTGTGACGGGGGAGTGCCAGCCGGGGGACCCGACCGGTGGCGCAGGCGGTGTCGCAACCGCATTTTTGGAGTGGCCCGCGGGGCGGCAGAAAAACAAAAACGCGTGGTCGTGATGGCCCGCGAACATAGACGGAGGCGAACTCATGGAGCGGCTTGAAGGAAAACGGGCGCTGGTAACGGCTGCGGGGCAGGGGATCGGCAGGGCATCGGCAATCGCGATGGCCGCCGAAGGCGCCCGGGTTTTCGCCACCGACGTCAACGAAAAGGCGCTCGCCGACCTGGCGGCGCTGGGCCATCGCAACATCGAGACGTCGGTTCTCGACGTACGCGACGATGCCTCGGTTCGCGCCGGAGTTGAGAAGGCGGCCCCCGACATCCTGTTCAATTGCGCCGGCTTCGTTCACAACGGTACGATCCTGGACTGCACCGACGACGAGTGGGATTTCGCTTTCGACCTCAATGTCCGTTCGATGTTCCGGACCATCCGCGCCGCGTTGCCCGGCATGCTCGACCGCGGCGTCGGCTCGATCATCAACATGTCGTCCGCCGCGTCGTCGGTGATCGGCGCGCCGAACCGCTTCGTCTACGGCGCGACCAAGGCGGCGGTCATCGGCCTGACCAAATCGGTGGCCAAGGATTTCATCACCTCGGGCGTGCGCTGCAATGCGATCTGCCCGGGCACGGTGGAGAGTCCCTCGCTTCACGACCGCCTGCGCGCGACCGGCGATTACGAAGCTGCTATGAAGGCTTTCATTGCCCGGCAGCCGATGGGGCGGATCGGAAAAGCCGAGGAGATTGCAGCGCTTGTCGTGTATCTGTCCTCTGACGAAAGCGCATTTACGACGGGGCAGGCACATATTATCGATGGCGGCTGGTCGGGCTGAACCGGGTCCGGTCCAGAGCCGCAATTCAAAGAGAGGAAGACCATGAAACTTGTTCGCTATGGCGAAGTCGGCTCCGAAAAGCCGGGCATGATCGACGCCGAAGGCAAACTCCGCGACCTGTCCGCCCATGCCGCCGACATCTCAGGCGACATGCTGACCGATGCCGGTCTTTCCGGGCTCCGCGCGATCGACCCGGGGTCGCTTCCGCTCGTCGAGGGCAACCCGCGTTTCGGCCCCTGCGTCGGCGCCATCGGCAAGTTCATGTGCATCGGGCTCAACTATTCCGACCACGCGGCCGAAACCGGGGCGGCCATTCCGGCACATCCGATCCTTTTCATGAAGGCAAACTCGGCGATCGTCGGGCCGAACGACACAGTCGTGATTCCACGCGGATCGGAGCATTCCGACTGGGAGGTCGAGCTCGGCGTCGTCATCGGCAACAAGGCGAAATATGTCTCCGAGGAGGAGGCACTCGACCATGTTGCCGGCTATTGCGTCATCAATGACGTCTCCGAGCGCCGGTTCCAGACCCAACTGACCGGGCAGTGGACCAAGGGCAAGTCGTGCGACACGTTCGGCCCGACCGGGCCGTGGCTCGTCACCCGCGACGAAATCCCGGATCCGCAGGCGCTCGCCATGTCGCTAGACCTCAACGGCAAGCGGATGCAGACCGGCAGCACCTCGACCATGATCTTTACGGTCGCCCAGATCATTTCGCACCTGTCGCAGATGTTCACCCTCCATCCCGGCGATGTTATTTCCACCGGAACGCCACCCGGCGTCGGCATGGGCATGAAGCCGCCGACCTATCTGCAGCCGGGCGATGTCATGGAACTGACAATTGAAGGGCTGGGCCGGCAGCGCCAGGCCGTTGAAATGGACGCGTGACAGTGTCTGAAACCATGCCGTTTCATCCCTCGCCGGGCCGGGCCATCGGATGACTGCGCAACTGGTTGATGGAGAATTGTGATGAGACGGGAGTTGCTCGCGATCGGCAGTGCCACGCCGCGGATGATGGACCAGTTCGGCGAGATGTTTGACGTTCATTTCGCGGTACAGGGAAAATCCCTTGATCCGGCGCTCGCCGATAAGGTGGACAATATCGTCGCCGTCTCCACTTTCGGCGACCGCGGCATCGGCGGCGACCTGATCGCCGCACTGCCCAACCTGAAGATCATCTCCAGCTATGGCGTGGGCTATGACGGCATAGACGTCCAGGCGGCGGTCGATCGCGGCATCGTGGTGACCCATACGCCCAACGTGCTTAACGCCGATGTAGCCAATACCGCGATCATGCTGATGCTCGCGGTCAGCCGTCGGCTCGTGGTCGACGATGCCTATGTGCGTGCCGGCCGGTGGCCGAAGGAAGGCGCGGCGCCGCTGACCCGGTCGATCGAGGGCAAGAAGGTGGGCATTCTCGGTCTCGGCCGCATCGGCGAGACGATCGCCGAAAAGCTGCAGGTGTTCGATTGCGAGATCGTGTACCACACGCGCAATCCCAAGCCCGAAGTCGCCTACGAGTACTATGGGAACCTGGTCAAAATGGCACGCGATTGCGATTTCCTAGTCATCGTGACGCCGGGCGGGCCGGCGACGCGCAAACTGGTCGACAAGGCTGTGATCGAGGCGCTGGGCCCGGAGGGCACGCTAATCAACATCGCGCGCGGGACGGTGGTGGACGAGACGGAACTGGTCGCCGCGCTCGTCGACGGCCGGCTCGGCGCGGCGGGGCTCGACGTCTTCGAAAACGAGCCGCATGTGCCGGAAGCCCTGTTCGGTCTCGAAAACGTCGTCCTGACGCCGCATGTGGGCAGCGCGACGGAGGAGACGCGCCGCGCAATGGGCGATCTCGTGGTCGAGAACATCGTTCGATTCTTCAACGAGGGTAAAGCGGTGACGCCGATCCCCGAGTGCCGCGCGCTCTAGCGTTGAGCGCGCCACCGGCGCTGTCCGGCGGCCGCTACTTCGAGAACACGTCCTTATAGGTCTCGCGCAGCACGTTTTTCTGCACCTTGCCCATCGTGTTTCGCGGCAACTCGTCGGTGATGAAAATGCGCTTGGGCTGCTTGAAGCGCGCGAGCTTTTCGCGGATCGAGCCGAGAATGACCACCTCGCTGAGTTCGGCGCCGGGCTGGGGGACGACGACGCCGACGACGCCTTCGCCAAAATCGGGGTGGGCGACACCGATCACCGCGCTCTCGTTGACGCCGGGCAACTCGTCGAGCACCAGTTCGACTTCCTTGGGATAGATGTTATAGCCGCCGGAGATGATCAGGTCTTTGCCACGCCCCACGATCGAGACATAGCCGTCGGGGTCCACAAGTCCGAGGTCGCCGGTGATGAAGAACCCGTCGGGCCTGAACTCGGCGGCGGTCTTGTCCGGCATGCGCCAATAGCCCTTGAACACATTCGGTCCCTTGACTTCCAGCACGCCGATCTTGCCGGCTCCAAGCAACTCGCCGGTCACGGGATCGGCGACCCGCAACTCGATGCCGGGCAGCGGGAACCCGACGGTTCCGGCCCGGCGTTCGCCGCTGTAGGGGTTCGACGTGTTCATGTTGGTCTCGGTCATGCCGTAGCGCTCGAGGATCCGCTTGCCGGTGCGCTCCTCGAACTGGGTATGGGTCTCGGCCAGAAGCGGCGCGGAACCGGACACGAACAGGCGCATGTGGGCGACCGCCTCGCGGGTCAGCCGGTCGTCCGCGAGCAGGCGGGTGTAGAACGTCGGAACCCCCATCATCGTCGTGGCCCGCGGCATGAACCTGAACAGCGCGTCGATATCGAGGCCCGGCAGGAAGATCATCGATCCGCCGGCCAAAAGGATCACGTTGGTGGCCACGAACAAGCCGTGGGTGTGGAAGATCGGCAGGGCGTGAAGCAGCACGTCGTCGCCGGTGAACTGCCAGTAATCGACAAGCGCCTCGGCATTGGACAACAGGTTGCCCTGGCTCAGCATGGCCCCCTTGGAGCGTCCCGTGGTGCCCGACGTGTAGAGGAATGCCGCCAGATCGTCGGCGCCGCGTTCAACGGTGTCGAACTGCTCGGGTTGGCCTGCAGCAGCGTTGGCGAAGCTGCCGGTGCCGTCGCCGTTAAGGGTCATCAGCACCGCTCCGGCGCCCGAGGCGACCGGTTCCAGCGCGTTCTTGCTGGCGCCGTCGCACAGTAGCAGCCTGGCCTCGGCGTCGGCGACGAAATACTCCACCTCGCTGGCGGTATAGGCGGTGTTGAGCGGCAGGAAGATCGCACCGGCCGCGACGCAGGCAGCATACACAGCCAGCGCCTCGGGCGACTTCTTGACCTGTACCGCCACGCGATCACCGGTTTCGACGCCGGCGGCGCGCAGGGCATGCGCGAAGCGTGCGGCCATGGCTAGAAATTGCGCGTAGGAAATCTCGCTCTCGTCGGGCAGAACCAGAAACGTCTTGTCACTTCCCGCATGCGGAGCGAATAGGCGGTCGTATAGCAGGTTGGTCATGAGGTCTTGGCCTTGTACTGATCAGGGGGCGAGGTCGCGCACCGCCTTGGAGGCGGTGACTTCGCCGGTTTCAAAATAGCGCTCGTTGTTGGCATCGGCCTTCGCGAGGTCGTAACGGTAATTCACCATGACGCCCAGCGACTCCGCAATTCCGCGCGGCGAAAGGTTGGCGGCGGGATTGACCCGGTCGAGGATCGCACCGTTGGCGAGATGAAACCTGGCGACGGGATCGCGCGGCTTTCCGTCGTCGCGCTTGGCGGAGAGCAGGTAGGCCGCGGCAAGCGCCGCAACCGCATTTGCATTGTCTGCGATGACGTCCTGGCTCGCCGAAGCAGGATCGGCAAGTCCCGCCTTCTCGAGGATGGCGTACTCGCCTGTCGCGCGGGCTTGGCCGGAACCGAGCCAGCGCGCGAAACCGGGAACCGGCGAAATTGTGACGAATTCCTTGAGCCGGGGAAACTCCCCGCGCAAATGTTCGGCGACCTGCTTGATCAGGAAATTACCGAACGATACGCCTTGCAGACCGGCCTGGCAGTTGGAAATCGAATAGAAAACCGCGGTCGTCGCGCTGTCGGGATCGATTTCGGTGCGTCCGGGCCCGAGTATCGCGTCGATGGAAGTGGGTGCTTCCGAGGTCAGGGCAACTTCGACGAAGACCAGCGGCTCGTCAGCCACCGCGGGATGAAAATAGGCGAAGCAGCGCCGGTCGGCCGGTTGCAGCCGGTCCCGTAGGTCGTCCCAGCTTGAGATCTCGTGGACGGCCTCGTAGGCGATGATCTTTTCCAGGATGTTGGCCGGCGTTGTCCAGTCGATCTGGCGCAGGACGAGAAAACCGCGATTGAACCATGACGCAAGGAGATGTCGGAAGTCGGCATCGAGTTTGGCGGCGCCATCGCTCGCCTCGAGATTTTGCAGCAGGTAAGCGCGCATGCGCACGAGCGCCAGCGTGCCACCCGGCACCCGGTTCAGGCGCCGAAGCAGTTCCTGGCGGGGCGCTTCGCTTGCCGCCTGCAACCGCCTGTAGGTTTCCGAACTGGCGTTCTCCCGATACGCGCGGGCAGCCGACTCGACCGCTTCGGCGTCGATGTCGAAGCGGTCGGCGAGCAACTGGAACATGCCATCGCGCTCCGACGCTTCGCTATCGTCGAATTTCGACAGGATTTCCGATGCGGTCCTGAGCGCGGGGATATCGCCACGGTCGAGCAGGAGCTGGTCGAACAGGGTCCCGAACTCCTCGCGCGACCCGCCGCGAGGCGGCCGCGAACCGCGCGAAAGCAGGTTCTCCAGCAACTCACCTAAAAATCCGCTACGCGCCACAGCCTCGCTCCGTTACCGTCGCCAAGTTCAGTTTGCCGCCTTGTGCCGGACGACCGGATCGATCGGCGTCACCGGGAAGCCGACAGCTTCCTCGACAGCACGCGCGGCGCGGAGCAGGACAGCCTCGCCACGCGGCGGGCCGATCAGCTGGATGCCAACAGGCATGCCGGACGCCGTAAAGCCCGCCGGTACGGCGATCGCCGGCAACGCGGTCGTCGTGGCGAGGAAGGAAAAGCGCAGCCAGTCGACGTAATCGGTCACAGGCTCTCCGTCGACGAAAGGCGGATATTCTTCCTCCACCATGCCAGGCTCGATGCCCGCGACCGGGATGGCCAGAACGTCGTATCCTTCCAGGAACGTGCGCATGGCTTGGTAGAGGACCGTGCGCTGGCGCAGCGCGTCATAGATCTGCGGCGTCTTCAGCTCGCGGCCGAAATCGGTGTTTTCGCGCAACGTCCGCTTGAAGTGATTCTGGACGGCATCGGGCAGATAGGCGTTGACCGACCCGTAATGGATGCCGCGCAAGGTAACATAGGTCTCATAGAGGCCGGGCAGCGCCGGGCAGGCATCCTCGACCGTCGCGCCGGCCCGTGCGGTCTGTTCCATCGCGGCGCGCAGCACCTGGCGAATTTCCCTTTCCACCGGCGCGAAACCGTCCTGGTCTTCGGAGAAGGCGATCCGCACCCTGCCATCGGCTTTGGCGACCTCCTCCTGGAAGGAGACCGGTGGCGCTGGCAACGAGATCGGCGAGCGCGGATCATAGCCGGTCATCGCGTCGAGGAAGAGCGCCAGGTCGCGCACATCGCGGGCCATCGGGCCGGAAACGCCCTCTGTGGAGAAAGCGGTAGCCGCCGGGCCTCCGCCGCAACGGCCGGGCGTCGGGCGCAGGCCGACAACGCCGCAATAGGCAGCCGGTGTGCGCAACGAGCCGGCAAGGTCGGAACCGTGCGACAGCCAGGTCTCGCCCGCGGCCAGCGACGCCGCCGCCCCGCCCGAGGACCCACCTGCATTCTTGCGTGTGTCCCATGGATTGCGCGTGTAGCCGAACACATCGTTGAAGGTGTTGCCGCCGGCGCCGAATTCCGGCGTGTTTGTCTTGCCGACCACCACGCCGCCACGTGCCTCGAGCTTTTCGACCAGCGGGTCGCTTTCGTCGGGAACGAAATCCCTGAGCGCCACATTGCCGAAGGTGCAGGCGACGCCCTTGACCAGATTCAGGTCCTTGATGCCGATCGGCAATCCGCCAAGCCACCCGGCGTCTTCGCCGTGGACGGCCTTGTCGGCCGCGAGATTGCCCAGCGCGTCGCGCGCCCGGTCCTCGCACAAGGTGACCATCGCATTGATCGCCGGCCCGGTCTGCGCAATGCGCTCATATGCGGCGTCCAGCAGGTCGGCGGGCGATATTTCGCCCGACTTGAGCAGCGCCACCACGTCGCGGGCGGGACGGGCGCACAGTTCGGGCCCCGAATAGAGAGGTGAGGAATTGTCCGTTGCGTCCGTGCTCATAATGCCCCTCCAACTGGCTGCGGCCGGTGCGCCGCCTCGTCCTGTGCATGACCCTAGTTTGACATATGGCCGTAAGAAAAGGGGGCGCGTCCATCCCAAATCGGAAAAAACGTCGCGGCGGCAAGACCGCCGTTGACCCGTCCGTCTTCACATGTAACGAAATGAATATATCGAAGTGAGCGATCGGAGCGCGAAGTGGCCATGACCCAATCTGAAAAACTCGAAAAGGTCTTCGCCGCGATCGATGCGGCCAACGCTGCCGACCCCACGCAGGTCGAGGTCGACGGCAAGATAGTGCCGGCCGCGCTCATCTACGGCCAGCGCATGACCGCAACGCTCGACAAGTTCCAGCCGCAAGCTCCCGAAGAACTGCAGATCGCGATCCGCGGTCAGCACATCGAGCGCTTTTCGATCCCGCGCGACACCTATCCCGAGGGCAAGGCCGGATACTATCGCTGGCGCAACGAGCTCAAGAAGCAGCATGCGATCCGTCTCGGCGAAATCATGCGCGGCCTCGGGTACGACGAACACGCGATCGAGCGGGTCGGCCAGATCGTGCGCAAGGAGAAGCCGCAGTCCGATCCCGATTCGCAGACGCTCGAGGACATCGCGTCGCTGGTGTTCCTCGAATTCGAACTCGACGCCTTCCTCGCCAAATATGGCAGTTACACGCCGGAGAAACTGGCCGATATCCTCGCCAAGACCTGGCGCAAGATGTCGGACAGGGGACACGACGCGGCGCTCAAGCTCAATTTGCCGCAACCGATCGTCGACCTGCTCCATCAGGGATTGGCAGCCCTCGACGTCGCGCGTTAGCCCGGACTGGTGCCAAACGGCTTAATTTTTTAGCCCAGTCGCGGGAAGCGGCAAAAGAACGCACCGCAGATCGAGCTTTATGGCACATAAAGACCTTGCGCCGTCTGGACTTGGCTCATTCCATTATATAGAGATAATTGAATACATGAGCGCATCTGTGGGATGTGCCGGTCATTGCAGGCAGGGGTAGTCCTGTGCGTGCTGTATCGTGCCGGGAGGGCACGTTTGATCCGGTTTTCCTCGTGACGTCGCGCAAGCATGGGGAGGACATGAGCACGCAATCGGCGCAATCGATCGATCTTGTGCAATCGGCATGGCTGTCGCGGCTGTTGCCGTTCCTCGACTGGGCGCCGATGGTCAACCGGCGAACGATGAAAGCCGATCTGTGGGCCGGAATGACCGGCGCCGTGATCGTGCTGCCGCAGGGCGTTGCATTTGCAACGATTGCCGGCATGCCGCCCGAATACGGTCTCTACGCCGGTGTGGTGCCGGCTATTGTCGCGGCACTTTTCGGCTCGTCCTGGCAAATGGTTTCCGGGCCGACCACCGCCGCTTCCGTCGTGTTGTTTTCCTCGCTTTCGGCCATGGCAATCCCCGGATCGTCGGACTACGTGCTGCTGGCGCTGACCCTCGCTTTCATCGTCGGCCTTGTTCAACTGGCCATGGGCTTGGCGCGGCTCGGCGCGATCGTCAATTTCATTTCCCATTCGGTGGTGATCGGCTTTACCGCGGGCGCGGCGATCCTGATCATGTTCAACCAGGTCAAGCACTTCTTCGGCCTGCCCATTCCGCGCGGTTCGCATCCCCACCAGGTCGTGTCGTTCTTTGCCAGCCACATCCCCGAAGTCGACCCGCACACCGTGGCGGTCGGGCTGACGACGCTGGGCGTCGGGATATTGATGAGGCGTTACCTGCCGAAGCTGCCCTACATGATCTTCGCCATTGTCGCCGGCAGCCTGCTTGCTTTCCTGCTCAACGAGTTCGCCGGCGGGCAGGTGGAGACGGTCGGCGCATTGCCGGCGCACCTGCCGCCGCTTTCGTCGCCGAGCTTTTCCTATTCCGTGTGGCGCGATCTGGCGCCCACCGTCGCCGCCGTGACCCTGTTCGCGCTGACCGAGGCGATGTCGATCTCGCGCGCGATCGCCGTACGCACCGGGCAGCATATCGACGCCAACCAGGAATTCATCGGTCAGGGCCTGTCCAATATCGTCGGCTCGTTCTTCTCGGCCTATGTCGCCACGGGCTCGTTCAACCGTAGCGGCCTCAACTACGATGCCGGCGCCAAGACGCCGATGGCCTCGATCTTCGCCGGCGCGTTTCTCGCCGTGGTCGTGGTTCTCGTCGCGCCGCTCGCCACCTATCTGCCAAACGCGGCCATGGCCGGGGTGCTGTTCCTCGTCGCGTGGGGATTGATTGACACTCATCACATCGTCCAGATTTTCCGTACATCCAAGACCGAGACCGGGGTCCTCGTCGTCACGTTTGTCGCGGCGCTGCTGCTCGAACTGGAATTCGCCATTTTCGCCGGCGTGTTGCTGTCGCTGTTGCTGTTCCTCTACCGCACGGCCAATCCCTCGATCCTGGTCCGTGTCCCCGATCCGGCGAGCGCCGGGCGAAAATTCGTGACCGCCGACGCTGAGCTTCCCGAGTGCCGACAAGTGCGGATCATCCGCTTCGATGGCGCGTTGTTCTTCGGCGCGGCCGCGACATTCACCGAAACGTTACGGGATTACGAGAAAAGGTCGCCGCTTCAAAAACACCTGGTCATCGTCATGAACGGGGTCAATTTCATCGACGTGACCGGCGCCGAGGCGCTTGTCCAGGCCGCGCGGCGATACCGCCTGCGCAATGGCGGGCTCTACCTGATCCGGCCCAAGGAAGCGGTCATCGACCGGCTCAACCGTGGCGGCTATCTCGACGAGATCGGTGAAGGCAACATCTTCGAATCCAAGACCGCGGCGCTGCGCGCGATCTACCGCAAGCTCGACTACGACATTTGCCGGCGGTGCGGCCGCTCGGTGTTCGTCGAGTGCCGCCGCATGGGCAAGCAGGAACCGACCGAACAAGACTATGACGACGAACCGGAGCCCGCTCGCGCAACATGACAACCGGGCCGAAAACAGAATCCGCGCGAATTCGCGCCGAGGAGGACTGAACCGACATGCGCCACGAACCGGCTATCGACCTCTCTCCGGAGGTTCATGACGAGGTCAAGTACACGACCTGCTACATGTGCGCCTGCCGTTGCGGCATCAAGGTCCACCTCAAGGACGGCATGGTCCGCTACATCGAGGGCAATCCCGACCATCCGGTCAACAAAGGCGTGCTGTGCGGCAAGGGCTCGTCGGGTATCATGCAGCACTATTCGCCCGCGCGTTTGCGGAAGCCGCTGAAGAGGGTCGGGCCGCGCGGCGAAGCGAAATTTGAGGAGATCGAGTGGGACGAGGCGCTGGAGATCGCCACCAAATGGCTTGGCGACATCCGCAAGAGCGATCCGCGCAAGCTCGCCTTCTTCACCGGCCGCGACCAGAGCCAGTCGCTGACCGGCTGGTGGGCGACGCAATACGGCACGCCGAATTTCGCGGCCCATGGCGGCTTTTGCTCTGTCAACATGGCGGCTGCCGGGCTCTACACGATTGGCGGTTCGTTCTGGGAATTCGGCGAACCGGACTGGGACCGCGCCCGCTACTTCATGCTGTTCGGCGTGGCCGAGGACCACGATTCCAACCCGATCAAGACCGGCATGGGCAAGATGAAGGCCAATGGCGCCAAGATCGTCTCGGTCAATCCGATCCGCACCGGCTACTCGGCGATTGCCGATGAATGGGTCGGGATCAGGCCAGGAACTGACGGCCTGTTCGTCATGGCCCTGATCCACGAGCTGCTGCATGCCGACAAGGTCGATACCGACTACCTCGTGCGCTACACCAATGCCGGCTGGCTGGTGATCGATGCGCCGGGAACAGCCGAACACGGCCTGTTTGCCCGCGACAAGGACGGCAATCCGCTCAGCTACGACAAGATCGGGAAGGCGTTGGTAGATGCGCGCCTGCCCGATATCGCGCCGGCGCTGGTCGGTCAGTACGAGCTCGAGGACGGCCGGGTCGCCGTTCCGTCCTTCCAGTTGCTCGCCGAGCGTTACATGGACGAGCGCTACAGTCCGGACGCTGTCGCCGAAACCTGTGGTCTCGATGCTGTCGACATCCGCCGCCTTGCCGCAGAACTGGCCAGGGTGGCTTTCGAGGAGACTATCGAGCTCGACGTCGAATGGACCGACTGGGCCGGGCGCAAGCACGACAAGATCATCGGCCGGCCGGTGGCGATGCACGCCATGCGCGGCATCTCCGCCCATAGCAATGGATTCCACACCTGCCGGGCGATTCACGTGCTGCAGGTGCTGCTGGGCTCGGTCGAGTGCCCGGGCGGATTCCGCTTCAAGCCGCCGTTCCCCAAACCGATCCCGCCGGCGCAGAAGCCGGCCGGCAAGACCTACGCGCCGAACACCCCGCTCGGCGGTGCGCCGCTCGGCTTCGTGACCGGCCCGGAGGACCTGCTGCTGGAGGATGACGGCACACCGGTGCGCATCGACAAGGCTTACTCCTGGGATGCGCCGATCGCCGCCCACGGGCTGATGCACATGGTCATCACCAATGCGTGGAAGGGAGATCCGTACCCGGTCGACACGCTGTTCATGTACATGGCCAATATGAGCTGGAACTCCACCATGAACACCAAGCGTGTCATGGAGATGCTCACGGACATCAACCCGGAGACCGGCGAGTACAAGATCCCGCACATCATCTATTCCGATGCCTATTTTTCCGAAACGGTTGCCTATGCCGACCTGATCCTGCCCGATACCACCTATCTGGAGCGCTGGGACTGCATTTCGCTGCTCGACCGGCCGATTTGCGAGGCGGACGGTCCCGCCGACGCCATCCGCCAGCCGGTCGTCGAGCCCGACCGCGACGTCCGTCCCTTCCAGACGGTGCTGCTCGACCTCGGTGCGCGGCTCGGCCTGCCGGGCATGACCAACGAGGACGGCTCGGCGAAGTTCCCCGGCGGTTATCCTGACTACATCGCCAACCACGAACGCGCGCCCGGTATCGGCCCGTTGGCCGGCTGGCGCGGCAAGGACGGCACCGAACAGGGCAGGGGCGCGCCCAATCCCGACCAGTTGCAGGCCTACATCAATCACCAGTGCTTCTGGCACCATGAGCTGGCGCCCGGCGAGCGGTTCTACAAGTTCGCCAACCGCGACTATCTCGATTTCGCCCAGCGCATGGGCTTCATCGGCCATGCCGACCAGATCGTGTTGCAGCTCTATTCGGAGCCGTTGCAGAAGTTCAGGCTGGCGGCCGAAGGGCACGGCGACGTCCAGCCGCCCGAAGACATGCGCGAGCGTATCCACTCTGCGTTCGATCCGCTGCCGGTCTGGTACAAGCCCTATGAGGAGGGGATGGTCGATACCCAGACCTATCCGTTGCACGCGCTGACCCAGCGGCCGATGATCATGTACCACTCCTGGGGATCGCAGAACGCCTGGCTCAGGCAGATCCTCGGCCGCAACAAGCTCTACATGTCGACCGTCAAGGCCGCCGAACTCGGGATCGAGGACGGCGACTGGGCGCGCGTGACGAGCCACAACGGTTCGATCAAGGTGCAGGTCAAGACCATGGAGGGCGTCAACCCCGAGACGGTGTGGACCTGGAACGCGATCGGCAAGCGGTCCGGCTCCTGGAACCTCGCACCCGACGCGCCGGAAGCAAAGAAGGGTTTCCTGCTCAACCACCTGATCAGTGAGTTGCTGCCGCCCGGTGGCAAGCGGCGGATCACCAATTCCGACCCCGTCACCGGCCAGGCGGCCTGGTTCGACCTGATGGTGCGGGTCGAGAAATGCGAACCGGGCGAGGAGATCTCGGAGCCGCAATTCCCCGAGATCGGCCTGCCGCCCGGCATAGAATCGGCGCCTGACATCCTGCGATTCAATGCGAGCGGAGGCCGCAAGAAATGACCAGCCTTCCCACCGAAAGCGGGCCCAGGCGGCTCGGCCTCGTCATTGATCTGGACACCTGCGTCGGCTGCCACGCCTGCGCGACTAACTGCAAGGAATGGAACGCGTCCGGCCACTCGGCGCCCCTGACCGACATCAATGCCTACCAGGCCGAACAACGCGGCGTCTGGTTCAACCGCGTCTTCACCTTCGAAGCCGGCGGCCAAGGGCCCGATGCGCGCACCGTGCATTTCCCGAAAAACTGCCTGCATTGCGAAAACGCCGCCTGCGTCACGGTCTGCCCGACCGGCGCGTCCTACAAGCGCGCGGAAGACGGCATCGTCCTGGTCGACGCCGACAAGTGCATCGGCTGCAAGTTATGTTCCTGGGCCTGCCCCTACGGCGCGCGCGAATATGACGAGGATGCCGGCGTGATGAAGAAATGCACACTTTGCATCGACAAGATCTACAACGACAACCTGCCCGAGGCCGACCGCGTGCCGGCCTGCGTGGCGACCTGTCCGGCCAAGGCGCGCCATTTTGGAGATTTCAACGATCCGGACTCGACGGTGTCGAAGCTGACACGCGAGCGCGGCGGCTACGACCTCATGCCCGAGACCGGATATCAACCGACCAGCAAATACCTGCCGCCACGCCCGGGCAAACGCAGCGCCGGTGCGTCGCTGCCGCGCGAGGGGAGCGGGCGCGATAGCGCCGGCAAGTTCCTGCGCTGGGTCGATGCGGTTCTTTCGAGATAGGTGAACGATGCATCCTGCTTTTTCCGTCATATTCTTCACCACCGCCTCGGGCGCCGGATACGGCCTGCTGGCATTGCTCGGCATCTTTGCGGTTTCCGGCATGATACCGGCATCCACCTGGCTCGGTTTCGTCGCCATGGCGCTTTCGCTTGGCCTGATCGGGGCGGGGCTGCTGTCCTCGATGCTGCATCTGGGTCACCCGGAGCGGTTCCTGAAAGCGCTGACCCAATGGCGCTCGTCCTGGCTGGCACGCGAGGGCGTGCTGGCGATCGCCACCTTTGTGCCGGCCGGCCTGTTTGGAATCGGCTGGGTGTTCTTCAACGACACTTCGAACCTGTTCGGCTGGATGGCGGCGCTAAGCGCGGCGATGGCCGCCGTCACCGTGTTCTTCACCTCGATGATCTACACCAGCCTGAAGCCGATCCGGCAGTGGCACAACGGCTTCGTGCCGCCGGTCTATCTGGTGTTCGCGGCAATGACCGGCGCGCTGTTGCTCGTGTTGCTGGCTCGGATGTTCGGCGCCTACGTCGCAAATTTCGGCATTCTCGCCATGGCGCTACTGGTTCTCGGCTGGGTTCTGAAGATCGCCTACTGGCGCCACATCGACACCGCGCCGGCCCGCAACACGCTCGGCACGGCGACCGGCCTCGACAAATTCGGCGGAGATGTGAAGCTGCTTGAAATGCCGCATACCGAGGAAAACTTCCTGATGCGCGAGATGGGCTACCAGATCGCACGCAAGCATGCGTCAAAACTGCGCTTCCTGGTCCATCTCCTGCTGTTCGCCGTCCCTTTGGCGCTCATCGCACTGAATTTCTGGAACGCGGTTCCGCCGTTTGCTGCCGGCCTGGCGGCGCTAGGCGCGGTCCTGTCCGCCACGCTCGGCATCGCGACAGAACGCTGGCTGTTCTTCGCGGAGGCGACGCATACCTCGATGCTCTATTACGGAAGGGCGATGTAGGGCACCGAAGGGTTTAGGGCGCGCCCAAAACAAAAACCCCGCCGGATTCCCGGCGGGGTTTCGAATTTGAGCTGAACGTTCGATCAGGCGGTGTGCTTGATCAGGAATCTGTAGACGCCGCTGTCGACCGAATGCTCCATCAGCTCATTGCCGGTCGTCCGGCAAAACGCGTCGAAGTCGGCCGCCGAGCCCGGATCGGTTGCCAGCACTTCCAGTGTGCCGCCGGTCGGGATGTCCTTGAGCGCCTTCTTGGCCCGCAGGATCGGGAGCGGGCAGTTGAGGCCCTTTGCGTCCAGTGTCACGTCTGCCATTGTCGTCATTCCTCCGCATGGATGGCTGTGCAGCGGCGCGGGCCCTCAGCCTGCGCCGATCTTGTAGTGGCTGTACCGTCAGATGAACAGGTTGATATGCGAACCCAACGCTCTTTCCATGTAGGTCGCGGCACCGCCGATCTTGATGTCGTCTATCATGTCTTCCTTCTTGAACTCGAACAAGTCCATCGTCATCTGGCAACCGATCAGCTCGATTTCGGTTTCGACGGCGACGTCGCGCAGTTCCTCGATCGAGGCGACGCCTTTCTTCTTGATCAGGTTCTTCATCATCTTGGTGGCGGCGGCGTCGACGCCGGGGATCACGTTGACGATATTGGGCATCGGCATGTGCATGCCCATCATCGGCATTTCCATGCCGGGATTGCCGAACGGCGAAACCTTCAGGTTCAGGTCCTTCTTCAGCAGTTGCAGGCCGTAGAATGTAAAGAACATCGACACTTCCACGCCCATCGCGGCGGCGGTCGTCGCCAAGATGAAGGGCGGATAGGCCCAATCCAGCGTGCCCTTGGTCACGATAATCGACATGCTCTTGGTATTGTCAGCTACATCAGCCATTGTTTCCACCCCTTGTCCGCCTTGCGCGAACGTCTTTATATATTCGAATAATTGAATACCAACGGACCAACCAAGTCAATATGATGATTGGTCACATCCCCGTGCATCTTGACGCACCGCTCGGCCTTGCGCGGTTCAATAGCCGCCCTTGCGCCGGCTTTCCGGCAGTCCGGCAATCCGTCCGCCCTGTTTCGACGGGTCGAGCGGAAACAGTTCGTAGAGATCGCGTTGCGAGACGTCGCGGCCCCAGCGCTCGGACATGCCTTTGACGATTGTGCGCGTGTTCGGCAGGTTGCCGCCATTGTCGAAATACTCTTCGCGCAGATAGGCGATCACATCCATGTGCTCGGGCCCGAGTTCGATGCCGTCGGCGGCGGCCATGTGCCGCGCCAGGTTTTCGCTCCAGTCACCCTGGTCGGCCAGATATCCGGTGGCCGTCGTTTCGATCTCTTTTCCGTTGAATTCAATCGACATGAACTACCCCATGCTTGCGGTTGCGGAACGCCGACCGGACGGATGCGACAACGCATGTGCCCGCACGAACGCAACGAATTCGCGCGCCCAATGATGCCGCGACGTGTCGCGGAAATGGCTGAAGCTTGCCATGGCGTTGTTGACCATGATGCCGTCATGCCGGCCATCGATCCCGGTGCCCCGCATCACCTGCCAGGCGTAATGCGGTTCGGCATCGAAATTTTCGAGACGGGCATAGTGGAACTCGTGCGCGTTGACCGAGACTTTCGGCCCGGGCGACGTGCTTTCCAGGACCACCAGCCCACGACCCTGCGGTCGCCTGTGCATCACGGCATCGGCGCCGATGGCGCCGACCATCTCGCCTTTCTGCCCGTCATGTGCGATCGACCTGGCAAGATACATCAGGCCCCCGCACTCGGCGTGAACCGGCATGCCGGCCGCGATCGCCGCGCCGATCTCCCGCCGCATCGGCGCGTTGGCCTGCAGTGCGTCGATATGGGTCTCGGGAAATCCGCCGCCGATCAGCAGCCCGTCGGCCTGCGGCAGCCGCTTGTCGTGCAAAGGGCTGAAATACGCCAGCCGGGCGCCGGCCCGTTCCAGCGCGTCGAGATCGTCGGGATAGTAGAAGCAGAAGGCGGCGTCGCGTGCGACCGCGATCGTCACATCCGCCGGGTCCTTGCGCATGACCGGAAGGCCGATCGGTGCCAGGCGCGGCGCATTCCGCGCGATGGCGGTGACGGCCTCGATGTCGACCCCCGCCGAAATGATGTGGCGGATTTCTGCGATGCGTTCCTGCGGACCGGCAGCGTCGCCGGGTGTCGTCAGGCCGAGATGGCGTTCCTTGACGATGACGGCCGGTGCGCGGGGCAGGGCGCCCAGCACCGGCATGTCGGTATAGGTTTCGATGGCCGCGCACAGCTTCTGTTCCTGGCGCGATCCGGCGACCTGGTTGAGCACCACGCCGGCGATGTTCACCCGGCGGTCGAACGCTTCGTAGCCGAGCAACAGCGGCGCGATCCCGCGGGTCATCCCGGATGTGTCGACGACAAGTATGACGGGGCTTTCGAGCAGGAGGGCCAACGCGGCGGTGGAATCCGATCCGGCCGTGTCCACACCGTCGTGGAGGCCCTTGTTGCCCTCGATGATGTTCACCCCGGAGCGGCTTTGGCGCGCGGCGAACAGACCCTTCATCTCGTCGGGCGCCTGGGTGTTGAAGTCGAGATTGTAGACCGGTCTGCCGCTCGCCTGTTCCAGCCAGAGCGGATCGATGTAGTCGGGACCCTTCTTGAAAAGCTGGACCTCGGCTCCACGCGCCTTCAGGCTCGCGGCAAGGCCGATCGACAGCATCGTCTTGCCGGAGGATTTGTGCGCCGCTGAGATGAGGAGCCGTGACATCGCCGTTATCAGCTCGCCATGGCCGGTTCGGCCGATCCGCCGTCCTCGGCCGGCAGAATGGGCAGGAATTTCACGCCAAGCATGGTGACGATCGCCGCGATCCCGATCCCGCCAAGGCCAAGCAGGAATTCCGGAATTGACGGCGTATATGCCTGGATCTGTCCGTCGCCGAAGCTGCTGGAGACGTCCATGCCGGGGAAGATGTCGAGGGGCCATGCCTGGCCGCCGATGACGATGACATAGACCTGTGCGAACCCGCCGACGATGACGAGGGCTGAGGCCAGGGCGATCATGCCCGGCTGGCGGCCGGCCCTTGAGTAGACGATGGCAATCGGCAGCAGGCTGCCGAGCACGACCTGCACGCCCCAGAACAGCGCCGGGTAGATGCCGCCGTCGAGCAGCAGGAAGCGTTCGACGCCGATACGCGACGCGGAATACAGATTGGTCAGGTGCATGACGAAGGTGAAATAGAGCACCGTGGCGGCGAAGATGCCGAGCAGCCGGCCGAGCCGTTCGACCAGGGCATTGCCGAGCGTCCGGTCACAGCCGGCGTCGAGTGCCATCCGGGCGAGGATGAAGATCGCCAGGCCGAAGGACAGCGACATTGCGATGAACAACGGCGCCATCATCGAGGCGTTAAACGCCTGGCGCGCGACCAGCCAGCCGAAGATCGAGCCGGTGCCCGTCGTCAGGATCAGCCGCCACAGGAAGGCGACTGTGCCGACCGGTGTCGTGAACCTGTGCCAGCGCCGCGTCATCTGCACGATCAGGTAGAGCACGACCAGCGCCATGAAGCCGGTGTAGAGGAAGATGTTCCAGGCGAAGATGGACTTGAAATTGTACGAGGTCATGGCGACCGTTAGCCGTTCGGGCCGCCCCAGATCGAGGACCAGGACCGCGAGCCCGCCGACCAGCAGGGCGACTGCCATCAGGCCGGACAGCCTCGCCTTCGGCTTGTAGGGCAATTTGCCAAATACCGAGGCGAGCGAGGCCATGTTGAGCACGCCCGAAGCTGCGACGATCAGGAAGATGGCGAAGACGTGGGGCAAACCCCAGACGACGCCGTTCGACATTCCGGTCACGATATGGCCGTGGTGCTCCATGTACCAGGCCGCGCCCAGACCGACCGCCGCAAGCGCCGCGAAGAAGGCGAGGGCGACCAGGAAACCGGGGCGGGCTTTCGCTTCGCGATAGACGGTGTGGATCATGATCCTCGCCCCTTGGTCACAGGTTGAGATAGTGAACGCCCGGGTCGACCCCGAGATCGTCGCGCAGTTGGGTTGCAGTCAGTTCGGCGACCCGCTTGGCGATGGCGCTGTCGGGATCGTTGAGGTTGCCGAACATCATCGCGCCGCCGCCGGTCGCATTGCACGACTCCACGCAGGCCGGGATCCTCCCGGAGTCGATACGATGGACGCACATCGTGCAGGATTCGACCGTGCCCTTGCCGCGCGGTGCGTAGGGCTTTTGGTCGGTCAGAGCCTCGTGGATGAACGAGCGCGCCTTGAACGGGCAGGCCATCATGCAATAGCGGCAGCCGATGCAGCGGTGCTTGTCGACCAGCACGATCCCGTCGGCCCGCTTGAACGAGGCGCCGGTCGGGCAGACATCGACGCAGGGCGGTTCGTCGCAATGCTGGCACATCACCGGCAGATCAAAGCTCGCGCCCGATTTCGGGTTTTTGACCGTGACCTTGCGGATCCACTGGGCGTCGGTCGCGGGATGGCCGGTATCCTCCCAGCCGTTTTCCCGGCTGCAGGCGGTCACGCATTCGCTGCAGCCGTCGCCGCATTTCGATACGTCGATCAGCAGGCCCCAGCGGGCGGTGGGATCGAGTTTTTCCTGCGGCATTTGCGCGTTTGCGCTGTTGCTGCCAAACGCCATCAGGGTGACCGTCGGCGTCAGCGCAATGGTGGCAAAGGCGGCGCCCGCCTTCAGGAACAGGCGGCGGGCGGCATCGACGCCGGGTTCGGCGGAGGATGTGCAGCCGCAATCGCGGTTGGTGCCGCAACTCATTGCTCCACTCCTTTCAGATAGTCCGACAGCGCGGCCACGTCGTTCGCGCCCGGATCGGAAAGCCTGGCGGCCTTTTCGTCGTCGCCCGACCGCGATGCGTGGCATTCGAAGCAGTCGATTTTCACCGCCGCGTAGTCGTGACAGGCGCGGCAGAAGTGGCGCGGGTCGGCGGCCGTGACCGGCTTGCCTTCGTCGCCCTTGACCGCATGGCAGGAGATACACTCTTTCAGCGAGGCCTGCGGCGCGCGATTGCCGTCGTGGACCGTCAGGTCGCGATCGTGCTTGAGCATCGACATGTGGTTCCGGCGCATGAAGGCGGGGTCGGCAACGCATCTGGTTCCGGCCGCCGCCTCTGGAATATCGGGCACCGGCACGCGCGCGGCCTCCTGGGCCAGCGCGATGGCGGCCGGCGCCACCAGCAGGAACGACAGCATGAGAACGGTTTGCCGGAACGCCGATATCATCTCACTCACCGAGCCCCATCTGGATGTAGCCGGTCGGGCAGACATCGGCGCAGATGTGGCAGCCGATGCACTTGTTGTAGTCGGTGTAGACGTAGCGACCGAGCGCGCGCTCCTTCTTGGGTACCCGCGCCACCGCCGTCTGCGGACAGTAGATGACGCAGTTGTCGCATTCGAAGCACATGCCGCAACTCATGCAGCGCTCACCTTCGGCCTGGGCCTGCTCTTCGGAGAAGGCGACGATGCGTTCCTCGAAATCGCCGATCACGTTTTCGGCGTCGACATGGCGTTCCAGCCGCTTGTTGCGTTCCACGAAGCCGAAATGGCCTTTGAACAGGGCCTCGTGGGAGACGATCTGTGAGTTGGCGCGGTCCTCGTAATTGTGGACCGCGAATTTCGCCTCCGACGTGCCGCGCGTCTGGGTATGGTCGTAGGGTTCGACGTCGAGGTGGCGCTGGTGCAACTCGTCCATCAGGTTGAACAGGTGCACGTCGACCCTCGGCCGCTTCTCGATCTCCTTGCCGGTCAGGAAGGTGCCGATGGTCTCCGACGCGATGCGGCCATGACCGATCGCCGTGGTCAGCAGGTGCGGGCGTACGATGTCGCCGCCGGCGAAATGCTTGTCCATCGCCTTGACCTTGTAGCCCGGATCGACGGCGATGAATCCCTTGCCGTTGTCCAGCGACTCGAGCCCGTCGCCCAGGTCGCCCATCTGGCCGATGGCCGAGATGATGACATCGCACTCGATTTCGAACTCGGTGCCTTCGCGCGGCACAGGTGTCATGCCGTTCATGTCGCATTCGCACATCTTGAGCGCGATGGCCTTGCCGGTGTCGTCCTTGATCACCTCGACCGGCATGACGCCGCCCCGGATGTCGACGCCTTCGCGCAGGGCGTCCTCGCGCTCTCGCTCCGCCGCCATCATGTTTTCGACCGGGAACAGCGATGTCAGCGTGGCCTTCACACCCTCGCGGCGGATCGTACCGGCTACGTCGTGGGCCGTGAAGCCCATCGTGTCGTGCGGTGTCGCATCCTTTTCCGCCGTGTGCGAAATGTGGCCGAGCCGGCGGGCGACCGAGGCCACGTCTATGGAGGTGTCGCCGCCGCCGACAACCACGATGCGTTGCGCGGTGGAGAACACCCAGCCGTGGTTGAACGCGTCGAGGAATTCGACGCCGCTCATGCAGTTGGGCGCATCGAAACCCGGAACCGGCAGGTCGCGTCCCTTCTGCGCGCCGACCGCCCAGAAAATCGCGTCATAGTCCTTTTCGAGCTGGTCGACGCTGATGTCCGTTCCGACACGCGTATTCAGGCGCGCGTCGACACCGATATCGAGGATCCGGTTGATCTCGGCATCGAGCATGTCGCGCGGCGTGCGGTATCCGGGGATACCGTAGCGCATCATGCCGCCAAGCTTGTCATGGGCCTCGAAGACAGTGACCGCATTGCCGTCGCGACGCAGGAAATAGGCGGCGGCCAGGCCCGCGGGACCGCCGCCTATGACGGCGACCTTCCGGCCGGTCTCGGCTTCGGGCGCGGGCAGTTTCAACCCGTTTTCGATCGCCCAGTCGCCGACATACTGCTCGACGCCGTTGATGCCGACGAACTCGTCGACCTCGTTGCGGTTGCAGCCGTCTTCGCAGGGGGCGGGGCAGACGCGGCCCATGGAGGCGGGAAACGGGTTGGCCTCGACCATGCGCTGGAACGCGTATTCCTGCCAACTCATGCCCTCGACCGGCGGCTTGTCCTGGCCGCGTGCGATCGCCAGCCAACCGCGGATGTCATGGCCGGATGGACATGACCCCTGGCACGGCGGCGTGCGGTGCACGTAGGTCGGGCATTTGTAGGAGTGATCGGCCTGGAAGATCTTTTCCTGCAGATCGTCCCACTCCCACATGTTGCCGCCGCTTTCGAAACGGCGATGAGTGACTTTTTTCGGATCTACATTCTCGGTCATCATTTCCTCCCGGTGTCGTGCCGCCGGATGCGAATTGTTTACTTGTCGTTGTCGTTATCGTTGTCTTTGTCTTCTTCGTCCGCGTCGTCGTCCCTGTTCGCGCCTTCCAGAACGATGGCGTTGGAAACAAGCTGGTGCACCGAAACAATGGCCTCGCGGTCCATGCCGTATTCCGGGAACACCTTGGCGAACTGGGTCTTGCAGATGGCGCAGATGGCCGCCATGTGGGTCACGCCGTGGTTTTCTGTGACCTCGGCAAGCGCCCGCATCCGCGGCTGCGCGCCCTTTTTGCGGATGTCCATGATCTCGTCAGTTAAGAGCCCGCCGCCGCCGCCGCAGCAGAATGTCTTCTCGCGGATGGTGTCGTCGGCCATGTCGTAGAAATGGTTGCAGGTGGCCTTGATGATATTGCGCGGGATTTCAAACTGGCCGCCGGGCTTGTCGCCCATGCGCGAAGCGCGGGCCACGTTGCAGCTGTCATGATAGGTGAGCCGCATGTGGTCGTTTTTCGACTTGTCGAATTCGAGCTTGCCGTTCTCGATCAGGTCCCAGGTGTACTCGCAAATGTGCTGCGGCACGGGGTAGATCGGATCGAGAAAGTCGAACGGCCCGGCAAGGGTATTCAGGAACGAGTAGGCCACGCGCCAGGCATGGCCGCATTCGCCGAACACGATCCGCTTGACCCCGAGTTCGAGGGCCGCCTCGCGGATGCGCAACGCCACCTTGCGCATGGTCTCGTACGAACCGATGAACATCGCGAAATTGGCGGCTTCGGATGCGTGCGTCGACAGCGTCCAGCTTGCGCCCGCGGCATGGAATACCTTGGCGTAGCCCATCAGGCCTTCCATGTGCGGCGAGGCGAAGAAGTCCGCGCTTGGCGTGACGAGCAGGATGTCCGCGCCCTTCGCGTCGAGCGGCAGGCGCACTGGTACGCCGGTTTCCTCCTCCATCTCCTCTTCGAGGTCTTCCAGCGTCGCCTTCAGCGCCTTGGGCGGCAGGCCGAGGTTGTTTCCGACCGTGAAGACCTTGCCGATGATCTCGTTGGAATATTTCTGGCCAACGCCGATCGTGTCCATGATCTCGCGCGCCGCCATCGAGATCTCGGCGGTATCGATCCCGTAGGGGCAGTAGACCGAGCAGCGCCGGCATTGCGAACACTGGTGGTAGTAATTGTACCAGTCGTCGAGCACCTCCTCGGTCAGGTCAACGGCGCCGACCAGCCAGGGAGCGTATTTGCCGGCGAAGGTGTAATGGCGGCGATAGACCTTGCGCAGCAGGTCCTGGCGCGCCACCGGCATGTTTTTCGGATCGCCCGTGCCCAGGAAGTAGTGGCACTTGTCGGTGCAGGCGCCGCACTTGACGCAGCTATCGAGATAGACCCTGAGCGAGCGGTACTTGCCGGCGAGTTCGCCGAGTTTGTCGATCGCTACTTCCTTCCAGTTTTCGACCAGCTCGCCCGGAAAACCGAGCGCCTCCTGCATGGCCGGATTCGCCTGGTAGGGCTTGCTGTCGGCCATCGCGCCCGGGCACATGGCTGGCAATTCGAGCGGATCGGGAAGCTCTTCGTCGAGGTCGGAGAACGGATGCTGGATGTCCATGTCTTTGATCCTCGACTATGTCTTGTCCGCGCCGCCGGCTTCAAGCCGCGCCGCCCAGCCGGCCAGGTGGCGGCGCTCGCGCGGGTTGTCGACCTGGTTGCGGGTCGGGCTGAAGAAGACGCCCGGCGCGTGAAGCAGCTTGGAGAACGGGAAGATGATCATGAGCAGGGCGACAAGCCCGAGATGGATCAGCAGCGGCGCATCCGCCGGCAGCGGCTGGATATCGAAGCGCATCAGGCCGAG
>JBNLDE010000031.1:0-32890 GCA_050304175.1 Zhengella sp. | reverse complement strand
CGGTGATGAGGAAGGAGACCGAACCGGCCGGCGCGCCATGCTGCCCGACATGGCGGGCGAAAGCGGCCAGAAAACAGGCGATGCCGCCCTTCATGTCGACCGCGCCGCGGCCGAACATGACGCCGTCCTCGATCTCTGCGCCAAAGGGCGGATGGCTCCAGTCCGCCTCGTCGCCAACCGGCACGACATCGGTGTGGCCGGCAAACATCAGATGCGGCCCGGCGTCGCCAATGCGCGCATAGAGGTTCTCGATGTCCGGCGTACCGGCCTGCGAAAAGACCGGGCGCTCGACCCTGAAGCCGAGGGATTCCAGGTAACCGCTGAGAGCGCCGAGCGCGCCGCCTTCGGCGGGCGTGACGGACGGACAGCGAATGAGGTCGCGGAGGATTTCCGCCGGGTCGACGAGGCTTGCTTCCATGCCCATCCCGTAATCCGCGGCGGCGGTTTCGTCAATTTCGCAATCAGAGCGGCGCCGGACCATAGGCGTTTGCGCCGGGCGTTCCCGGCATCAGGCCGAGATCGACCAGGGTCCACACCGACGTGACCGCCGACGCGCCGATCAGCAGCCAGTTCGCCGTTCCCGTCGCCAGCCCGGCGGCAAAGCCCAGTTCGACAAACCTGCGCAGGATGTTCGGCGCCAGCAGGATGACGATCCAGGGCGCGCCGGGCCGGCCGCGGTCGTGCAGGCGCTTGGCGAACACGGCGGACAGCGGCCAGCACATCGCCAGCAGGACAGCGGCGGTCGCGACTTGCGGGCCGTCGGTCGGTCGCGTCAGCCATTGCGCCGCCATCATCAGCAGGCCGGTCGCCAGTCCCGTCACCAGGGCTCCGGCCCAGAAGCCGAGCCGCCCGATGCGGCCGTCAAAGCGCGTCAGCATACCGGTCATGTCCATGGATGCCCTGCCCTCGTTTCCCGCAACCGATAGCACGGGGGCCCGGGGCCGTGTAGCCGCGCCGGGGACGGATCAGCCGGGCGCGGGCAATCCCTCGCCGCCGATCAGCATGATCTTCTGCCAGATCTTGCGCGACAGGTTGGTCGACAGGTTCTCGATGTCGTTGACCGCTTCGACGACGACGGCATCATTGGTCGCCTGGGCATAGAGCGCGGCGTATTTGGCGGTGATTGACAGCATTTCGGAGCAATAGTCGAGATAGCGTTTCAGTTCGTCGGCGCTGAACAGGCGCTTGGGCGAACTCGATGTCGGCTTGAGCTTTCCGGTCAGCACCGAGGGGTCCTTGGTCAGCTGGTGCATGTCGACGACGTGTATCAGCGAGCGCAGCGTGTGCAGCTTTTTCAGCACGCGCTGGCGCTTGAAACGTTCCTCGAGATGCACCAGGGCAAACAGGCCGATCCCGCCGAGCATCAGCGTGTTGACCGCAGCCTCGATACCCTGGATGAGATCGAACGTGCCGCTTTCCATCCGGTCGAAGTTGAGAAACGTGCCGACAAAGACGAAGACGAGCGCGCCGGCGGCTATGCCACCGGCGGTCACCGCTCGCAGCCACCAGATCGGGCGCGCCAGCCCGCCGGCCTCGTCGGAAATGTTGCGTCCGACCACCGCGATCTCGGACGCGACCTTGCTCAGACCGGACCCGGGAAAGCGTTCGCCCACGCGTCGCTCCAGCCGCTGGGCGGTTTCGATGATCTTTTCGGGGTCGAGCGCGCGGTAGGGCATGACGGCGCAGCTTACCGGGAAAGCCTGAATCTTTGCTTAGCGGCCCTTACGCCGGCGCATTTGTCCGCTCGCCATATTCGTTCGATCCCTCATCGCCCGGCACGATGCAAAGGACGAGGAAGGCGACAACCGAGACGGCCGGAACCAGCAAGGCAAGCGCGATGATACCGGGCTTGCCGAAATCATGCAGGCGCTTGGCGGCCAGGGCGACGCTCGACCAAGCGGAAAGCAGGCCGAGAATGAAGAACACCGACAGCCAGGCGTTCTGTTCGCTGCTGTCCTTCGGCGCGATGCCGATGCGGTAGAAGGTGAACATCAGGATCACGCCCATCAGCAGGGCCGCCAGCACATAGGCGAGCCGGTTTACCCGCCCCCCGAAGCCGAGGAACAGCCACAGGAGGCGGTTGATACCGACCGGACTAACCGAGGGGATCGGGTCCAAACCGGTTTTCTCCCTTGTCACCTTCGAGAATACCGCATTCGACGATGATCCAGATCGCCCCGATCACCGGGACAAGGGCAATGAGCGTCCACCAGCCGGACTTGTTGCGGTCGTGCCAGCGCTTGGCGTAAAGCGCGATGCCGACATAGATCGACAACAGCGAGACGACGATCGTGAGCAGGCCGACATTGCCTCCCTCCGGTGTGCTGATGATGATCAAACCGAGCAATGCATCGAGCAACTGGGCCACGATGCTGACAGCGAGAATGACGCCGACTCCAGCCCAGAACTTGGCGCGGTTGATACGCCCTTCAAAACTCGTGAAAAGATATTTCCAGTCCATCGGCTTTCCCCTCCAAGGTTCACCGTATCGCCCCGGGCGCGAAAGGTGCCCCCGTTGGGGAAAAACGTCAATCTCTCAACAGCTCGTTGATAGACGTCTTCGACCGGGTCCGTTCGTCGACCTTCTTGACAATAACGGCGCAGTAGAGGCTGGGACCGTAGTTCTGGCCAGGCAGGTTCTTGCCCGGCATGGAGCCCGATACGACCACCGAATAGGCCGGAACCTCGCCCACGTGGATTTCGCCGGTCTCGCGATCGACAATCTTGGTCGACTTGCCGATATAGACGCCCATGCCGAGCACGGCGCCCTCGCGCACGATGCAGCCCTCGACGACTTCGGAGCGGGCGCCGATGAAACAATTGTCCTCGATGATGGTCGGACCCGCCTGCAGCGGCTCCAGCACGCCGCCAATGCCGACACCGCCCGACAGGTGGACGTTCTTGCCGATCTGCGCGCACGACCCGACGGTGGCCCAGGTGTCGACCATGGTCCCCTCGTCGACATAGGCGCCGAGATTGACGAATGACGGCATCAGCACCGCGCCCTTGGCGATGAAGGCCGACTTGCGCACCACGCAGCTCGGCACGGCGCGGAATCCGGCGCTTTCGAACTCGTAGGCGGTCCAGCCGCGGAACTTCGAATCGACCTTGTCCCACCACACGGCATCGCCCGGCCCTCCGGTGATGACGTCCATCGGGTTGAGCCGGAACGACAGGAGCACGGCCTTTTTCAGCCACTGGTGAACGGTCCAGTTGCCGTCGTCACCGCGGCTCGCGACCCTGACATGGCCGCCGTCGAGCAGGTTCAGCGCCGTCTCGACCGCATCTCGAACCTCGCCCCGCGTCGTGGCGGAAATGCTCTCGCGCTCGTCGAACGCCTTTTCAATGGTTGCCTCGAGGGCGGCAAGGTCGGGCGTGGACATGAGCGGCTCCGTTACACGTCGTTAAGGGAAGGCGTCTAGGATCAATGCGGGACGAAATCGGCGCGGAACCTATGCGATGGACTGTCACGGGTCAATCGCAGCTGCGCCACGCGACAACGGCTTTGCGACGGGGATTTGATTTGGATCCGGAAGACAAGAACGGCTGGACACCGCTGCCGCACTCGGACGAGGACATCACGCATGCCCGCTCGGTCCCCGACACGCCGCAAACGCGGGCGCCTTCCTACCGGCTGGCCTGGGCCGACGAAAACTTCATGACGCGGCGGGCCCTGCGCCCCGTCCGCCTGCAACTGGAACTGCTGAAACCGGAGATGGAGCTGACCGAGCGCGGCATCCGCTCGACCGTGATCCTGTTTGGCGGCTCACGCATCCCCGAGCCCGGCGAGGCGGCCTGGGCGGCCAAGAACGAGACCCAGAGAAAGAACCTGGAAGCCAACGCGCAATATTACGAGGAGGCGCGCAAGTTCGCCCGCCTGTGTTCGCGCTATTCCGCCCTGTCGCGCTACCGCGAATTCGTGGTCGTCACAGGCGGCGGCCCCGGTGTCATGGAAGCCGGGAACCGGGGCGCCCACGATGTCGGGGCGCCCTCGATCGGCCTCAACATCGTCCTGCCGCACGAGCAGGCGCCCAACGCCTATGTGACGCCGGAACTGTGTTTCAACTTCCACTATTTCGCGATCCGCAAGATGCATTTCATCATGCGCGCCAAGGCCGTCGCGATCTTTCCCGGCGGGTTCGGCACGATGGACGAGCTGTTCGAGACGCTGACGCTGATCCAGACCGGGAGGATGGAACGCGTTCCGGTGCTGCTGTTCGGCCGCGAATTCTGGAAATCCGTGCTCAATCTCGACTACCTGGCCGAGCAGGGCACGATCTCACCGACCGATCCCGACCTGATCAGCTTCGTCGATTCCGCGGACGAGGCGTGGGCGGAGGTGACCCGGTTCTACGATTTCGACGTCACGCTGCCGCCGGGGCCCGACGGTCACGAGCCCTCCCAATAATCGAGGCTGTCGCCTTCCTTGCCGATGAACATCATCATGCGCGGATTGCCGTCCGCGGACGACGCCATTTCAGCCAAAACGCCAAACCGGCCGGTCTCGGGGTATTCCGCGATTTCCGGGGACATCTTCGTGCTGACCGCGAGATAGCGCAGTTCGCCGTCGCCGGTGTTGACGATCTGGTGCGCCGTTTCCGGCCCGCCGGGCGGACAGGCGACGATGTCGCCGGCCCGCAACTGATAGGTGTCGGCGCCGATCCGGACTTCTCCGGTTCCTGACAGGACGAAAAACATTTCCTCGTTGACCTGGTGGTTGTGGAATGGAAAGGCACGCTTGCCGGTCGGGACGACAGTGAGGTTGTAGCCGAGCCTCCTCGCCCCGACACGCGGTCCGATGAAGCCGACCTTGGCGTCGTAACGTTCGGCGGCCTCGCCGGTGGGCGCGAATTGCGGTGGCCGCGGTTGCGGCTCGATATCGTCGATATTGATGACGGGGCTGGTCATGCCGGATATCTCCTGGAGTTGGGAAAGCTGTTGGCGGCCGACGTTACCGCGGCGCCGGGCCTAGCAGAAGGGCCCGCCGGACGTTCTCCTGACCGCTGCTGAACCCGCCGCGCCGCGATGCCGCAGTGCTTGGTGCTGGTGCCGGTCGCCGCCCTGGTCTATGTCATGGCCATGACCACCAATGCACGATCACGCGGGTTCCTGGCCGGGCTATGGCGCGAGCGCACTGCATTCTCCGCACTGGCGCTGTTGATCCTGCTCGGCAACTTCATCCATCCGCTGGCGGAGGCGCGCGCAGCCGGAACCGCCAACGCCTGGATGATCTGCTCCTCCTACGGCACGGTCCGCGATCCGTCCGCTCCGACCGTTCCGGGCGCCGCCGACGATTGCCCGATGTGCATCGCAGGCCACGGGTCGTGCGCGCTGCCGGTCCTGGCTGACGCCGCGGCCGTCCCGGTGCCGCAGCCCGGCGTGCAGTACCGGCCGGCACCGGTTGCCGCGCGATCGCCTGCAATCGCGCCGGCAGCGACATCCCCGGCCATCCGGGCGCCGCCCGCCCGTTCCTGAACCAGACCAGCATGGCACGGCCGAGAGGGCGTGCCTCAACATTTATACGATTCAGGAAAGGACGCATCATGCGCATCCTTCGACTTCAACTCACCGCCGCGCTTGCCATTTCCGGCGCAGCACTCGTTTCCGCGCCAGTTTTCGGCGCCCCCATGAACGGCGCGGCAAAGGGCGTCGATCCGATCGTCACAGCCGCCATGGACATGATGATCAAGGCCGGCGATCTCGAACTGACCGGCATGTGGGCCCGCGCCATGCTGCCCGGCCAACCGGCCGGCGGCGGCTTCGTGACGATCAGGAACACCGGCACGGAGGACGACCGCCTGCTGTCGGTTTCGACCGATGCGGCCGGCATGGCGCAGGTGCATGAAATGGCGATCGTGGACGGCATCATGAAAATGCGGCACCTGGCCGACGGACTTGTCATTCCGGCCGGCGAAACCGTCGAACTCAAGCCCGGCGGGTATCACCTCATGTTCATGAAGGTGACCGAGCCGTTCAGGGAAGGCGCGACGGTGAAGGTGACGCTGACCTTCCAGAAGGCCGGGACCGTGGAACTGGAGCTGCCGGTCAGGCCGGCCAACACGATGAAAATGCAGATGAACAACGGTTGATCGGGGCATGGCGGAAGCCAGCCCCCTCACCTGACTGCCGCCGTGCTCCATGAGCCAGCCCGCCTGCCGGGCTGGCTCGTCAGGAGCCGGGCGCGGTCAAAGCCGACAGGAACGACTTGAGGTCGTCGGTCACATAGTCGACCGTGTCCTCGCTGTCGGCGTCCCGCTCCCATATTTCTGAAAACGACGGCTCGAAATTGCGCGGCACGATCAGCACGGTGGTCATGCCGAGCGACTTCGGCACGGTCAGATTGCGGGCCAGATCCTCGAACATTGCCGCGTTCGGCCCGGCGACGCGATGCAAGGCCATGAACTTGTCGTAGGTCTCCTGCGCCGGCTTGGGCACGAGGCCGGCCGCCACGATGTCGAAAATGTCGTCGAAATGGTCGAGGATGCCAAGCTGCCGCGCCGTGCGCTCGGCATGGCCGCGGTCGCCATTGGTGAAGATGAACTTGCGCCCCGGCAGGTTCCTGATCGCTTCGCCAAGCCCGGGATCCGGATCGAGCCACGAATAGTCGATGTTGTGCACCTTCTCCAGGAAATCGTCCGGCTCGATGTCGTAACGGTCCATCAGGCCGGCAAGCGTCGTACCGTAGTCGTGGTAGAACTCCTTCTGGACGGCACGGGCCTCGTCACGCGGCAGGCTGAGGAGCTTCTGGATGTATTCCGTCATGCGCTTGTCAATCTGCGCAAACAGGTTCGCATGGTGCGGATAGAGCGTATTGTCTAGGTCAAACACCCAGTCGGTGACGTGGGAAAACCGGGTATTGTCGGGTGTCGCGTTCATATCGATCTGCTGCTTCCGTGCGGTTTCGTCGCCTGAACCCATGAATGCCACAAACGGGCAATCGCCGCATAGCGCAATGCGAGCACCCCGCCCTTTTCGTCCGATGTTTAGACACGATTTCGCAAATGCGTAAAATTCGAACGGCTGGTTTCAGACGATTTTCAAGGCTCATCTGTACAACGATGCCAAGAGTGGAGAGTCAGGGGCGGGCCGCTGGGTGAAGAAACTTATTTGGACGATCATCTATACGCTGAGTTTCCTGTTGATTCCCGGCTATTTCAACGCGACGTTGCAGGCTAGGACCGAGCTCGGGTCATTCGCCAATGTCCTGATGGTCGTTCCTGCGGTCGTGGCTTTCACGGTCTCCTATGCGGTAGCGTTGCGCAACCGCGAGCTTGAAGAGACCCTCGATTCGCTTGCCAGTGCCAACCGTCAGCTGGAGCGCGCCTACGAGATGCTGCGCGAGAAGTCCGAGATGGATGCCATGACGGGCATGTTCAACCGCGAAAAGTTTTTCGCCGCGCTCGAAAAGATGCGCCGCAAGACCGATGTCGGCACGCTGCTGATCATCGATGCGGACCACTTCAAGTCGATCAACGACAATTACGGCCACCTGACCGGCGACGAAGCGCTAGTGCTGATCGCCGATGCGATCCGCGACTCGGTACGCGAGTTCGACATTCTGGGCCGAATCGGCGGCGAGGAGTTCGGCGTTTTCCTGGCCAGCGCGTGCGAGCGGGAAGCGCCGGTCGTTGCTGAACGTATCCGCTCCGCCGTCGAAGCGATCGCGTTCGAACCGCGCAGCGGCGTCCGCCACAAGCTGACCATCAGCGTCGGCGGAACGGTCGTGTCGGACCATGAGAGTATTTCAGAGATGATGCGCTCCGCCGACGGCCAGCTGTATATCGCCAAGAATGGCGGCCGGAACCGCGTTTCCATCGAAACCAGAGTGCCGCTGGCCGCCTAGAACCGGCCCGCTTTCCCGACGCGTTTGCCGGGCTCGCCCGGCCCCGCTTGTTTTCACCGGCAAAGCAACCCATAAGCACGGTTCCCGCCCGCAATCCCGGAACCGCATCCATGGAAATGTGGATCGTCATCACGGTCGCCGCCGCCTTTCTACAGAACATTCGCTCGACCCTGCAGAAGCACCTCAAGGGCGCCATGGGGACGACCGGCGCGACGTTCGTGCGGTTCGGTTTCGGCGCGCCCTTCGCGATCCTGTTCCTGGCGACCCTGACCCTGACCACCGGAAAGCCGGTACCCTCGCCCAATGCCGCGTTTGTGGCCTGGGTCGTCACAGCCGCTCTCGCCCAGATCGTCGCGCAAGCCCTGCTCGTCCACCTGTTCTCGTTCCGCAACTTCGCCGTTGGCACCGCCTATTCGCGCACGGAACCGGCCCAGGCCGCCCTGTTCGGCCTGATGTTTCTTGGCGAAACGGTGTCGTCCGGAGCGCTGATGGCGATCGCAATCAGCGTGACCGGCGTGATGCTGATTTCGGTCGCCAGAACGGCGATCACCCCGGTTTCCCTGATCGCCTCCGTGTTTTCGCGCACGGCGCTGATCGGCCTCGCGTCGGGTACCGCGTTCGGCGTCGCGGCGGTGGGTTACAGGGCGGCGTCGCTGGCGCTGGCGACCGGCATGGCGGCGCCCGACTACCTGCTCCAGGCCTCGACGGTGCTCGTCTGGGCGATCATCTTCCAGTCGGCCGTCATGCTGGCGTGGATTCTGGCGCGCGAACCGGGCGAACTGCCGCGCATCTCGAAGGCATGGAAGATTTCCGCGCTGACCGGGCTGGTCGGCGCCACAGCCTCGTTTGGCTGGTTCGCGGCAATGACCCTGCAGCAGGCGGCAGTGGTCAAGGCGCTGGCCCAGATCGAACTGCTGTTCACCTTCGCCTCGTCGATCTTTTTCTTCCGCGAACGGATCAACCGGTTTGAGACGATCGGCTGTCTTGCCATCGCCACCGGCATCGTCATCCTGGTGCTGGCAAGATAGGCGGCGGGCTAACGCGGCGCACGCTTGGCAAGGATCCGCTGCAGCGTGCGGCGGTGCATGTTGAGCCTGCGGGCGGTTTCCGAAACATTGCGGTCGCAGGCTTCGTAGACGCGCTGGATATGCTCCCAGCGCACGCGGTCCGCCGACATCGGGTTCTCAGGCACCTGCGCCTTTTCACCCGGGTCGCGCACCAGCGCGGCGAATATCTCGTCGGCATCCGACGGCTTGGCCAGATAGTCGATGGCGCCGAGCTTCACCGCGGTGACCGCGGTGGCGATATTGCCGTAACCGGTCAGCACGACGACCTTGGCGTCGGCCCGCTTGGCGCGGATGGCCTCGACCACATCGAGCCCGTTGCCGTCGCCCAACCGCATGTCGACCACTGCGAAGGCGGGAGCCCCCATTTTCACCTTGCGCAGGGCTTCCTCGACACTGTCGGCGGTCTCGACCGTGAACCCCCTACCCTCCATCGCGCGCGCGACACGGGTCAACAACGGCTTGTCGTCCTCCACGATGAGCAGCGAATGGTCGCTTCCCGGAATTTCGCTGGCCGGATTGGTCTGATCGTTCATGGTCTTCCGTCCCCCTCATGCGGCTTTTATCCGCCGACAGAGCATAGTCGCTTTCGCCATACCCTGTTTATTCGACATCGCGCGGAATGCAAATTCCGCGAGCATGTCGTCCAATGCTAAATGCCTGATCCGTCCTGCAGATTGGGGTGGAAAACGTCGGTTTCGTCGAACTCCAGCGCCTTGCGCGGCCAGACGATCGTGACCTGTGCGCCGAAGCCCGGTTCGGAGGAATTGGTGAACTGGATCACCGCGCCCGAGCGTTCCAGCAGGGTCTTGGCGATGAACAGTCCAAGGCCAAGTCCGCCGCCCAGGCTGCCGGCTTCGCCCGCGCCGCGCGTGGTCGTGTAGGGTTCGCCGATCCGGTCGAGGATTTCCGGCGGAAAGCCCGGCCCGTCGTCGACAATGGTGATGCGGACCACGTCGTTGTTCCAACTCCAGCGCAAGTGGACGGTCTCGCGGGCGAAATCGACGGCGTTCTCGACCAAATTGCCGAGCCCGTACATGACACCCGGGTTGCGCCGCCAGACCGGTTCGGCCCCGAAGCATTCCCGCGGTTCGGGCACGATTTCGATGCCAAACTCGCGATGCGGCGCCGACACCTCGTCGATCAACGACGTCAGCGGCATGCGCGCGATATGCTTTTCGCCCTCGCTGGGCAGGCTCGTAAGCCGGCGCAGAATGTCGCGGCAACGTTCCGACTGGGACCGCAGCAGTTCAACGTCGTCGCGAAGCGCGTGGTCGTCCGGCAACTCGCGCTCCATCTCCCTGGCGACCAGGGCGATTGTGGCCAGCGGCGTGCCGAGCTCATGGGCCGTGGCCGCGGCAAGGCCGTCGAGCGCCGACAGATGCTGCTCGCGCTGAAGCACGAGTTCGGTTGCCGAAAGGGCATCGGCCAAAAGGCGAGCCTCTCGGGCGACGCGGAACGCGTACATGCCGGTGAAGACCAGGCTTGAAACCACGGCCAGCCACATGCCGACGACATAGACGAACGGGATCGACAGCGGAGCGTCCGGGTACCAGGGCAATGCGAGGTGGAAGAACACAAGCAGCGTCGCGGCCACGACGACAAAGCCGGCCAGAAGCAAGGTGTGGCGTACGGGGAGCGACGTCGCCGAAATGATGACCGGTGCGATGAGAAGCATGGCGAACGGATTGGTCATGCCGCCGGTCAGGTAGAGCAGGCCCGCGAGCTGCAACACGTCGAACGTAAGAATGCCGAGCGCGGCCAGTTCGGTCAGGCGGTGGTTCGGCGGATAGCGGAAGGCCAGGAACAGGTTGAGCCAGGCCGAAACGCCGATCAGCGCGAAACACAGGGTGACCGGTAGCGGGAAGTCCAGCTGGAACGAGACGATGACAACGGCGACGCTCTGGCCCACGACCGCAAGCCAGCGCAACCGGATCAGCGTGTTGAGGCGCAGCCGGCGCGAATAGAGGGAATCTGAGGCGAACGCTTCAAACATCGCGAATCGTTATGCACACTTGCGAGGGGGACGCCAAGCGGATCATGTCCCGCGTGGCTTGGCGCGGCTTGTCGGCGCGGCATTGGCCGGGTCCTCCGGCCAGAAGTGCCTGGGATAGCGACCGCGCATCTCGGACCGCACATCGGCCCAGGAACCGCGCCAGAATCCCGGCAGGTCGCGCGTCAACTGGATCGGCCGGTGCGCCGGCGACAACAACTCGAGGGCAAGCGGAACCGTGCCGCCGCCGATCGCCGGATGGTCCTTCAATCCGTAAAGCTCCTGAACCCGTATCGCCAGAACGGGACCTTCGGCCTCGTACCGGATCGGAACCCGGCTCCCCGTCGGCGCCTCGAAATGCGTCGGCGCGAGGCGGCCGACCTGGCGTTGCAAATCGTGGGGAATGCGGGCCATCAACGCATCGCCCAGAATGGGCGCCAGCCGCGACAGCGACGTGGCGCCGGCCATGAACGGAAGCAGCCAGTCCTCCAGCGTATCGGTCAGCGTTTCGTCGTCCATGGCCGGCCACGGCTCGCCCTTCGCGCGGTGGAGCCAGTCAAGGCGCGCGCGCAGCTGCATCGTCTCCTTGCTCCAGGGCAGGATGGCAAGCCCGGCATCGCGGATCGCGGCGCACAGCGCCGGACCGGCCTCGTCGCCCGCCGGCGCCGGAAGCGGCTTTTCGGCCAGGACCAGCGCGCCGAGGCGCGTTACCTGCCGCGACTTCAACGTCATCGAAGCGGGATCGAAGCGGGTTTCGGCGACCGTTTCGATCCGGTCGACGAGCATCGCGCGGATTTCGGCTTCCGAAATCGCGGCGGCGGCCATGATGCGGGCATTCTGCGCCGCGCCCTGCAGGTCGGCGACGACGAGCCAGGCTTCGCTGGCCAGCGGATCGGCTTCGTCGATGATTGCGCCGCGGCCATTGGCCAGGACGAAACGCCCATGGCCTCCGCGCGCCCTGGCCACCCGATCGGGCCAGGCCTGGATCAGCAGCGCGCCGGCGCTCGCGCCACCCTCCATTTCGGACGAATCGGCGACCGAGCGCGCGGCCGTGCCCGCGATGCGGTCCGCCAGTTGACGGGCGGCGGCGGCCCGCTTGCCACGGTCATCGGCAAACCCGGTCAACCGGCGCTCGAGGTCGGTGGCGTTCCCGCCAAGTCCGCGTTCGGTGATCAGCACAGCAAGCCGCGCCGCGTTGCGGGCATTGCCGATCCGCGCCGCCTCGACACACATATGCGCGAGGCGAACAGGCAAGGGCAAGGCGCGCATGGCCGCGCCGGTTTGGGTAATGCGGCCGTCCTTGTCGAGCGCACCGAGATTGGCGAGCAACGCCCGCGCCTCGGCCAACGCGGGCGGCGGCGGGGGATCGAGAAAGGCAAGGCGGGCCGGATCGGCAACGCCGAAAGCCGCACAATCGAGTACAAGGCCGGCCAGGTCGGCTTCAAGGATCTCGGGCGGTGCGAAGGGCGAGAGCGCAGCGGTCTGCTCGGCCCGCCACAACCGGATCGCAATGCCCGGCTCCGTGCGTCCGGCGCGTCCGGCCCGCTGGTCGGCGGATGCGCGCGAGACCCGCACCGTCTCCAGCCGCGTCAGGCCCGTCGCCGGCTCGTACTTCGGCTGCCGCGCCAGGCCGCTATCGACGACGATCCGCACGCCGTCGATGGTGATCGAGGTTTCGGCTATATCGGTGGCGAGCACGACCTTGCGCCGCCCGGGCGGTGGCGGGCGGATGGCGGCGTCCTGAAGCCCACCCTCCATGGCGCCATAGAGGCGGACGATGTCGACATCGCCCGGCACCCGGTCCTGCAGCCGCTCGGCGGTTCGCTCAATCTCGCGGCGGCCGGGCAGAAAGGAAAGCACGCTGCCCTGTTCGGTCGCCAGCGCATCCCGTATGGCCCGCGCGACCGAATCCTCGACCGGCTCGTTGGCGGGACGTTCGCGGTAGCGGAAGTCGACGGGAAAACTGCGGCCGTGGCTTTCGATCACCGGCGCGCCGCCCATCACCTCGGCCACCCGCGCCCCGTCGATCGTCGCCGACATCACCAGAACGGCCAGGTCTTCGCGCAGTCCCGCCTGCACGTCGAGCGCCAGCGCAAGGCCGAAATCGCCGTCGAGCGACCGCTGGTGGAACTCGTCGAACAGGACCGCCGCCACGCCATTCAGTTCCGGATCATCAAGCACCATGTTGGCGAACACGCCTTCGGTCACGACCAGGATGCGGGTAGCCGCGGACTGGCGGTTCTCCATGCGCATGGCGTAGCCAACCGTGGCACCCGGCTGTTCGCCGAGCAGCGACGCCATACGCCGTGCCGCCGCGCGGGCGGCAAGCCGGCGCGGCTCCAGCAGGACGATCTTTCCGGCGCGGGCGAAGGAAAGCCGAAGCAGGTGCAGCGGCACCAGCGTCGTTTTGCCGGCGCCGGGCGGCGCAACGAGCACCGCCTTGCGGCCGGCTTCCAGCGCTTCGCCGATGCCGGGCAGAACCGGCGTGACCGGGAGGGCCGGGAGGTCAGGCGTCGCCATCGCCAATCCTGATAATCGGCCCGCCAGCCGCCTGTGCATCGGCCTCGTCATGGGTAACAAGGATCACCGGCAGGCGGCTCGACTTCGCCTTGGCAAAGACCAGACTTCGCATCTGCGCGCGCAGATCGGCATCGAGCTTGGAAAAAGGCTCGTCGAGCAACAGGGTCCTGGGCTCGGCCAGCAATACGCGGGCGAGCGCGACGCGGGACTTCTGACCGCCGGACAGCGTATCCGGATCGCGCTGGCCCAAGCCCGCCATACCGACACCGTCGAGCGCCTGTTCGACCATCTCGACCCGGCGCGCCTTTCCCTTCACCTGCTGGGGAATGGCGAACAGCAGGTTTCCGGCCACCGACATGTGCGGGAACAGCAACGGATCCTGGAACAGGATGCCGGTACGGCGGTCTTCCGGTGCCAGGCCGCCGAGATCGAGACCGTCGATGCGGACATGGCCGGTCGCCTCGAACACCGGATCGAGAAAGCCGCCGATCCAGGCCAGAAGCGTCGACTTGCCGGACCCGGAAGGCCCCATGACGGTCAGCACCTCGCCGGGCGCCACGCGGGCGTCGAGCGCGAGCAACTGGTTGCCATCCAACGTGATCCGGACGTCCTGGAGTTCCAGACCGGCACCGCCATTCGGATTTTCAGGTCCCATCGACATCGTCCCGATTCCTGCGGGGTGAGAACGGACGCTACCCATACAGGATTTGGAGCGCGGAAAAAGACCAGGGCCGGGGAATGCCGGGATCGTGAAGGCATCGTCAGGCAGACGGGTCAGCCGGCCGATCCCGGAATCCGAGTCCCGGCGCCGGTCAGCGCTCGGATTCGTCCTGGCTCTGCTGCTTGTCGCCGAAAATGCCGTTCTTGGAAATATTGATGCCCGCGGGGCCGAGGATGACGGCAAACAGCACCGGCAGGAAGAAGATGATCATCGGCACCGTCAGCTTCGGTGGCAACGCGGCGGCCTTCTTCTCGGCCTCGTTCATGCGCTGGTCGCGGCTCTCGCTGGCGAGGACGCGCAGCGCGTGGGCGACCGGCGTACCATAGCGTTCGGCCTGGATGAGGGCTTGCGACACGCTCTTGACCGATTCCAGACCGGTACGCGTGGCGAGGTTTTCATAAGCCTGGCGGCGTTCCTGCAGGAAGGACAGCTCGGCATTGGTCAGGACGAACTCCTCGGCCAGATCGACCGACTGGGTGCCGATCTCACGCGCAACGCGCTGGAAGGCGGCTTCAACCGACATGCCGGACTCGACGCAGATCAGCAACAGGTCGAGCGCATCGGGCCAAGCCTTGGTAATCGACGCCTTGCGCTTGGAGGCGAGGTTGTTGACGTAGAGGATCGGGGCATAGAAGCCCGCATAGGCGCCAATGATGCAGATGAACAGCTTGATGAAGGGCGGCTGCTGGGCAAAGGCGCCGAACAGGTAGATATAGGCGCCGGTGGCCGCGAAGCCGACGATCGGCAGGACCAGGCGGAAGAACAGGAACCGGGTGAGCGGGTTCTGCCCCCTGAAACCGGCCATGCGCAGCTTAGCCACCGTGGCTTCGTCGGCCAGCGCCTTCTTCAGGTCGAGACGGTTGACAATGGCGCTCATACCGCCGGCGTCGGCCTCACGCAAGCTCGTGCGCTTGCGTTCGTTGTCGGCGGCCAGCTTGGCGCGCTGCTTGGCGCGCAGCTCGTCGCGCTCCAGCGCCACCGAGTTCATGCGGTGCTTCAGCGGATCGCCGCCAAGGGACGGTGCCACGGTGAAAATTGTCGCAAAAACCGCCACCGCGACGAGCATCGCGATCAGGAACGATGGTTCCAAAAGGCTATTGATGACAATTTCAACCACGGTCCGACCGCCTAAACTTCAAAGTTCATCATTTTTTTCATCACAAAGATGCCCATCGACATCCACAGTCCGGCAAATGCGAGGATCATGTGCCCGGCGCTGGTGGTGAACAAGGGCATGATGTAGGTCGGGCTCGACAGATAGACGAGGAAAGCAACGACAAACGGCAACGAGCCGATCACGACCGCCGACGCCTTGGCTTCCATCGACAGCGCTACGATCTTGGCCTTCATCTTCTTACGGTCGCGCAGCACCCGCGAAAGGTTGCCGAGCGCTTCGGACAGGTTGCCGCCGGCCTGCTGCTGGATCTGGATGACGATGCCGAAGAAGGCCGCTTCGGAGCACGGTATGGTTTCGGGCATGCGCAGCGCGGCTTCCGGAATGGACATTCCAAGCTGCTGGCTTTCGACGATCCGCTTGAATTCCCTGCGCACAGGCTCCTGGGCCTCCGAGGCGACCAGGCGAATCCCGTCATTGAGCGGCAGGCCTGATTTCACGGCGCGCACAAGGACGTCGAGGGCGTTGGGGAACTCGTTGAGAAACGCTTTCACGCGGCGCGCGCGGATGTATGATACAACCCAACGCGGCAAGCCAAACGAGGCCGCCACAAATGCGGCAGGCGCAACCAGGAGCGGCATGGGAACGCCCAGGAAAACAAGCAGGACCGCGATGACTGCGCCGGCGATCGCGGAGTAGATGTAGAAACGCTGCGGGGTAACTTCCAATCCCGCCTGGCGAAGCTGCACCTTCAACGGCGGCTTCTTGTTGGCGTTGTAACCATCCTTCTGGCGCTGCTCGAGCTCCTTCAGCGAATCCTGGATCGTCTTCTTGCGCCGGGCGGCTTCCTGGTTACGGTCGCGCGCAGCGCGGACCACCGAGCGGTCGGTTTCCGCCTTCTTGATGCTGTCAAGGCGGCGCCCGGCGGTCTTTTCGGTCTCGATGCGCTTGAACAGGAACGCGTATGCGACAGCGCCGGCGCTGACGCCGGCGAGCGCGATGATCGCGAGGACGGTCATGTCTATTCCAAACATGGTCCATCAACTCCTTGTCCGGCAAGGTTTCAAAGCGCGACGCCCTCTTCTTCCAGCGCTTGCAGCGCCGCCGCCAGACGGGCGTCTTCGCCAAAGTACCGCGCGCGCTCCCAGAAATGGGGGCGGCCAATGCCGGCAGAGACATGCGAGCCGATGATCTTGCCCTGCGCGTCTTCGCCCTTGATGTCGTAGTTCATCACGTCCTGCGTCGTGATGGTGTCGCCTTCCATGCCGATCACCTCGGTGATGTGGGTGATGCGGCGCGAGCCGTCGCGCAGGCGCGCCGCCTGGATGATGACGTCTACGGAACCGACGATGATTTCGCGCACCGTGCGTTGCGGCAGCGAAAAGCCCCCCATGGCGATCATCGATTCCATGCGGTTCAAGCACTCGCGTGGCGTGTTGGCGTGGATCGTTCCCATCGAGCCGTCATGGCCGGTGTTCATCGCCTGCAGCAAGTCGAAGACCTCGGGGCCGCGAACCTCGCCGACGATGATCCGTTCCGGACGCATGCGCAGGCAGTTCTTGACGAGGTCGGTCATCGTGACCGTGCCTTCGCCCTCGAGGTTCGGCGGGCGCGTCTCAAGGCGGACGACATGCGGCTGCTGGAGCTGCAGTTCCGCGGAATCCTCGCAGGTGATCACGCGCTCGTCGCGGTCGATGTAATGCGTCAGGCAATTCAGCAGCGTCGTCTTGCCGGAACCGGTGCCGCCCGAAATGATGACGTTGCAGCGCACGCGGCCGATAATCTTGAGAATATCGGCACCGGCGGGGGAAATCGAACCGTACTTGACGAGCTGATCGAGGGTCAGTTTGTCTTTCTTGAACTTGCGGATGGTAAGCGCCGTGCCATCGATTGCCAGCGGCGGCGCGATGACGTTGACGCGTGAGCCGTCGGCAAGACGCGCGTCGCATATCGGGCTCGATTCGTCGACGCGGCGGCCGACCTGGCTGACGATGCGCTGACAGATATTGAGCAGTTGCTGGTTGTCGCGGAAACGAACGCTGGTCCGCTCGGTCTTGCCGTTGACCTCGATGAACACATCGCGGGAACCATTGACCATGATGTCGGCGATGTCATCGCGCGCCAGCAGCGGTTCTAGCGGCCCATAACCCAGGACGTCGTTACAGATATCCTCGAGCAGTTCTTCCTGCTCGGAAATCGACATTGCAAAATTCTTGATCGCGATGATGTCGTTGACGATGTCGCGAATTTCCTCGCGCGCTGCATCGGGCTCGAGCTTGGCAAGCTGGGAAAGGTCGATCGTGTCGATGAGCGCGGAGAAGACCTGGCTTTTCGTGTCGTAGTAGGAATCACTGCGCTCGCGCTGCTTGCGCTCGGGCGGCGGCGGCGGTGCCGGACGGCTTTTCGCGGCGGGAGACGCAGGCTTGGGCGCGGCCGTTTCGGCCGGGCTCGCGCCGGCTGGCGGCGCCTGCTCGGCGACCTGCTCCGCCTGCGGCGCCCGAAACTCGGGAACGCCGCGGCTTCCGCCCTCGCTGCTTCGCTTTCCAAACATCTTAAACCTCGATCCCCACTCGCCTCAAACCCGCTACTTCTTCTTCATTCCACCCAATTTGGAGAAGATGCCGCCGATGCCCTTGGGTGGCCGTTTCTTGACTTCCAGCCTGCCGGTCAAAATGTGAGCGATTTCGTTTATTTTTTGTGAAATCAGATGCTTGGAATCCATCTCGCTAATCATCTGCCCGTTATTGGATGCGGATCCGAAAAGCTGCGGATCGAACGGGATGACGGCGATCGGATCCAGATCGAGCGGATCGGAGAAATCGGACGGGTCAATCTCCGGACGCTTGGGCATTCCAACCTGATTGAGGATAAGCCGCGGCGGACGGTCGTTGGGGCGTGCGCGCTTGAGCGTATCCACAAGGTTCTTTGTGTTGCGCAGATTGGCAAGTTCCGGCGTCGCGGTGATGACGATCTCGTCGGCCTGGATCAGGGTGTCGCGCGTCCAGGCGTTCCAGATGTGCGGGACATCGAGAACAACCAGCGGCGCGGTGCGCTGAACGGTATCGACGATCTGCTGAAACGCGTCCTCCTGGAGATCGTAGACCCGATCGAGCGTGGACGGCGCGGCCAGCATCGACAGATGTTCCGAACACCGTGCCAGCAGGCGGTCGAGATAGACCTCGTCGATCCGTTCGGGCGAAAAGACGGCTTCGGCGATTCCCTGCGCAGGATCCTGATCGAAGTCGATATTGGCTGTGCCAAAGGCCAGGTCCATGTCGGCGATGACGACCTCGGACGAAAACAGCGTCGACATCGCCCACGAGACATTGTGCGCGATGCTCGAGGAACCGACGCCGCCCTTGGCCCCGACAAAGGCGATTGTCTTGCCCAGCGGCTCGGCATCGGGATCGACGAAGATCGACGTCGCGACCGCGATGATGTCGGCGAGCGATATCGGCGCAACGATGTATTCGGAAATGCCGGACTTGATCAACTCGCGATAGAGGGCGACGTCGTTGTAATGGCCGATGATGACGACCTTCGTGCTCGGATCGCACACTTCGGCCAGGCCTTCGAGCGATTCCAGCAGGTCACCCGGTTCGCGGAGCGATTCCACGATGATCAGGTTGGGCGTCGGCGATGTCTGGTAGAATTCGACGGCGGCATCGATGCCGCCCATCATGACCTTGACATGGGCACGCGCCATGCGCCGGTCTTCCGCGGCGCGCTCGATAGGTTTCGTAACGCCTTCGGACTCACAAAATGCCTGGATGGAAATCCGGGGTATCGGCCGCGCGGACTGCAAAGCGGCCACATCGCGATCGGACATCGCGTGACCCTGTTCCTGATTGTCGTCGTAGGCCAAGTTACTCATCATTCGGTCTCCGCGGCCGGCTTAATATGTAGTTTCCGTCGACCAGACGGTGTCGGTGCTTTCGTAGGTGTCGATTACCTTCGAACGCCGCGTACCATCGATGTCGCCGCGTTCGCGCGGTCCCAGAAGATCAGCCGGATTGTCGATCTGCGCCGCCAGATTGTTCTGGTAGGAACAACCGAAATTCGTCCAGTGCCGGTTCTCGGACGATTCCGTGAGATCCTCCGGCCAGCGGCCGCACTTGTCGACCGAGGCACGCAGGCGGATGTAGCTGACGCGCAACGGCGCCGTCTCGGCATCGGAGGAAGCCTGGTATTTGAACGTGGTGATGCGGTTTGCCGGGATGCCCTGCTTGATCATCAGGTGAACGATATCGCCCGCCACCCGCTCGGCGGCGATCGAATTCGGCGACCCGCTCGGAACGATGATCTTCACGGGGCTGTTCGACCGGGCGTCGTAGCGGGCGAGGAACGCACGCACCGAACCGGCCTGATCGCGCATGAGACCCGTGGCGTTGGACGCGACGGGAATGTCATAGGCCGTCTCGCGCTCGCCAATGGCGATCGGATGGTTGGTCCGGTAATCGGTCGGCACCGAACCGACGACCACGTGGTCGCGTTGCATGGCCGCACACCCGGACATCAACACCGAAGCCAGCAGAACCGCGACCGGAGCGGTTCTCTTCACGGCCCGGCCCGCACGGGCCTCGGCCTTGATTCTGTGCTTGACCTTGTACATGTCACCCAATCCCCGATTACTTGAAAATGAACCCGACCGCGCCATGGTACCGGCCGTTCGGCAGGTCGGTTTTCATCGTGCCGTAGACGCGGTTCACCCGACCCAGAAACATGCCGGCCGCATCGCTTGCCGGATTGAAGTTGTCATCCGGCTTCGCAAGTTCGTTACGGGCGACCGGACGCGTAAGGAACGGCGTAACGATGATGACCAGTTCGGTCTCATTGCGTTCGAAGCGCCGGCTCCTGAAAAGCGTGCCGAGGACCGGAACCTTGAGAAGCCCGGGCATGCCGCTGACCGACTGACGCACATCGTCGCGGACCAGTCCGGCGATCATCATCGAGCCGCCGCTCGGCAGTTCGACCGTGGTATCGGCGAGGCGCTTGCGGATCGAAACAAGGTTCTCGGACCCCAGCGAGACCGAGCCTTCGGTCGTCGGCTCGGACACCACGGTGCGCACCTTGAGGCTGATCCGCCCCGGCGAAAGCACCACGGGCTGGAACTCGAGCCCGATGCCGTATTCGATCTTGTCGACGGTGTAGGTCTTCTGGTTCTTGTCGTCGGTGTTGATTGCCGTGACGTAGTTGAACTCGCCACCCACACGGAACGTCGCCTTCTCGCCCGAAACCGCGGTCAGAGTCGGTTCGGCCAGCGTTTTCATGACGCCGGTCTGCTCCATCGCGTTTAGGTAGGAAGACAGGGTGGCCGGGCCGATCCCCGCCGACAGCGTGTTGGTGTAATCGGCCAGATTCTTGCCGAGCGCATCGACGCCGTAACCGACCGCCGAGAAGCTGATGCCGTCGCCTGTCTTCCCCGACATGAGGGTTCTCACACCGAGCTGCTTCATGACCGAGCGGGTCACTTCGGCAACCGTCACCTTGAGAGTGACCTGGTCCTCGCCGGAGATCTTGAGCAGGTTGACGATCTTCGAGGTCTGCCGCTTGCTGTCCGGGTTGGAAATCGCGACGCCGGAGCCGGCGTCTCCACCCGAGGCGGTCGTGGAATACTGGCCGGTCGTGGCTTCACCACCGGTCACGAAGATCGTCGCCAGCTGCACAGCGCGCTGGGCATCGAGCGGCGTCTCGACCGTGCCGGTGAGCACTACGTTGTCATTGATCAGTTCGACCGAGATGTCGGCTGTCGGCAGGAAGCGCTTAAGATACTGCTGCAGGCCCGCGACATCGCGCTCCACATGCAGATCGAGCGATGCGATCTGGCGGCCGTCGGCGCCGAAAACGAAGATGTTGGTGTCGCCTACCTGCTTGCCGAAGAGATAGATGCGCCGCGCGGTGCGCGTGACCGCGTCGGCCACTTCGGGATTGGCCACGAGGATATCGTAGGCATCCTCGGGAAGGTCGATTACGATCGACTTGTTGAGACCGAGCTTGATCGCCTGGTTGGATTTAGACGTCGTGACCCGTGTACTCCCGGCCAGGGCGCTGCCGGCGCCCAGCATGGGCGAAAGGGCCGTTCCGCACAGCGCGAGGGAAATCGCGATGACAATGCCCGACTTTCCGGCGAACCGCGGTGCGGATGCCTTTGCGTCGGACGCGACAACTTTGACAAACCGGTTCATTACTTGGCTGCCTCTTCGGTGATTTTTCCGGCCTTGATGACCCGGACGGTACCGTGACTGCCGTCACCATCGGACACGAGGTAATCGGCACCGGGCTGGCTCGCTTCCTGGATGTCCTTTACAGACCGCAAAGCGAGTGTGAGACGGTCGGCCATCTGCTGGGCGACCGTGATGATCTTGGCCTGTTTCGGCGTGAGCTCGAGCGTCGCGGTGTTTCCGACCTTGACCTTGCGGCCGTCGGGATCCTCCTGGATCGTCTGGTCGATGGCGAGCACCCGGATATTGCTCAAAATCGTTTCGGTGATGAACCCGCCGGTGGCGGCGGCATCGTTGGAACGCCGGGTCATGATGACGTCGACGTAGTCATTGGGAAGGATGAAGCCGCCGGCGGAGGTGTCGACGGAAATCTGCGTTGCGACCGCGCGCATGCCTGCAGGCAGAACAGAGGAAAGGAAGCTCCGGCCAAATCCGATCAGGCGGCTCTTGCGCACCGGTTCGCCCTGCGAAATCGCCGCCCGCGTGACGACGCCGTCGAGCTTGTCGATGGCGTCCGGTTCCGTTTCGCGGTCGATGAACTGCTCGTTCATAGAGTCCTTGGGCCAAGCCTGCCATTTCATGATGTCGCGTTCCAGCGGCGCGCCCATCGGCACATTGTCCGACACGACAAGGACTTCCCGAAGCGCAATGGCCGGCTTTTCAGGTTTTGTCTGGACAACGACCGGGGTCGGCTTCGGTTTCGACGCCATGTTCTTGGCGATCAAACCGGCGCCGCCCGCGGCGGCTACCGCGACACCCAGAACGATTATCTGAGACGTTTTCATATACCCCAACCTCACGCGCGGGATTCACATCACTCGCGAGCAAGATGCGGCACCAATCGTCAAATTATAGTTAATGCCTTGCTTAGAATTATGATTAACAATTGTTTACCGGACGCGGCCGAATGCGGGCGCGAACACGGCGCGCGCCGGACACGGCCTCCGTCGGACTTCCTGGATCAAAGAAGGGCCAGGCGCCCGAGCGCCCACACGCAAAGCGGCGTTTGCGGAAAGATGATCAGGGCGGCGGCCCCGAGGGCGATCCCGTAGGGCACGCCTTCGGCCGGATCGGCGATCCGGCGCAGGAAAGCAACCTGGCCGGCATAGACGGCAATCGGCGATTTGCGGAATACCAGGATGGAGAAAGTCAATGCGCCGCCGATCATCGCCGCATAGACGAGATAGGTCAGCAGGTTCAGGTCAAACCCGATCCACAAGGCGGTCGAGGCCATCAGCTTGGCGTCGCCGCCGCCCATGGCGCCGATCGAAAACAGCGTGAAGGTTACCGCCAGCACCAGCATCGCCGCGGCGAAATGCATGCCATAGGTCTCCCAGGGCATGCCGGTAACCGGAGCGAGCACGGCGAAGGTTGCAATGAGCAACAGGGAAACGCGGTTTGCGATCGTCATCGACAATGTGTCGGAGACGATCGAGAACGCCATGCAAAAAGGAAAAATGACGAGAATGGCGGCTTCGGTCATGACACGTCCCATCGGGCAGCTTCGATGCCAAAACTACAGGCGCGGCCTTAATCTTTGGTGAAAGAAAAAGGCCGCTCCGGGGAGCGGCCTCGTTCGCATACCGGAAAACCGGCGTACCTCTTAGGAGGCGTTGTCGATCGAGCTCGCGATTTCCGAGAACTTCGTCGCCAGGCTCGAACCGATAGACGAGGCACCGGTGATGATGGCGATGGCGATGAGGGCAGCGATCAGGCCATACTCGATGGCGGTCGCGCCGGATTCGTCTTTCACAAAACGTGCAATCATTTTCGACATTTGAGAGCTCCTTACTCCATTTGTTACAGCACTTCCGTCAACATCTTTTTTCCTGCGTCGATCGGATGTGGCAAATCTACTTGGAGGCTCTTTCGGTCAGGTTACCAAACACCCTTAGCAAATCCCTAAAACGCGGCAACGCGCCACTTGGTAAACGCCCCGCTAAAGAATGTGTCCAAATGATCGCAATCGCCGTTCTGGCCCGCCCCTATTAATATAAAGCGTCGGGAAGGCCCTCTTGACCGGCGGACGGAGCCACGGTCCGCCATCGCGCCAGCGCAACAACGCCGCTGGTTTAACGCGCGGTTTACCATTGCAATCCATTTTACCCGCATACGGTTGTGTTTTCCGGAGAACCTCGATGCGCCATTCGACTATCAGGGCTGCCATACTTTTTGCCGCTGCAGGGACCCTGCTCGGGATTCTCCCGGCCTCCGCCGCCGACAAGGGCATCGAGGTTCGGATGAACCAGGCCAAGATCGTGCGCCTAGCCCGACCGGCGAACACCGTCATTGTCGGAGAGCCCGGCATCGCGGATGTCGCGGTCAAGGATTCCAACACGCTGGTGATTACCGGCAAGGGATTTGGCGTGACCAACCTCGTGGTGCTGGATTCCGATGACAACCCGGTCGTCGACGAAATGATCTATGTCCGGCGGTCGCACGTTGCGTCGGTCCGGATTTACCGCAGGTCCGAGGTTCAGACCTTATCGTGCGTGCCCTACTGCGAAGCCGAGTTCAAGAACGACGCCGCACAGGCTTCAGACGCCTCCACCTCGTCGAACTGACATCCGCTCGAAACCGCCCGTTCCGCGCTGCCGACACCGGCTCCCGATGGTTAGCGCGCGGTTACCCCGGCGCATAAAACTCTCAACATCCACAAAACGGGATTTCAACCTGAATAGCCTAGGGTCGATCCTGTGCCAGACGGTATGGCAGGGGATTGGACATGGTTGAAACCGCTCAAGGCAAAGACAAAAACGGGACCAGCGGCCGCAGAAGGATCCGCGGGGCTGTCAGGCGTTTCTTTTCCAACCGCAAGGGCAGCACTGCGATCGAGTTCTCAGCCCTGGCGCTGCCGTTTTCCTTCCTGGTCTTCGCAATCCTGGAGAGCTGCGTTTCTTTCGCAGCCCAGGAACTCATGGCGAATGCGAGCGACAATCTGGCCCGCCAGATCCGCACCGGCCAGTTGAAGGCAGCCGATCTCAACGAAACCACGGTCAAGGCCAAGATCTGCGATAGCCTCAAGATCATCGTCGCCAACGATTGTCCGGGCCTGGCGGTCGACCTTCGCGAATTCGCGACCTACGACGCCGCCTCGAAAGTGCGTATCAAATTCACCTCCGACCACGATGTCGACACGTCCGATTTCGACGTCACGCCGGGCGGTTCCCTGACCATCAACATGCTGCGCGTTTTCTACCGGTGGCCGGTGATGACCGACATGATGCGGTCGGCAATGTCGAACTTGCCCGACGGTAAGACGCTTCTGTTCACGACCACGACCTGGCGCAACGAGCCGTTCAATGACTAGCGAAAGCAGAGCCACGCATTCGCTCGGGGGTAGAATAATGTTTGGATCGCTACAAAAATTGTACGCCATCACGAACGCCATAAGGCAGTTCCACCGCGATCACCGCGGGGTTGCCGCCATCGAGTTCGCCTTCATCGCGCCGGTCCTGCTGACGATGTATTTCGTCACCATGGAGATCGGGCTCGGCATCGAGGCCAACAAGAAGGTCGGGCGCACGGCGAGCATCGTGGCCGACCTCGTGACGCAGAACCAGACGATCACGAAATCCGAGGTCGATGCAATCATGCGGATCGGCGAGAGCACGATGCAGCCCTACAACCGCTCGCAGCCGGAAATCCGCATTACCGCGATCCAGATCAGCAACGACGAGGCAAATCCCCGCGCGCTGGTGTCGTGGTCCCGCAAGGCGGTCGGCACGAACACGTCCGGATACCTGGTCGCGGACACGGACATCACCGACACCGTTCCCGACAAGCTGCTGATAGCCGACACCTTCCTGGTGCGGGTGGAAACTGTGCTCGACTACAAGCCGGTCATCGCCTGGTCGGATACATCCCAGCAGAACAGCGGCCTGCGCGGCATGTTCACGAATATCAACATGAGCGAGACCTATCACCTGCGGCCGCGCATGAGCACGAGCATTCCCTGCAGCGACTGCTAAACGGTCGCCAAAGCCATCGAGACCCAGCCCGCTGCATCCGTCAGCGGGCTTTGTTATGAAATGCCGTTACTGGCCGCCGGCCTGATCCGGCGCGACGGACGCAACGATCTCGTCGGCAAACACATAATCGTTGGCAGCCGCGGAGACGAAACCGCCCGTCAGTTGCGGTGACAGCACCTCGAACACATCAGGCTTGGTCTGCTTCAACTCGAGCAGCCAGCTCCGCAGCAATTGTACCGCTTCCGGCGCCAGGTCGCGGCGGACCGCATGCGGCCCGAACCGTAACGGGTCGGACCGCCAGGCGACTTCGTATTCTGTGTCCAGCACTCCCCGCCTGGCCAACCTGGCGATCGTTCCGCCCGGCGCGCCGTCGCCACCTTCCTCGACCCAGCCGAGAAGCCCGTCGACCTTGCCGTCGGTAAAAAGCGCCTCGGCCTCTTCCATCGAACCGGCGGTCCGTGTCGTGAACTGCATGTCCGCGGGTACATCCCTGCGCGCGATCCCGGCCATATGGCTGGGCAGAAAGGCGCTTTGCGGCGGGACGGCGACAACCATTTGTCCGGCGCCTTCGACCCATTTGCGCCTGAGCAGGACCATCCGGATGCCCGTGGCGCCGGACAGCGCGGTCGGCGACACCAGCGGAACCACGCAGTCGCACAGCTTGTGCGCCGTGGCATAGGCAATCGACGAGAAGGCCGCATAGTCGATCCGTTTCGACGCGTGGGCATCGATCAGCGCGGCAAGATCGCGGGCGACGAAGATTTCGACGGGCATGCCGAGCGCATCCGAATACGCCTGCTTCATCAGTTCGGCGCCCTGAACGACCGGACTGCCGCCAGGCGTGACGAGGCCAATGCGAAACGTGCCGATGTCTTCGCGCCATCCCGCGCGGGCGGGCGGGGACGCGGCCAGCGTAAAGGCCAGAACCGCCGCCGGTATCGCATGTCGCCATTTCAGGATAGGCATCGCCGTCCTCGCTCGTCAGATCGCCGCAGTCTCCTCCGATATGGTTTCCGAATTGCCAATGGCAATTGCCCTCCTTATCAATGTCCGTCTGGAAAGGTGACCGAGAGCCATGAAGCGTGCAATCATTTTTGTCCTCGATTCCGTCGGCGTGGGCGGAGCCGCCGACGCCGCGAAATTCGGCGACGAGGGCTCGAACACCGTGGGCCACATTGCAGCCGCCTGTGCTTCGGGGCGTGGCGACAAGGACGGCCTGCGCTCCGGCCCGCTGAAGCTCCCGAATCTGGTCGCGCTTGGATTCGGGCGCGCAGCCGAAACAGCGTCAGGAACGGTGCCGGCAGGCCTGGAGGGCGACGCCAGGGGCTTTTTCGGCGCCGCCCAGGAGATTTCGAGCGGCAAGGATACGCCTTCTGGCCATTGGGAAATCTCGGGGGTCCCGGTGACATTCGACTGGGGCTATTTTCCCGACACCGATCCGGCCATGCCGCATGAGCTGGTCGATCCGATCATTGCCGAGGCCAAGCTTCCCGGGATCCTGTGCAACCGGCATTATTCGGGCACCGAGGTGATCGAGGATTACGGCCTGGAGCACATCGCAAGCGGCAAACCGATTTTCTACACCTCCGCCGATTCTGTGATGCAGATCGCCGCACATGAACAGCATTTCGGACTCGACCGGCTCTACGACCTGTGCGGGATCGCGCGACGCCATGCCGATGCATGGAACATCGGGCGAGTGATCGCGCGCCCCTTCGTCGGCGAGAAACCGGGCGAATTCAAGCGTACCGGCAACCGCCACGATTACGCCGTTCCGCCCCCCGAACCGACACTTATGGACCGGGTTGTCGCCGCCGGCCGCAAGACGTTCGCAGTCGGCAAGATCGCTGATATTTTTGCCAATCGCGGCGTCAGCGACACGCGCAAGGCAAACGGCAACATGGCGATGTTCGACGCTGCCCTCGACGCGATCAGGGAAGCCGGCGGCGGTGATTTCGTATTCGTCAATTTCGTCGATTTCGATTCCGAATACGGTCATCGCCGCGACGTTCCCGGTTACGCCGCGGCGCTGGAAGCCTTCGACCGCAGGATGCCCGAGGCCCTGGCGCTGCTGCAGTCGGGCGACCTGCTGATCCTGACCGCCGATCACGGCAACGACCCGACATGGCGGGGAACGGACCATACCCGCGAGCGGATTCCGATTGCCGGTACCGGCCCCGGACTGAAAGGCGGGTCCATCGGCCTGCGCCCGACATTTTCGGACATTGGCGCCACGGTCGCCGAGCATCTGGCGATAGATCCCGGCCCGCACGGGACGTCCTTCCTGTCAACGCTCTCCGCCTGAACGCTTCATGGCCAGATCGAGGCCCGCCAATGCCTGAATTGCCCGAAGTCGAAACCGTCCGGCTCGGCCTGGCGCCGGTCATGGAGGGAGCCAGGATCGCGAAGGCGGAACAACGTCGACCCGACCTGCGCTTTCCCTTTCCGGCGGGATTTGCGCAGCGTCTGAAAGACCGCACGGTCGTGGCGCTGGCGCGACGGGCGAAATACCTGCTGATCCACCTCGATGACGGCCTGGTGCTGATCAGCCACCTCGGCATGTCCGGATCGTTCAGGATCGAGACGCCGGACGACGCGACCGTTCCCGGCAAGTTCCATCACGCGCGGTCCGGCGACGGACGCCATGACCACGCGGTGTTTCATCTCGAACGCGACGGCTTGCCCGTGGCGCGGGTCGTGTTCAACGATCCGCGCCGGTTCGGCTTCATGCTGTTTTGCGACAGCGCGGAGCTGGAAGCCCATCCGCGCCTGGCCGGCCTCGGCGTCGAGCCGACAGGCAACGCCCTCGACGGCGCCGTGCTCGCCGAATTGTTGCAGGGCCGCAAGACCAGCCTCAAGGCCGCGCTTCTCGACCAGCGGCTGATCGCGGGACTGGGCAATATCTATGTTTGCGAGGCGTTGTGGCGCGCCGGCCTGTCGCCGGAGCGCACCGCCGGCTCGATTGCCGGCGCAGGGGGCAAGGCGACCGTGCGAAGCGAGCGGCTGGCCACGGCCATCCGCTCGGTGATCGCAGACGCGATCGCCGCAGGCGGCTCCTCGTTGCGCGACTACAAGCACGCGGACGGATCGCTGGGCTATTTTCAACACACCTTCGCGGTGTACGACCGCGAGGGCGAGCCCTGCGCCAAGGTCGGTTGCAGCGGCGGCGTGCGACGGATCATCCAGGCGGGGCGATCGACTTTCTATTGCCCGGCGTGCCAGCGCTGACTACAAAACGCGGAAATCGGGGCCGTGCATCATGTGCCCGACCGACATCCAGGAGGACAGCTTGATGGGTTACGAGACAATTCTCACCGAGACACGAGGCAAGGTCGGCCTCATCACGATCAACCGTCCGAAAGCGCTCAACGCGCTAAACCTGACGGTGATGGCCGACGTCTGCGACGCGCTCGCCGGTTTCGACCAGGACGCGAAGATTGGGGCGATCGTGATCACCGGCTCGGAGAAGGCATTTGCGGCTGGCGCCGACATCAAGCAGATGCAGCCGCTCAATTACACCGACACCTATTCGATGGACCTGTTCGCCGGCTGGGACGCGGCGACGCGCACGCGCAAACCGATCATCGCCGCTGTGGCCGGCTATGCGCTGGGCGGCGGCTGCGAGCTGGCTATGCTGTGCGATTTCGTCATTGCCGCGGATACCGCGAAATTCGGCCAGCCGGAAATCACGCTCGGTGTCATTCCCGGCATGGGCGGCTCGCAACGGCTCGCGCGTTCCGTCGGCAAGGCCAAGGCGATGGACCTGTGCCTGACCGGGCGGATGATGGATGCCGAGGAAGCCGAGCGCTGCGGCCTCGTCAGCCGGGTTGTTGCCGCCGACAAGCTCATCGACGAAGCCCTGAAGGCGGCAGACAAGATCGCCTCCTATTCACAGCCGGTGGTCATGATGGTCAAGGAAGCAGTCAATCGGTCCTACGAAACCACACTGGCCGAGGGGCTCCTCCACGAACGGCGCCTGTTTCACTCGACCTTTGCGCTGGAAGACCAGAAAGAAGGAATGGCGGCGTTCCTGGAAAAGCGTTCGCCCAATTTCAAGAACGGTTGAGCCACCGGCGCGGCACAGTGCGGTAAAATCGATGCGGAGCGCTCACAAACCGTTGACGCACCCGAAAAGCTACACTATAAGCCCCGTCACTTGTGGCGGCCCAGCGGCCGCCCAATTGTTTCATGCCTTCTGGCCGGAGGCGCAACCGATGGCCGGAAGCAGACTAGCCTAGAGAAAAGAGAGACAGCATGGCCAATACGACGTCGGCCAAGAAGGCAACGCGCAAGATCGCGCGCCGTACCGAAGTCAACAAGGCGCGCCGTTCGCGTGTGCGCACTTATGTGCGTAAAGTCGAGGAAGCGCTGAACTCCGGCGACAAGGCTGCGGCCACCGCTGCGTTCAAAGCCGTCGAGCCGGAGTTGATGCGCGCCGCCTCCAAGGGCGTCGTGCATAAGAACACGGCGTCGCGGAAAGTGTCGCGTCTGGCGAACCGGATCAAGGCACTGGCCTGATCTTCAGCGTTCGACGGCAAACCGATAGAGAGGCCTGGCGTATGCGCGCCGGGCTTTTTTATTTGGCTTCAATAACTTGCCGCTGAGGCGCCGGAACCACGCCATGTTTGTTTGCCGGCGCAGGCCGGAACCGGTTGCAACAAGTTGTCACATAAGAATATTTTGTGTTTTTCTAATGTCATTTTTTTCCTTTAAATTTCAATAAGTTACCAAAGGTTTTCCACAAACTCTTCATGTCACACAGGCGCGGCGGTGCCCAACCCGGTGTCAAGCTAATTGTTTTATTTTTTTTTGTCCCGAAGGACCAAATTCCCACCGGCCCCAAAAGGGTTTGAATCCAAAAGGCTTATTAAAATCGGCGCCTGGCGCGGAGGCGATTCGCAACCGGTCCGAGGTCGAATCTGGTTAAGATATCGTAACCGGCGGTCTTGCCCTTTGCCCACAGATTTTTGTATTCTTCCAGACATCAAAGGGCGGCTAAATCAGCCGAACGAAACCCGGAAAAGGCAGGGGCTTTCTGGCACGGAGTGATTCCGGGCACGGGAGTTTTTTTGCCCGAACGGCGGCCGGTTCAAGTCGTCCATTGTACATGTTGCCGCGTGCCGCGGGAACTCATTTCGAGTTCATGCGGCAGGTGTTCTGGTCCGGATCGGGCGCGTGCGCGCCCGCTCATTTTTCCGGGCCGGTGGGGCAGGCACCATGGCTATCGGGGGTAAGTGAGCAATTGCTGCTTTTTTGGCTGGAACAGCGATGTTCCGGCGAGGGGAAGTTTTGGCTTCTAAACGCGGGCAACCGCTAATTTCTGAACGGGGGAACGGGCCGATGCATTCCAGGCGGCGCGTTCAAAACGAAAGGTTGGCAAAATCATGCATGGCGGGACTGATGCGGCAACGGGGCAAAAAACCTTCTTTCCGGCGGCGGCGCTTGGAGAGCGGACAATGAAACAAGCATCGGGAGACCCGGCCAAGATTTTCGAGCGGATCGATGCGCAATTGAAAGCGCGTCTGGGAACCGACGTCTATTCGAGCTGGTTTGCCCGGATGAAACTGGTTGAGGCTTCGAAATCGGTTGTGCGCCTTTCGGTCCCCACCGCCTTCCTGCGTTCATGGATCAACGGGCACTATATTGACCTGCTCAACGAACTCTGGAGCAAGGAAATGCCGGGCGTGCTGCGCGTCGAACTGCTTGTCCGCAGCGCCACGCGCTGTATCCGCCCGGCGGCAGCCGCCGCGGCAAGCGCCAAGCCGGCCCGCAAGGCTCCGGGCGTACAACCGGCCGCTCACCTGACATCCGTTGCCATGCCGTCGCGTACCGCCGACCGTCCCGGTCAGAAGCAACATCTGGACGGCGATGCCCGCCAGAACGTCACCGGCTCGCCGCTCGATCCGCGCTACACGTTCGAAAGCTTCATCGAGGGACCATCCAACCGCGTCGCCTATGCGGCGGCACGGGCCATCGCGGAATCGGGCACTGGCGCGGTGCGCTTCAATCCGCTGTTCATCCATGCCTCGGTCGGGCTCGGAAAGACGCACCTGCTTCAGGCGATCGCGACGGGCGCGCTCAACCGCGATCCAAAGGCGCGTGTTGTCTACCTGACCGCCGAGTATTTCATGTGGCGCTTCGCCACGGCGATCCGTGACAACAACGCGCTGACCTTCAAGGAACAGCTCCGCGATATCGACCTGCTGGTGATCGATGACATGCAGTTCCTGCAGGGCAAGTCGATCCAGCACGAATTCTGCCATCTCATCAACATGCTGCTCGACAGCGCCAAGCAGGTCGTGGTGGCCGCCGACCGCCCTGCCTCCGATCTGGAATCGCTCGAGCCGCGGGTCCGGTCACGGCTGCAGGGCGGCGTGTCGCTCGAAATGGGCCAACCCGATTTCGCCATGCGCCTCGAGATGCTCAAGCGCCGGCTTGCCGTGGCGAAGGAAGAGGACATGTCCCTGGAAATTGCCGACGACATCCTGGAGCACGTGGCGCAGACGGTGACCGGTAGCGGGCGCGAGCTCGAAGGCGCGTTCAACCAGATTCTTTTCCGCCGGTCGTTCGAGCCGCAGCTTTCACTCGAGCGCATCGATGAGCTGCTCGGCCACATCTATCGGGCTGGCGAACCGAAACGGGTCCGGATCGAGGACATCCAGCGCATCGTCGCGCGGCACTACAATGTCTCCAAGACGGAACTGCTATCAAACCGACGGACCCGAACAATCGTCAAGCCGCGCCAAGTGGCAATGTATCTGTCCAAGGTACTGACGCCGCGGTCGCTGCCGGAAATCGGCCGCCGGTTCGGCGGCCGGGACCATACGACCGTGCTACACGCGGTGCGCAAGATCGAAGGCCTGACCGGCAATGATAATACGCTGGCGCAGGAGATCGAGCTGCTCAAACGGCTGATCAACGATCAGGCGTGAGACCGATCCGGCGCAGGCCGGGGACCAGGCGGACCTGAGGGGTGCGAGGGCCGGAGACCGGTCCGGCGGGGAAGCGTGTGGGGGCACGTTTCCCCGCCTTCGCAGTTATCCCCGTGAATTGGCTTTCCGGAAGCCCCAGACGGCGCTGCGGGCTTGCGTTTGGCCTGCTTTTCCTGTCTTTTTGCACGACTCTCGGGCATGTTCATTGCCCGGCGCGGCGATGATCACCCATCGACGATCGAACAGTCTATCCAAGCGAGAACGGGCGCATGCGTGTCACCCTTGAACGGTCGAACCTTCTGAAATCACTCAACCACGTCCACCGGGTGGTCGAACGGCGCAACACCATTCCGATCTTGTCGAACGTGCTGCTCAAGGCCGAAGGCGCGAGCCTGGAAATGAAGGCGACCGATCTCGACCTCGAAATCACCGAGGCAACCGCCGCGCAGGTCGACCAGGGCGGGGCCACGACGGTGCCGGCCCACCTGCTCTACGACATCGTGCGCAAACT
>JBNLDE010000030.1:0-7187 GCA_050304175.1 Zhengella sp. | reverse complement strand
GCGGCCGAGCGGGCCGTGCGGGCGCGAAAACTGCGAGACGATGAGTTTGCGAACCGTGCTCATGAGACTAGCCCCGACTGCCTGAGCGCGGCGCGCAGTTTCGCCAGCGTCGCGGCCGCGGCATCGAGTTCGCCCGGGTCGAGCATGCCGGCACGAGAGCCGATGGTCTCGGCCTCGCGTCGCCTGATGCGGGCATACGCCGCTTCGCCATCCTGGGTGGCGGCGGCGAGTTGCGAGCGCTTGTGGGCAGGATTCGGCCGGTACGCCACGAGTTCGAGCGAAACCAGCGCGTCAGTCAGTTGCTGCACATGCTGCCGCGAAACGTTCTTGTTGCGGGCGATATCGGGCACGGTGTGCGGCCCTTTCTCTACCAGGTATTCCAGAACGGCACGCTGCGATGCGGTGATCCGGTCGGCACCGTGCAATGCGTTTGCCGCGTTGGCCAGGTCATTGAAGCTGGCCCGGATTTCGCGGGTCAGCCGGTCGAAGCTCTCTGCGATCCTCACACTCATGTGATGACTCCGTTAATTGACAAGTATGTTGTCATATATATTTTGACAAGTGAGTTGTCAAATATGTTGGCAACGCAAACGGAAAGGACCGGACACATGAACAACACGATCATCGCAGTGGCGGGTATCGCCATCGTGTCGGCAGCCGCCATCCTCGGGTTCGGGGGATCGCAACGTGCTGCGGCTGTCGAAGAAAGCTATGTCCCGGCATTCTTCGCCGGGCGCCATGGCGACCGTGACTGGTGCGCGGGCTTTGGCGCGGCCGACAAGACGCTTGCCGCGAGCGCAATCGCAACCTGGCTTGATCTGGACGCAACCCAGCGCACCAGGCTCGCTGAACTCGCCGATACGGCGGAGAGCGCGCTGAAGAAGGCGGAAACGCTCTGCCCGAAGGTGATCGACGCCCAGCGCGACATGGATCTGCCCGACCAGCTTGCCATCGCGCGCAAGCAATTGGCCGAAGCCGACATCATCGTGGCCGCGATCGAACAGCCGCTTTCGGATTTCTACGCCGCGCTGACGCCGGAACAGCGGAAGCAGATCCGCGAGCATCGCCGCGATGACCGGTGGGGAAGGTCGTGGAGACACCGCAGGCATGCCGAATGAAGCAGCCTGCACGGGACAGACCGGGCATCCCTGAGGATGCCCGGTCTTGTCATCAAGTCTTACGGCTTAACGTAGGAATAGCCCTGTTCCTGGAGCTCGATCAGGCGCACCACGCCTGCCGGAACGACCTTGGCTTCGGATAACAGCTTGACTTCCTTGCCCGTCTTTTTGCTCATCTTGCGCATCGTGTTGCCGCAAGCCGAGAACTGCATGGTCGGATCCTCCAGCGACATCGCCGCGATCCGCTCCTTGACCGGGCTGTCCGCCGTATAGATCTTCAGCCCGGGTCCGTAGGCGACGATCTCGATCGTCACGTCGTCGCCCATCGACTTGTAGAGCTCCCGGACATTCTCGGCATTGTTGAGCACGAGGTTCATCTTCGCCGGATCGTTGTCATTGATCTGCAGCGCGAGCTTGTGCATCGTGCCCGCAGCCAGCGCGACGCTGGCCGAAAATACCGAGAAAGCCGCGACGGCTGCGAAAGTCACCAGTTTTTGCATGAAATCCTCCCAAATTGTATGCAAAAATAACAATACATCTATTTGTCATATCGGCAACAGCGGATTTCCGATACGCGCGAATATTACGGTGGCGCTTGTTCATTCCAGCGCTTTCGGATAGGCGCAAGTCCATGAAACTGCTCGCCATCGACACCTGCGCCGATCAATGCGCCGCTTGCGTACTGGATACGCACGAAGACACTGTGCATGCGGCGGTCCGCGAAATGTCCAAGGGTCATGCTGAAACGCTGATGGACGTGATCGCGGACTGCATGGCGGCGGGGAAGAGCGGTTTTGACGATCTCGACCGCATTGCGGTCACCGTCGGGCCCGGATCATTTACCGGCGTTCGCGTCGGCGTCGCGACCGCCCGTGGCTTGGCGCTGGCGCTCGCTGTACCTGCGGTCGCGGTGACGACCCTTGCGGCGCTGGCCGATGCCGCCCGGGCCCGTTACCCAGGCCGGCCCGTGCTGGCCGCCAACGATGCCCGGCGCGATGAAATTTACGCCGCGCTCTATGACAGTGCCGGCCACGAAATCGCCGCGCCGCATGTCACCACGCTTTCGGCGACCGCAAGCCAGGTAACACCTGAGACCGTGCTAACCGGGTCGGCGGCGCCCCATCTGGCCGCGATGGGAGCGGCGGCATTTGCGGTCGCCGGCGAAACAGCCGGTCCGCCGATCGATGTCGTCGCGCGGCTTGGAGCACGGGACCCCGGCGCGGGACCGGCACCGCGGCCGCTGTATCTGCGCGCACCCGACGCCAAACCGCAGGCCGGTTTCGCCCTACCGCGGAGAGACGGTTGATGGCGATCGGACTGACATCCTTCAGGAAACGGCAATTCATGGTGCTGCCGTTGCAACACGACGAAAGCAGGGCGCTCGCCGCGCTGCACCAGGAAGATTTCGCCAGGCCATGGACCGATGGCGAGTTCGCCGATCTAATGAAACAGAACACGGTCTTCGGTTTCACCGCGCGCGAGGAAGGCAGGGGCGCGCACGCGCCGGTCGGGTTCGTGCTCGCGCGGGTGGCGGCCGACGAGGGCGAAATCCTGACATTGGCCGTGGCCCGCCGCTACCGCCGCTTGGGGGTCGGCCGCCTGTTGATGGATGCGGTGCTGCGCCACCTGTATCACGAGCGGGCCGAGGCGCTTTTCCTCGAGGTCGACGAGACGAACGAAGCCGCGCTCGCCCTCTACCGCCGCCTTGGCTTCAAGATCGTCGGCCAGCGCCCGGATTACTACGAGAATGCCGGCAGCGGGCGCGGCAACGCTCACCTCATGCGGCGCGATTTGCACTCGCGAAAACCGGAACGATGATGATCCACGGCGCAAGGATTGTTTTCGGTCTGGCGGCAATCGTCGTCCTTTCGCTGGTCTATCTTGTCATTCACCTGGTCGTGAGATGGTTCGGAAGCCGCGCCGGCCGCATCATGCCGCAGGTCTGGGCGAAAACCTGCGCGTGGATTCTCGGGACGCGAATAACGGTGGTCGGCAGCATGACCCGGGCGCGGCCGCTGATGCTGGTTGCCAACCATGTTTCCTGGACGGATATCCTCGTGCTGGGCGCAGTCGCGCCGGTCAACTTCGTGGCCAAGTCGGACATGGCGGGCTGGCCCGGCCTCGGGGGGCTCGCGCGCGCCGCGGGAACCGTGTTCGTGGAGCGCGACCGCCGGGCCAGTTCCGGCAACCAGGCCAGTGCCCTGTCTGCCCGTCTCGTCGCCGGCGAGCCGGTCGTGCTTTTTGCCGAGGGGACCACGTCAAACGGCACCGACCTGCTTCCCTTCAAGAGCACCCTGATCGCTGCAGCGCAGATAGCGATGAAGGAAACGGCCATCGTTTCGGTGCTGATCCAGCCGGTTTCGGTCGCCTATGTCGGCCGGCACGGACTGCCGCTTGGCAGGGGAGGCCGCGCGCGGATTGCCTGGTATGGCGACACCGATCTCGCGCCCCACCTCTTTCCGCTGCTCGCCCAGGGCGGTCTCGACGTCGAGGTGCGCTTCGGCGAACCGATTGCATTCACGGCCGAAAGCGACCGCAAGGCGGTAACCCGCGAACTGGAGGCGCGGGTCAGGCAGATGGCGGTGATGTCGCAACGCGGAGCGGAATAGGCGTTTCCGACAGGCGCTCTTGTCCGTGGCGGCATGGCGGACATCGTTTCCAGGTAACCGCTTCGCCGTCGGCGCGGCCGGCCGTCCGCGCCATCAAACCGCTTCCATTTGGGCATAGATGGCACTAGAAGCCCGGTTATGACCACAGAAACGATACAAAAGCCCGGTTCTGCTGCTCCGCGCGGCGACAGCACGGCGACCCGCAAGGTTTTCGTGAAAACCTATGGCTGCCAGATGAATGTTTACGACTCGCAGCGCATGGCCGACGCGCTGAGCGCCGAAGGCTACACCGCCGCCGCCAGTGCCGAGGAAGCCGATCTCGTCCTGCTGAACACCTGCCATATTCGCGAGAAGGCCGCCGAAAAGGTCTATTCCGAACTCGGCCGCCTCAAGCGGCTGAAAGAGGAGCGAATAGCGGAAGGGAGCGATTTCGTCATCGGCGTGACCGGCTGCGTCGCGCAAGCGGAGGGCGAGGAGATTATCCGCCGGCAGCCCGCCGTCGACCTCGTCGTTGGCCCGCAGAGCTATCACCGCATCGCCCAAGCGGTCAGCGGCGCGCGCAACGGCGTCAGATACGTGGAAACCGATTTCCCGGCTGAAGACAAGTTCGAGCACCTGCCCGAGCCGGACATGGCCGCGACCCGCGCCCGCGGCGTGACCGCCTTTCTCACGGTGCAGGAAGGTTGCGACAAGTTCTGCACCTTCTGCGTGGTGCCCTATACCCGCGGCGCCGAGGTTTCGCGACCGGTTGCCCAGATCGTTACCGAAGCCGAACGGCTGGCGCAATCTGGCGTTCGCGAAGTGACCCTGCTAGGCCAGAACGTCAACGCCTGGCACGGCGAGGGTCCCGGCGGCGGCGCATGGGGTCTTGGCCAGCTGTTGTTCCGCCTGGCCGAAGTCCCGGGCATCGACCGCCTGCGTTATACCACAAGCCACCCGCGCGACATGGACGATGCGCTGATTGCCGCGCACCGGGATCTCGACATCCTCATGCCCTATCTCCACTTGCCGGTGCAGGCGGGTTCCGACCGGATTCTCAAGGCGATGAACCGCAAACACACTGCAGAGGACTATCGCCGTCTCGTCGACCGCATCCGCGCGGCGCGGCCGGACATCGCCTTGTCGGGCGATTTCATCGTCGGATTCCCGGGCGAGACCGACGCCGATTTCGAAGACACGTTGCAAATCATCCGCGACGTCACCTATGCCCAGGCGTTCTCGTTCAAGTACAGCCCGCGACCCGGAACGCCGGGCGCCGAACGCGACGATCAGGTCGAAGCCACCGTCAAGGACGAGCGCCTGCAGCGCCTGCAGGCGCTGTTGAACGAACAGCAGGAAAAGTTCGCCGCATCGCTGGTCGGGCGCGAGATGGATGTGCTGATCGAAAAGCCCGGACGCAAGGCCGGACAGAGGGTCGGACGCTCACCCTGGCTGCAGCCGGTTATTTGTAATGAAAATGACGGCGAAATCGGCGACATTATAAGGGTGCGAATCAATGAAGCGGGTCCGAACAGCCTGTTCGGCACCAAGGTTTGAAGGCGCACCCTGGCGCATGAGGAGTACGTGTTGACCGCAACCGGTGAACTGGAACAACTGCCGGCAGGCGCCTCCGACATGGCGCATATTGTCCTGACCTTCGACAACAACCGGCTGGCGAGTGTTCTTTACGGCCAGTTCGATGAAAACCTGGCGCGGATCGAGCAGAAACTCGGTGTCGACATCCACTCCAAGGGCAACCAGGTCACCGTCAAGGGACCGCCGAGCGCCTGCGAACAGGCGCGCAGCGCGCTGGACTACCTGTACGACCTGGCGCAACGCGGAGCCGAGATCGACAATTCCGAGGTCGACGGCGCCATCCGCATGGCCTCGGCGGCCGACAACCAGCTCAGCCTTCCGACCCTGGAAAAGAAGGGGCGCATGGCGGCTGCGCAGATCGCAACCCGCAAGCGCACCATTTTCGCCCGGTCGCCGAACCAGGACGCCTACATGCGCGCCCTCGATCGCGCCGAGCTGGTTTTTGGGATCGGCCCCGCCGGCACTGGCAAGACCTACCTGGCGGTCGCCCACGCCGCCCAGCTGCTCGAACGGGGCCTGGTGGAGCGCATTATCCTGTCGCGACCCGCGGTCGAGGCCGGGGAACGCCTCGGCTTCCTGCCCGGCGACATGAAGGAAAAGGTCGACCCCTATCTGCGGCCGCTCTACGATGCGCTTTACGACATGATTCCGGCCGACAAGGTGGAGCGGGCGCTGGCCGCCGGCGTCATCGAGATTGCGCCGCTGGCCTTCATGCGCGGGCGCACCCTGGCGCATTCCGCGGTTATTCTCGACGAAGCGCAGAACACAACCTCGATGCAGATGAAGATGTTCCTGACGCGGCTCGGCGAAGGCGCGCGCATGATTATAACTGGCGATCCGAGCCAGATCGACCTGCCGCCACACACCCGCTCCGGTCTCGTCGAGGCCCTGCGCGTGCTTGACGATGTCGACGGCATCGTCACGGTCCGGTTCAATGAAAAGGACGTCGTGCGCCATCCCCTCGTCGCGGCCATCGTGACAGCTTACGATCGCGACCAGTCGGCAGACCGGCAGGTCGACGGCGCGAGCAAGTCGCAAAGCGGCGGCGCCTCGTAGTTGCTGTATGTACGAGGTGGACCCGGATCCGGCCAATTTTGCTATCGACATCACCGTCGAAGCAGGCGGGTGGCCCAGCGAACAGTCGTTGCTGCTTCTGGCGAACAGGGCGGTGGCCGCCGCGCTGCGCGAACTGGACGCCGACCCGGCTTCGCCGACCGAGTTGAGCCTGGTTTTCACTGACGATGCGCATATCCGGAAGCTGAATGCCACCTGGCGTGGCAAGGACAAAGCCACCAACGTGCTGTCCTTTCCGGCGTTCGAAATGGCCCCCGGCTATCCGGTTCCGCCATTGCTGGGCGACATCGTCATCGCATATGAAACGGTGCGGCGCGAATCGGCACTGGAAGACAAGCCGTTCGAACACCATCTGATGCACTTGATGATTCATGGTTTTCTTCATCTTTTGGGCTATGATCACGAAATCGATGAAGAAGCTGAAGAGATGGAAGACCTCGAACGGCGTATCTTGACCGTCCTCGGCATCCCCGATCCCTATGGTGACGGACCGCGAGACGGATGACGACAGGACAATGACGGAAAATATCCAGCAACAATCCGTTTCCGAGCGCGAAACGGACGATCCCGGCGCCGAACCACCCAGTTTGCAGCCGCCGGCCAGACCTGAAACGCAAAGCCTCCTGGAACGCATCGCGCAGTTCTTTCGCCCGCGCAACGGCGCGAGCCTGCGCGAGGACCTGACCGACGCGCTTGCCCAGGGGAAATCCGACTCCGAATCCTTCTCGCCGGAAGAACGGGCGATGCTGAACAACATCCTCAGGCTGCGCGAGGTGCGCGTCGAGGATGTCATGGTGCCGCGCGCCGATAT
>JBNLDE010000029.1:0-14488 GCA_050304175.1 Zhengella sp. | reverse complement strand
ACAGGCTTGTCATCAAGACATTCTAAAAAAGGATATCTTGTATGAATGTCTAAAACAATAGACAAATAGGAGGCGCCTGATGAAGGCTCGAATTGGTGACGGGACCGAACCGGACAGGCAGGCGCGCCGCCGCATGGCGGTGCTCGCGCAAGCCGATGCCGGAGAATTGGCCCGGCTCTGGCCGGCACTGGACACTGACCCGGCATTCACCCTGGTGCGCGGGCCCGAAACGGGTCTGGTGACACTGCGCGGGCGCATTGGCGGTGGTGGCTCGGCGTTCAACTTCGGCGAAGCGACCGTGACCCGGGCAACGGTGAAGCTCGCGGACGGTACGGTCGGGCACGCCTGGATGCTCGGGCGCGACCACGCCAAGGCGAAGCTCGCGGCGGTAATCGACGCGCTTGCCGGGCAGCCGGCCATGGCGCCGCGCGTCGAGGACGAGATCATCGTTCCGTTGGCACGGTTGCAAAACGAAGCGGACGAACGGCGCCGCTGCGAAACGGCGGCGACCAGAGTCGACTTCTTTACCATGGTTCGCGGAGAGGACTGATGAGCGAGGCAGCGTTTCCTTCGGGTGGTTTCGCAGAACCCGTGTTCGAGGCACAGGCGGCGTTCCGGGCGCTGATGGCGGCGATGGCCGAGCCCGGGACTGTACAGATGATCGAAACCGCGGTCCGTCCGCCCGAGCCGATGTCGCCGGTGGCCGGCGCCGTGCTGTCGACGCTGTGCGATGCCGACACCCCCGTTTGGCTGGATACGGCGCTGGCGGCAAACGAGGCGGCGGGACAATGGATCGCATTTCATGCCGGCGCGCCTGTTACAGCCAATCCCATCGAAGCTCACTTCGCTTTCGTGACCGATCCTTCCGCCATGCCTGCGCTGGGAAGTTTCTCACTCGGCTCGCAGGAATACCCGGACCGTTCGACAACCATCGTGCTTCAGGTCTCGGGATTTGAAGATGGCGATCCGATCACGCTCGCGGGTCCCGGGATCCGCGCGACAGCCGCCCTTGCGCCGTTCCCGATGCCGCGAAACTTTGCCGCTCAATGGAACGCCAATGGTCGGCACTTCCCGCGCGGCATCGACCTTGTACTCGCTGGTCCCGGGGCTGTCGCCTGTATGCCGCGCACGGTCCGTCTCGCCGGCAGGGAGGCCTGACCGATGTACGTGGCTGTAAAGGGTGGCGAAGCCGCGATCGAAAATGCGCACAGGCTGCTGGCTGACCGCAGGCGAGGCAACCGGAACGTTCCGGCCCTGACGCTGGACCAGATCGCCGGTCAACTTGCCCTGGCCGTCGACCGCGTCATGGCCGAGGGGTCGCTTTACGACCGCGAACTGGCCGCGCTGGCGATCAAGCAGGCGCGCGGCGACCTGATCGAGGCGATCTTCCTCGCTCGCGCCTATCGCACGACCCTGCCCCGTTTCGGCTATTCGAGACCTATCGATACCGGAGCAATGCGCGTCGAACGCCGCATCTCGGCCTGTTACAAGGACCTGCCCGGCGGGCAGCTGTTGGGGCCGACTTTCGACTACACCCATCGCCTGCTCGATCCGGACCTTGCCGCCGACTCAGAGACGGAAGCGCCGGTCCGGCGCAACGAGGCCGGTGAGCCTGCAATGCGCGTGTCCGAGATCCTCGCCCAGGAAGGCTTGATCGAGGGTGACGGCGCCGTGCCGCCGGAGAAGGGAGTCGGCGACATCACCCGCACGCCGATGGAATTCCCGATGAACCGCGACACCCGCTTGCAGGCGCTTTCGCGCGGTGACGAGGGCTTTATACTGGCGCTCGGTTACTCCACCCAGCGCGGTTATGCGCGTTCGCATCCTTTTGCCGGCGAAATCCGCATCGGCGAGGTGGAGGTGGATCTCGATGTGCCCGAACTGGGCTTTTCGGTCACGCTCGGCCGCATCCAGGTCACCGAATGCCAGATGGTCAACCAGTTCCAGGGTTCGGCCAAGGCGCCCCCGCAATTCACGCGCGGATACGGACTGGTCTTCGGTCAGGCGGAACGGAAAGCGATGGCAATGGCGCTGGTGGACCGGGCGTTGCGCGCTGGCGAACTGGGCGAAGACATCGTCGCGCCGGCTCAGGACGAAGAATTCGTCATCTCGCACTCCGACAACGTCCAGGCGACGGGCTTCGTCGAACACCTGAAACTGCCGCACTATGTCGACTTCCAGGCCGAACTCGACCTCGTGCGCCGCATGCGCGCCGAGCATGATGCCCGTGGCGATGCCTGCGGCAAGAGTGAACTGGAGGCCGCGGAATGAATGCGCTCGCCGGCGGAATCGCCACCTACAATTTTGCCTATCTCGACGAACAGACGAAGCGGATGATTCGCCGCGCGATCCTGAAGGGTATCGCCATTCCGGGATACCAGGTTCCGTTCGCTTCCCGCGAAATGCCGATGCCCTATGGCTGGGGGACCGGCGGCGTTCAAGTCACGGCCTCGATCCTGGGGCCCAACGATACGCTGAAGGTCATCGACCAGGGAGCCGACGACACCACCAATGCGATTTCGATCCGCAAGTTCTTCGAAAAAACCGCCGGCCTGAAGACGACGACGAAAACGGCAGAGGCCACCGTCATCCAGACCCGCCACCGCATTCCGGAGACTCCCCTGCTACCGGGCCAGGTTCTGGTCTTCCAGGTGCCGATCCCCGAACCGCTCCGCTTTCTCGAGCCGCGCGAGACCGAGACACGCAAGATGCACGCACTGGAGGAATATGGCCTCATGCATGTGAAGCTCTACGAGGACATCGCCCGCAACGGCCATATCGCGACGACCTATGCCTACCCGGTCAAGGTTGAGGGGCGTTACGTGATGGATCCGTCGCCTACCCCGAAATTCGACAATCCGAAGATGCACATGAACCCGGCGCTCCAGCTTTATGGCGCGGGGCGGGAAAAACGCATCTACGCCATACCGCCCTGGACCGAGGTGGAGAGCCTCGATTTCGAGGATCATCCCTTCGCAGTCCAGGAATTCGACAAGCCCTGCGCGATGTGCGGTGCCGGAGGTGTCTATCTCGACGAGGTCATACTCGACGATCAGGGCGGGCGGATGTTCATCTGTTCCGACAGCAACCATTGCGAGGAGCGCCAGGCCGCAGGCCATCACGGCGAAATGCTGGGCGCGGAGGCAGGTCAATGAACGCGGTTAGCCGGCCGGCCGATGCGCAGGACAATGAGCTGCCGCTGCTTTCGGTCCGCTCCCTGTCCAAATTCTACAGCGGACGGATCGGTTGCCAGGACGTGACCTTCGACCTGTGGCCGGGTGAAGTTCTGGCCATCGTTGGCGAATCCGGCTCGGGCAAGACGACGCTGCTCAATTGCATGTCGACGCGGTTGCTGCCGTCGTCAGGCAACGTGAACTACCGCGTCAGAACTGGCGAGATGCGCGAGCTTTACCGCATGAGCGAGGCCGAACGTCGGCTGTTGATGCGCACAGATTGGGGTTTTGTCCACCAGAACCCCGCCGACGGCCTGCGCATGACGGTTTCCGCCGGCGCCAATGTCGGCGAACGGCTAATGGCTGTCGGCGACCGGCATTACGGCCGCATTCGCGGTACCGCGATCGACTGGCTCGGCCGTGTCGAGATTGGTGCGGATCGTGTCGATGACCAGCCGCGGGCCTTTTCCGGCGGCATGCGCCAGCGCCTGCAGATCGCCCGCAATCTTGTCACGGCACCGCGTTTGATCTTCATGGACGAACCCACGGGCGGCCTCGATGTCTCCGTCCAGGCGCGCCTCCTCGACCTGCTGCGCGGACTGGTCGCCGATCTCGGGTTGGCTGCCATTGTCGTCACCCACGACCTTGCGGTCGCCCGGCTGCTCTCGCACCGCGTAATGGTAATGAAGGAGGGCCATGTGGTGGAAACCGGGTTGACCGACCGTGTTCTCGACGATCCGCAGGCTCCCTACACGCAACTTCTCGTTTCCTCGATCCTGCAGGTGTGATTATGGCAACGCCGCTTGTTGTTTCCAACATCGCGAAGACTTTTACCATGCATCTGCGCGACGGGGTTCGGCTGAATGTCGTCGAGGGCGTTTCGTTTGCCCTGAAAGCCGGCGAATGCGCGGTGCTTGGCGGGCCGTCCGGTTCGGGCAAGAGTTCGATCCTGAAGATGCTGTTCGGCAATTACAGCGCCGATTGCGGCCAGATCATCGTCAGCCATCACGGGCGGCTCATCGACATCACCAAGTCGACGCCGCGCGGCATGCTGACCATACGCCGCGACACCATCGGCTATGTGAGCCAATTCCTGCGCGCCGTTCCCCGCGTGGCGGCAATCGACGTTGCGGCAGAGCCGCTTCTGGCGCGCGGCGTGGACCTCGAACGTGCCCGCAATCTGGCGGCCGGGCTTCTCGACCGCCTCAACTTGCCCGAACGTCTCTGGCATTTGCCGCCAGCAACATTTTCCGGCGGCGAACAACAGCGCGTGAACATCGCGCGCGGGTTCATCACCGATCATCCCGTCCTTCTTCTCGACGAGCCGACGGCTTCGCTCGATGCCGTGAACCGCGATGTCGTGATTTCACTGATCGAGGAAAAAAAACGGGCGGGGGTCGCCTTGCTCGGAATATTCCACGATGCTGACGTTCGCGAGGCGGTTGCCGACACCGTCATCGATGTGACCGCCTTCGCAGCGAATGGCAATGACAAATGACGCGGCTTTCCGAAGCGCCGCTCATCCACGAAACGGCTTTCGTCGCGGCCAGCGAAATAGGCCGCTACACCGAGATCGCGGAGCGTTGCCAGGTCTCCGAGACCGTGCTTGGCGACTATTCCTACATGATGCGCGAATGCGAGATCTGGGCGGCGCGCATCGGCAAGTTCGTCAACATCGCGAGCCACGTGCGGATCAATGCCACCAACCACCCGGTGTGGCGAGCGACGCTGCATCACTTCACCTACCGCGCCGGAGACTATTTCGACGATGCGACGCACGAAGCCGAGTTCTTCGACTGGCGCCGTTCCAACGTGGTTGCGATCGGCCATGACGTGTGGATCGGGCACGGCGCCACGGTTCTTCCCGGCGTCACGATCGGCAACGGCTCCGTGGTCGGCGCAGGCGCTGTCGTCTCGAAGGATGTCGCGCCCTACACGGTGGTCGGCGGCGTGCCGGCAAAACCGATCAGGCGTCGCTTCGACGAGGCCACGGCAAATCGCATGGACAGGCTCGCCTGGTGGGACTGGGATCATGCCCGCCTTCGCCTTGCGCTCGAAGATTTCCGCAGGCTCGATGGGCCGCAATTCGTTGAAAAACATGAAGCTTGCGGGACGCAACCACGGTCCCTGTGAACTGTCACCGATCTGTCATTTCACCGACACGGCACCTTCACACAAGCGCGCTAGGCGTTGCGCCAAGACAAGAGAAGGTTTCGTCGAGAGGGCAGGAACAATCGATGCTTGAGCTGACCAATGTAACGCGCCGTTTCGGAAAGAATACGGCCGTCGATTCTGTCAGGATTTCGATTCCCAAGGGGCAGATGGTTGGTGTCATTGGCCGTTCGGGCGCCGGCAAGTCGACCCTGCTGCGGATGATCAACCGGCTGATCGATCCCAGTGACGGCAAGATCTGCTTTGAACGGACCGAGGTCTCGGCGATCCGCGGCAAGTCCTTGCGCGACTGGCAGCGCGACTGCGCCATGATATTTCAGCAGTTCAATCTCGTTCCCCGCCTCGATGTGCTGACCAACGTCCTGCTCGGGCGCTTGAATCATCGCTCCACGGTGCTGAATATTCTCAACATCTTCACCGACGAGGAACGCGCCATGGCGCTGGCGGCGCTTGAGCGTCTCGGCATTGCGCAAACGGCGTTGCAGCGCGCCGGCAATCTGTCGGGGGGACAGCAGCAGCGCGTCGCGATCGCTCGCGCGCTCATGCAGTCGCCGAAAATGATTCTGGCCGACGAGCCGATCGCTTCCCTCGATCCGATGAACGCGCAGGTCGTAATGGACTCGCTGGCCGACATCAACGAGCGCGAAGGCATCACGGTCATCACCAACCTCCACACGCTCGATACCGCGCGCCACTACTGCGAACGAATCATCGGGATGGCGTCTGGCCGCGTTGTGTTCGACGGGGCGCCGGACGAACTCACCTCCGAAGCGGTGAGGATGATCTATGGCGCCGGCGAGGACTCCGAAGGTTTCTCGGAATCCGTCACCTCCACATCCATTTCGGCACCGAAACCAGGGGCGCCGAAGAAATCGTCCGGCACACTGCAGCCCGCACCGCGTGTTGTAGAGGCTGCCGGGATCGTCTCGCCCGCGTAACGGGCCATTACCTGAGTTGACAATGTGCCGGCGGGGCCGGCTCAAACAGGAGACATCAAGATGTTCAAGAAGATTCTGCTTGCTGCGGCTTCGGTTGCCGCACTCATATCAGGCGCTCCGGCTGGCGCCGAAGACCTCAAGGAGTTCCGGATCGGCATTCTGGGCGGTGAAAACGAAGCCGACCGTCTGCGCAGCTTTACCTGCATGCAGGAAAAACTCCCCGAAGTGCTCGGCGTCGAAAAAGTTTCGCTGTTCCCGGCAGCCGATTACGACGGTGTCATCCAGGGCCTGCTGGGCGGAACGCTGGATTATGCCGAACTCGGCGCTTCTGGCTATGCCAAGGTCTATCTGACCGACGCGAAGGCCGTCGAACCGATCCTCACCACTATCCAGCGGGACGGATCGACCGGCTATCATTCGGTCATGGTCGCCCGCAAGGATTCCGGCATGACCAAGCTGGAAGACATGAAGGGCAAGAAACTGGGCTTCGCCGATCCGGACTCCACTTCGGGCTTCCTGATCCCTTCGGTGACGCTTCCCGCCGCCGTCGGCATGCCGATCGACAAGTTCTTCAGTTCGACCGGCTTTGGCGGCGGTCATGAGAACCTCGTTCTCGAGGTCGTGAAGGGCACGTTCGATGCCGGTACCACCTGGGCCTCCGGCGTCGGCGATTTCAAGGACGGCTACACCGCCGGCAACCTGCACAAGATGGTCGACAAGGGTATCCTCGACATGGATGATCTCGTCCAGCTCTGGGTTTCGCCGCTGATCCCGAACGGCCCGATCGTCGTGCGCTCGTCGATGGACGCCGACATGAAGACCAAGTTCAAGAACTTCATGATGAAGTTGCCGGAAAGCGATCCCGATTGCTTCGCGGCGATCCAGGGCGGTGACTACAAGGGCTTCACGGAAGTAACGCCGGAATTCTACCAGGCCATCATCGAAGCGCGTCGCGCCAAGATCGGTTCCTGATCCGGCACAGGCGCGCCGCTGACCCGCCCCCCGGCGGCGCGCCACCCCTTCTGCGGAAATTCAAGTATGGTTCTCGATATGCCGAAAATCAGGCTGTCCGATCAGGGCGCCGAAATCGATCGCCATTGGCGCGAGCTGAATGGCCGCCGCCGCCTCTATTCGGCGATCGGACTCGCCTTGCTGTTCGTCGCCTTGTCCGGCTCCCTGTGGTTCGCCAACGAAACAAACGCCGGCAAGTTCTTTGACCGCCTTCCCCACTTCTTCGACTTCTTCGGCGATCTTGTGCCGCGCGACGGCTGGGAAATATGGCGCGCCCTGTTCGATCTCGACACGCCCTATGCGGACGGCAGCCTGAAGTTCAACTATCCCGATGGCCGCGTCTACCTGATCGGCAGCCTCTACATGCCGGAGTATATTTACAAGATGCTGGAGACGATCAACATCGCGATCGTGTCCACGCTGATCGGCTTCGCCTTCGGCTTCGTCCTCTGTTTCCTCGCCGCCTCGAACCTGACAACCCGGCGCTGGCTCCGCTTCTTTGTCCGCCGGTTCCTCGAATTGCTGCGCGCTTTTCCCGAGATCGTCATTGCCGGTTTCTTCGTCGCCGTTCTGACAATCGGCGCCGTCCCCGCCATCATTGCCGTGTCGATCCATACCATCGGCGCGCTCGGCAAGATGTTCTTCGAAGTGGTCGAGAACGCAGACATGAAAGCCGAGGAAGGCCTGCGCGCGGTCGGCGGCAACTGGGTCGAGCGGGTCTGGTTCGGCATCGTGCCGCAAGTGCTTCCCAATTTCCTGAGCTACGCGCTGCTGCGCCTGGAGATCAATGTTCGCGCCTCGACCATTATCGGAGCGGTCGGCGGCGGTGGTATCGGCGAGGCGCTGCGCCTGGCGATCACCCGCGGCCACGATGCCAAGACGCTAGCGATCGTCCTGCTCCTTTTCGCAACGATCATCGGCGTCGACCAGTTCTCCGCATGGTTGCGCAAGCGCATCGCCGGCGAACAGGCCTTTGCATTCGGCGGGACGGTGTGACGATGACGACGCTGACTGCAGACGAGTTCCGCGGCTTCAGATCGCGCTATCCGGAAGTCTTTCACCGCTCCTTCTTCAAGCGCTTCGGCGCGCCGGTGATCGGCGTAGCGGTCGCGGTCTATCTGGTCTTCGCATGGTCGCTTTTTTCCATCGGAACCGTGATCAGCGGCGGCAACTGGGATATTGCCGGCGCCTATCTCGCCGACTGGATCAGTTACGAAGCGCGCCCCGATATCGAATACAGGGACGGCTGGCTTGACGTCAGCTTCATGCGCTACTCGCCGCTGGGTTCCGATCCGCATCCGGACTGGCTAACGACCGAGAAGCGGGTCATGGAGATCGTGCCTGAGAGCGCATCAACGTTGGGCGCCGTTGCGACGCAGACCCTTGAAAACAGCTTCATGACGCCCGGTGCAAAGGGCACCAGCGCTGGCAGCAAGTTCATGGCGCCGACGAAGCCAAGGGGCGGTTCCGGCGCGGCCGCGAAAACAGCCAAGCCGGCGGAACCCGAAAAGCGCGAAGTCGCCACCGCCGCGTTCGTTACCATCGGAAACGGCCATGTCGAAATCATACCCGGCCTGGTGACGCTCACCCGTGGCGGCGAGACGGTTACGCTCGACATCGAGCAGGGCAAGAGGGTCATGTCGCGGGATCCGCTGCCATCCTGGGCGACACAGAAGCTGGACGGCGGAAAGGTTGTGGCGCGGTTCGGATTCGCAGGGCGCGTCGAGGTTGAAAACGATGAGGTAAAGATCCGGCTCCGGTTTCTCGGCTGGGAGAATTTCTGGTTCGACACCAGGTCGCCTTTCTGGGGCAAGTCGTTCGGCGAGGTGGTCTCGCTGGTCATGTCAAGTGAACGCATCGACCCCGCGCAAAGCAATCTGCATCACGCCGTCGACGATTTCCTCTACAACTCCGAATGGCAGCATGCCGACGTCTGGATCAAGTTGGCGCAAACGATCGTAATGGCCTTTGTCGGCACGTTGTTCGCCACCGTCTTGGCATTCCCGTTGTCCTTTGCCGCGGCGCGCAACATCACGTCGAGCAGGATCGTAAACCAGGTGACCAAGCGCTTTTTCGATTTCCAGAGGTCGGTCGACATGCTGATCTGGGCGCTTTTCTTCACCCGCGCGTTCGGGCCGGGACCGCTCGCGGGCATGTCGGCCATCTTCTTCACCGATACCGGGACGTTGGGCAAGCTCTACTCCGAAACCCTGGAAAACATCGACGACCGCCAGCGCGAGGGCGTGCGTTCGCTGGGCGCCAGCCCGTTGCTGGTTCAGCGCTTCGGCATCGTGCCGCAGGTCCTGCCGGTTTTCATCAGCCAGTCGCTCTATTTCTGGGAGTCGAACACGCGCTCGGCAACGATCATCGGCGCCGTCGGCGCCGGCGGCATCGGACTGAAACTGTGGGAGGCGATGCGAACCAATCAGGATTGGGAAAACGTCGCCTATATGGTCCTGCTCATTCTGGTCGTCGTCTATGTATTCGATAATCTCTCTAACCTGCTTCGCTCGCGCCTGATCGGCTAGAAAGAGCGTTGATCGGCTCGCCACGCCGCACCGTTGTCATTCTGTCATGCAAATCAGCTAGCTGATGGCGCGAAAGGTATCGAAACCATGCGCTACGCCATCTATTTCACGCCGCCGCCGGATGAGCCGCTGACCCTGTTCGCCAACAACTGGCTCGGTCGCGATGCATTCACCGGAAAGACGATCGCCCCGCCGGCTGTCGGCACGCTCGAACCGGCCGAGATTGCCTTCCATACCGCATCCGCCCGCCGCTACGGATTCCACGCTACGCTGATGGCGCCGTTCCGCCTTGCCCCAAACGAAACCGAAACGTCGCTCCTGGCGGCGCTGGAAGCCGTTTGCGAGGTCGCAAAGCCGTTTGAGGTTCCGCGACTGGTCCTGACCCAGTTGGACGGGTTCTTTGCGCTGGTTCCGGAACATCCGGTTCTGCGCCTCGATGAATTTGCCGGCGAAGTCGTGCTCGCCTTCGATCGTTTCCGCGCGCCGCTCGGCGATGCCGAGTTGGCGCGGCGCCACCCCGATTCGCTTACGCCCGCCGAACTGCGCAACCTGTACCAGTGGGGCTACCCCTACGTATTCGACGCCTTCCGGTTTCACATGACGCTGACAGGCCGGGTCAACGGACAGGAGGCACAGCGACTGGAGCGGGTGCTTTCCGACTGGTTTGGCCCGGTTCTCGGCGAGCCGGTCGAAATATCCGCCCTGACCCTGTTCGTCGAACCGGAGCCAGGCGCTCCCTTTCACGTCCACACGCTGCGGCCATTTGGACCCGCACAACAACGAAAGACGGCCTGAAATGGCAAAAGAAACCATTCTGACCAACGCGCAACTGATCCTGGAGGATCAGATCCTTTCGGGCTCCATCCTCGTGCGCGATGGCGTGATTGCCGACATCTGGGAAGGCAAGGCGCGCACCGGCGAGGACATGGAGGGCGACTTCCTTGTTCCGGGTCTGGTCGAACTCCACACCGATCATCTCGAAGGACACTACGCGCCGCGCCCGAAAGTGCGCTGGAATCCACTCGCCGCGGTTCTTGCCCATGACGCCCAGATTGCAGCTTCCGGAATCACAACGGTTTTCGATGCGTTGCGGGTCGGCACGATTGATTCCGATGGCGACATCAACGCCGACGACATGATCAAGCTCGCCGATGCGATCGACGACTCCGTCAACAACCGGCGTATGCGCGCCGACCACCTTCTGCATCTGCGCTGCGAGGTTTCGGCGGCCGATTGTGTCGAGGCTTTCGACCGGTTTGGCAGGCACGGCCGGGTTCGCCTCGCGTCGCTGATGGATCATGCCCCTGGCCAGCGGCAGTTCGCTCAACTCGACGCTTACCGCACCTACTACCAGGGCAAGTTGAAGATGTCCGACGAGGCGTTCAGCCGCTTTTGCCAGGATCGCATGGCCGCCTCGACCACCTATTCGGCAAAACACCGGACCGTGATCGCGGGACGCGCGACCGAGCGCGGGATCGTGCTGGCAAGCCACGACGATGCCACCGTCGAGCATGTTGACGAGGCGGTTGGACAGGGCGTCCGGGTGGCCGAGTTTCCGACAACACTGGAAGCGGCGCGCGCCTCCCACGACAGCGGCATGGCGGTGCTCATGGGTGCGCCAAATGTGGTTCGTGGCGGCTCGCATTCCGGCAATGTATCCGCCCGCATGTTGGCCAAGGACGGTTGTCTCGATATCCTGTCATCGGACTACATCCCTTACAGCCTCGTCCAGTCCGCCTTCCATCTTGGCGAAGTGGTTGACGGAGTGTCGCTACCCGATGCGATCAACATGGTCAGCCGCAATCCCGCGCGCGCCGTCGGCCTCGACGATCGCGGCTCGATCGAGATCGGAAAACGCGGCGATCTGGTGCGCGTTTCGGTCGCGGATCATATCCCGGTGGTGCGGACGGTCTGGCGCGAAGGCCGGCGGGTGGTTTGAAGGAAAATGGATTCTCCGGCCACCAGACGTTTGCAGGTCGCAACGGTTCCCGAAGAAGGTCGGCTGGTGGTTATTGTCGGCCCGAGCGGCTCGGGCAAGGACACCCTGATCGACTGGCTTCGTCGTAATATTGCACCCGACCACGAGGCGCTGTTCGTGCAGCGTGTAATTACGCGCGCCGCCGGCGCCGGCGGCGAGGACCACCATGCGGTTACGGTTTCCGAATTTGCCGCTATGCGCGCGCGCAGCGCGTTCGCGGTCACATGGGAAGCGCACGGACTATCCTATGGCATTCCGCGGTCGGTTGCCGACCATGTCCGGACCGGCGGCCTAGCGATCGTCAACGGTTCGCGCCAGGCCCTGCCGTTGATTCACGCCGTCTTCGCCAACACGCAAGTGGTCCTATTGACCGTCGAGCCCGGCGAACTCGCCCGCCGGCTCGGCGAGCGCGGCCGCGAAACTATCGACGAAATCCGCTGCCGCCTCGAGCGCGCGAAAATGGATATCGCGCGAACGGGCGAACTGGTGGAAATCGACAATACCGGGCCGGTCGATGTTGCCGGTCAGTTGGTGCTGCATCTGATCGGGTGTGGCTGAAGCGACCCGCCTGTCGATGTCGCAGGCGCGGTCACATGGCTGCAATGCAAATCGGTTCTAAAACGCACAAATTGGTTAGCGGCCGGACAGGATTCATGACCGAGCAGGCGCAATTTCGTACGCTATTCATATCCGATGTTCATCCGCCAAGCGCAGATGCTGATCCACTTTCTGCGCGAGCACGATGCGGAAAAGATCTGTCTGGTCGGCGGCATCGTCGATTGCTGGCGCGTGAAGCGCAAGGGGTTCTACTGGCCGCAAACCCATAACGACGTCGTGTAAAAGCTGCTGCGCAAGGCGCGCAAGGACGGTGCCGCGGGCATCGTTTACGGCCACATCCACCACGCGGCCAACGAAATGCGCGCCGGCGTCCTCTACCTCAACACCGGCGACTGGGTTGAAAGCTGTACGGCAATCGTCGAGCACCATGATGGCCGCTTAGAGCTGATCGACTGGTCGAAGACCGTCCGCGATCGCGCGAAACGGACGACCGGAACAAGACACAGAACCGAGTCACGGGCAGCCCGCGAGGCGGCTTGAGCATTTCACGGGACAGAATCACATGTCGGACGTACAGACGCTTACCGTCGGCAAGCGCCTCGGCGAAGCCGTCCACCGGAACCTGTGGTCTCCATAAAATAATGGCGCTAGCCGGGACTGCGCGGCTGTGGGTGTTCGAATGCCCTCCGATTTGCGTTTGATCCACTTTCAGGAGCCGGATTTGGCACACTGCGAGATCTCCCCCCACCCATTTCACCTCGACAAAGCCGCGCGCCGTTGAAGAGCGCCGCATTGCGCAATTCAGTCGGCACTACCCCTCTTGTTGCCGACTGCTGCGCCCGCTAATCCGCGAGCCCCATCATTTTCCTCAGCGCCTCGATGTCGGTAGAGCCGCCAGCGAAATCGTCGAAAGACTTTTCGGTTACCTGTATGATGTGCGAGGCGATGAACGGCGCGCCCTCGGCAGCCCCCTGCTCTGGACATTTCAAACAGCACTCCCATTCCAGCACCGCCCAGGAGTCATAGCCATACTGGGTCAGCTTGGAGAAAATGCCGCCAAAATCAACTTGCCCGTCGCCCAGCGACCGGAAACGCCCGGCACGCTGGATCCATGGCTGATAGCCGGAATAGACGCCCTGCCGGCCGGTCGGATTGAACTCCGCATCCTTCACGTGGAAGGCGCAAATGCGCTCGTGATAAATATCGATGAATTCCAGGTAGTCGAGCTGCTGCAACAGAAAATGCGACGGATCGTAATTGATCTGGCAACGCGGATGACCGCTGACTGCATCGAGAAACATCTCGAAGGTAGCGCCGTCGAAGAGATCTTCGCCGGGATGGATCTCGTAGCCGAGATCGACACCGTACTCATCATAGACGTCAAGAATGGGCCTCCAGCGCCTTGCGAGTTCCGCAAAGGCCTCCTCGACCAAGCCTGCCGGCCGTTGAGGCCAGGGATAGAGATATGGAAACGCGAGCGAACCGGAGAAGGTGATGGAAGCCGTCAGGCCCAGATTCCTTGATGCCATCGCAGCCGCCTTGACCTGATCGACGGCCCATTGCTGCCTGGCCTTCGGATTGTTGTGGACTGCTTGCGGCGCGAAACCGTCGAACTGTACATCATAGGCCGGATTGACCGCCACGAGTTGCCCCTGCAGATGGGTCGACAACTCGGTTATCTCAACGCCTGCCTCTTTGCATATTCCGTTGACTTCATCGCAGTAAGTCTTGGACGACGCGGCCCTTTGGAGATCAAACAGCCGGTTGTCCCAACTGGGGATCTGTATACCCTTGTAACCCAGCCCAGCAGCCCATTTCGCCATTGACGGCAGTGTGTTGTAAGGGGCTTCGTCCCCCGCGAACTGCGCAAGAAATATCGCAGGCCCCTTGATTGTTGCGGTCATCGACGTCCTCTCCTCCAGCGTGACCGGAACGGTTCGCCAGCGCGATTGTCGCGGCAACAGCCGCAATTCCGCCAGCGTACACCGCCCCTCCAACCAGACCGCCGAGTTGGCGGTCTTTACTCTCCCTTTCCGGGATTCGTCCCGTCGTCCTTCTGCCCGCGTTCGGCTTCGGCCGCGCGTATGAGCGCTTGAGCCGCCCACTGCATCACGGATAGCGTCGCGGCGC
>JBNLDE010000028.1:0-9131 GCA_050304175.1 Zhengella sp. | reverse complement strand
CACTGCGAAGCTGAACAGTTCCCGTACACGCATCGTACCCTCCAGGGTGGTTGGTCCGGTGTTTCGGTCCGGCTGCTGCCGATCTCGGATTATCCGCCGGTGACGCTCATGTGCCGCGCAACCGCAGGACGTTTCGTCGTCCGGTCGATCACGAAATCATGGCCCTTGGGCTTGCGCCCGATCGCCTCGTCGATTGCCGCGGAAACCAGCTCGTCGCCTTCGGAGGCGCGTAGCGGCGCGCGCAGGTCTGCGTCGTCGTCCTGGCCAAGGCACATGTAGAGCATTCCGGTGCAGGTCAGCCGCACGCGATTGCAGCCTTCGCAGAAATTGTGGGTCAGCGGCGTGATGAAGCCCAGCCGGCCGCCGGTCTCCCTGACCTCGACATAGCGGGCCGGCCCGCCGGTCTTGTAGGGGATGTCGGTCAGCGTGAAGCGCTGTTCCAGATCGGCGCGCAACTGCGATAGCGGCAGGTACTGGTCGGTCCGGTCGCCATCGATCTCGCCCATCGGCATGGTCTCGATCACCGTCATGTCCATGCCGCGGCCATGGGCCCATTGCAGCATTTCCGCCAGTTCCGCGTCGTTGAAGCCCTTCAGCGCGACGGCATTGATCTTGATCTTGAGGCCGGCGCGCTCCGCGGCCTCGATGCCTTCCATCACCTTGCCCAGTTCGCCCCAGCGCGTGATCTCCTTGAACTTGGCGCGGTCGAGGGTGTCGAGCGAGACATTGATGCGCTCAACGCCGCAGTCTGCCAGTTCGGTCGCGAAGCGCGACAGTTGAGAGCCGTTGGTGGTCAGCGTCAGTTCATCTAGCGCGCCTGATTTCAGGTGGCGCGACAGTTGCCGGATCAGGAACATGATGTTCTTGCGCACCAGGGGCTCACCACCGGTCAAGCGCAGCTTGCGGACACCCTTGTCTACGAAGACCGAGCACAGCCGGTCGAGTTCCTCGAGCGTCAGCAGGTCCCGTTTCGGCAGGAAGGTCATGTCTTCCGCCATGCAATAGGTACAACGGAAGTCGCAACGGTCGGTCACCGAGACACGCAGATAGGTGATTGCGCGTCCGAAGGGGTCGATCATGCTGGTCTGGGTCGGCGCCATCCGGCCACTCCTGAGTTTCCTCATTCACGGTTTAGCACAACAAGGCGACCGCCATCCAGCATGCATTGTCGCCGGATTGCTTTCACCGGTTTACGTCGTTGTCGCGTGCGATCTTGTCGGCCAGCGCGACGATCGCGTCGATGTCTTTGCGCGTCAACCTGACGACGGGCGTGATCTCCATCCAGTCCTTTGGCGGGGCGACGCCTTCCACCCGGATGACCGAGGGATGCGGATTGCGCGCGTAGAATGTCTCGAAGCGCGCGCGCCAGTCGGAAAGCGCGGTGACCAACGTCTTGAAGGACGGCGTCGAGGAAATGCCGGTGAACCGGTTGCTCTCGTCGACGATGTGGCAGCGCGCGCATTGCGCCTTGGCGATGTCCAGCCCGCGCGCCGCCTTGTCCTGCGCCGCGGCCGGCGCGGGAACGAGGAACAGGAGGGCGAGGGCGAACAAGGGCCGCATGGCGCAAGGATAAACGACATTGGCCGCCTTCACAAAAGCTTCGCCGGTGCCGAATATGGCTTGGCCGTGACAGTCGAGGGAGCAGACCGATGAGCGTTGTCAGCACAGTCGCCGAACTGAAGGCGATCTACGGGGAGCCGGGCGAGACATCGCTGGTCAAGGAACTCGACCATGTCATCCCCGAATACGCGGCCTTCATCGAAGCGTCGCCCTTCGTGGCGTTGGCGACGGCCGGCGATGGCGGGCTCGACTGCAGCCCGCGCGGCGACATGGCCGGATTCGTGAGGATCGCCGACCCGAAGACGCTGATGATGCCCGACCGGCTGGGCAACAACCGCATCGACTCGCTATCGAACATCGTGACCGATCCGCGCGTCGGCCTGTTGTTCATGGTGCCGGGCTCCGGCACGACGCTGAGGGTCAACGGGCGGGCGGAAATCTCGGTCGCGCGCAATCTTTGCGCCACATTCGCAGTCGGCGGCAAGCCGCCGCGCTCGGTGATCGTGATCCACGTCGAGGCGGTCTATTTCCAGTGCTCGCGGGCGATCGTGCGGTCCGACCTGTGGAATCCCGAGCGCCACGCCGATCCGCAAAGCCTGCCGACGCCGGGCCGGATCCTGGCTGTCACCAGCGGCAACCGCGCCGGCGCCGAAGCCTACGACCGGGACTGGCCGGAGCGGGCAAAGAAGAGTCTGTGGTAAAAACGGGGCGGCCTATTTCTTCTCGTCTTTTTCGACCGGCAGGCCGGCGTCGCGCCAGGCGCCGAACCCGCCCTCGATGTGCTTGACCGGGGCGAGGCCCATGTCCTGCGCCGTCTTGGTGGCCAGCGCCGAGCGCCAGCCGGCTGCGCAAAAGAAGATGAAGGTCTTGCCCGAGGAGAAGATTTCCTTGTGGTACTGGCTTTCCGGGTCGATCCAGAATTCCAGCATGCCGCGCGGCGCATGATAGGCGCCGGGAATGCGGCCTTCGCGGTGAAGCTCGCGGACATCGCGCAGGTCGACCAGAACGGTGTCGTCGCCCTGTTCGCCGGCCGCCTGTGCCGGCGAAATCGCGACGACCTCTGCATTGGCCTCGTCGAGAAGGTCCTTGACGCTGCGCTTCATGCTCGCCCCGCTTGCTGTCAGTGGCGGACGATGACCCGGGTGCCGACACCTGCGCGCTCGTAGAGGTCGATCACGTCCTCATTGGCCATGCGGATGCAGCCGGACGACATCGCCTGACCGATTGTCCAAGGCTGGTTTGTGCCATGAATTCGGTAAATGGTCGAGCCGATATAGAGGGCGCGGGCGCCAAGCGGATTGTTGGGGCCGCCTTCCATATAGGCCGGCAGCGAACGCCCGGTCTGGCGCTTGACGCGGGCGCGCATGACTTCCGGCGGCGACCAGCCCGGCCATTCCGCCTTGCGGGAGATCCTGTGGGTGCCCGACCACTCGAAGCCCTCGCGGCCGACGCCGACAGCGTATTTGATCGCCTTGCCCTTGCCGAGCGCATAGTAGAGCCGGCGCTCCGCGGTATTGACGATGATCGTGCCCTCCGGCAGATCTTCCTTGAGGCGGACGGTTTCGCGCGGGATCGGCGACTTGTCGGACTGGTAATGCTGGTTGTGGCGCACGCGCGGCTTGCCGCCGCGCATGAATTTGGCGAAAGCGCTATCGGCCTGCGCGGTTGCCGGGACAAACGACACGGGTATGGCAAGGCTCAGCGCCAAAGTGGCGGCGGCGATCAGTCTGGACAGCATGGTTCCCCCACGAACAATATGCGTTTTGCAACGCGGTGCGGGCGAACTGATTCCGCGCTGCGTGATCTCCGTCAATGGAGTATTTCACAGAAGGCGCCGTATCGGCACATTTTTTCGTGATCGGCACGAACCGAACCGGCGACCTGCCGGGCAGATGCACAAGGACTGGGCATTACCCCAGGTTCAACTCCTTGAAGAAATCGTTGCCCTTGTCGTCGATGACGATGAAGGCCGGGAAGTCCTCCACCTCGATCCGCCAGATCGCCTCCATGCCGAGCTCGGGATATTCGACCACCTCGACCTTCTTGATGCAGTCCTGGGCGAGGCGCGCGGCCGGCCCGCCGATCGATCCCAGGTAGAAGCCGCCATGGCGGCCGCAGGCCTCGCGCACCTGGCGCGAGCGGTTGCCCTTGGCGAGCATCACCATCGAGCCGCCGAAGGACTGGAACTGGTCGACATAGGAATCCATGCGCCCGGCCGTGGTCGGCCCGAACGAGCCCGACGCATAGCCCGCCGGCGTCTTGGCGGGGCCGGCATAGTAGATCGGATGATCCTTGAAATAGTCGGGCATCGGCTCGCCGTTTTCCAGCCGCTCGCGGATTTTCGCATGTGCCAGGTCGCGCGCGACGATGATCGATCCGGTAAGGGAAAGGCGAGTTTTTACTGGGTGTTTGGAGAGTTCCTTCAGAATTTGCTTCATCGGTTGGTTGAGGTCGACTTTGACGACGTGCTCCGACAGCGTCTTCTCGTCGATATCGGGCATGTATTTCGACGGATCGGTCTCCAGTTGCTCCAGGAAGATGCCGTCCTTCGTGATCTTGCCCATCGCCTGGCGGTCGGCCGAGCACGAAACGCCGATGCCGATCGGCAGCGAGGCGCCATGGCGCGGCAGGCGGATAACGCGCACGTCGTGGCAGAAATACTTGCCGCCGAACTGCGCGCCAACACCCATCTGCTGTGTCAGCTTGTGGATCTCGGCCTCCATTTCCAGGTCGCGGAACGCATGGCCGGCCTCAGAACCCTTGGTCGGCAGTGTGTCGAGATAGCGCGTCGAGGCGAGCTTGACGGTCTTGAGGTTCATTTCGGCGCTGGTGCCGCCCATCACCACCGCCAGGTGGTAGGGCGGGCAGGCGGCGGTGCCGAGTGTGAGGATCTTTTCCTTGAGAAAGTCGATCATCCGGTCGTGGGTCAGCAGCGACGGCGTGCCCTGGTAGAGGAAGGTCTTGTTGGCCGAGCCGCCGCCCTTGGCGATAAACAGGAACTTGTAGGCGTCCTCGCCTTCCTCGTAGATTTCGACCTGCGCGGGCAGGTTGTTCTTCGTGTTCTTCTCCTCGAACATCGACAGCGGCGCCAGTTGCGAATAGCGCAGGTTCTTCTTCTCGTAGGCGTCGAGCACTCCTTGGCTTAGCGCCGCAACGTCCCCGCCTTCGGTCCATACGCGACGGCCCTTCTTGCCCATGACGATCGCCGTGCCGGTGTCCTGGCACATCGGCAGCACGCCACCAGCCGCGATATTGGCGTTTTTCAACAGGTCGTAGGCGACGAAGCGGTCGTTCTCGGTGGCTTCAGGGTCGTCGAGGATCGAGGCGAGCTGCTTGAGATGGCCGGGGCGAAGCAGGTGATTGATGTCGGCGAAGGCCGCTTCCGCCAGCAACCGCAGGCCTTCCGGCTCCACCGTCAGCACGTCCTGGCCCTTGAATGCGTCTACCGAGACGAAGTCGGAGGCGAGCTTGCGCCAGGGCGTGGCGTCTTCGGTAAGGGGAAACAGGTCGGCGGCGGCTGTATCGGCCATGGCATTACTCCAGTGCGGGAGGATATCAGACTGGGCGTCTCTTTAGCGTTGCGCGCGGGGGAATCCAATGCGCTGAAAGCGGTAATCGGCCCTGTCCGCCCGGAAACCGGGACGGAAACAGACCGGCGGCAGGGGCAGACGTGATGCAAATCGGTTACGGCCTGGGGAATAAACATATCGTGTAGGGCGGCGTGCTTAACGAAATCGAACGAAATCATTATGATGCTGGTGAAGTGGACGCTGGCGGCCGTGCGTGGGATTCGGGCGGATCGTCGTGATATCGAACGCGCCGCGCAGTTTTGGCATTGGCCGAGCATGCCGCGGCGGCGGCTCGCAGCTGTATGGGAAGCATCATGAAATTTCGTCAAGCTATTACTTATCTCTCTGTTTTTACGCCGGTTATTTTGAGCGTTTCGATTTATTCGATGCCCGCGCACGCGGAATACAACTGGTTCCGCAATTTCATCATGGGCAAGCATGAACGCGATTCGAACCGCCGGGACGAGGAGGCCCCGAGACCGGTGGTGATTCCCAAGGTCAAGTCGCCGAGCTACTACACATACAAGGCGGATGCGCCGGTTCGGATCGATTTCTCCAAGATCGCGTCGGCGTTGGCCAAGCCCGAACCGGCACAGAATTCGACGGGAGAGGGCGATTCGCAGGGTGCAACGTCCGAACCGGCGGACATGGCGCCGATGGCGATGAGCGATAGCGAAGTCGCGTTTCGCGCCGCCGTGCCCTACCTGGCCGATTTCCGTTATGCCGCGGACAAGGAGATCGCCGCCGCGATGGTTGCCCATTATTCTGCCCATCCGCACTTCATCTGGGTGACCGACGGCAAGCCCAATCCCAGGGCCCGCGTCGCGCTAAATGTCCTGAGGAAGGCTGCACAGGAGGGCCTGGATCCGACCGACTACGTGGTCAGCCTGCCGCAAAAGCCGGCCAGCCTGTCCCAGGATTCGGTCGAGACGCCGACGCAAACCGCAGACATGCCGGCGACCATGCCGAATGACGCGACCGATGCCACGGTGGCCGACGCCACCATGGCCGGCGCCGGACAGGGTCTGACAGCCGATACCGACACGACAGCCGCCGATCCGCAGGAAACCGGCAGCACGATGACCGGCGACAGCGCCGCAACGGATGCGACGCCGCCGCTGGCAGTCTCGGAACCATCCGACAGCCAACTGGTCCGCTTCGAGATGGCGATGTCGGCGCGGGTGCTGCGCTATGCGCGCGACCTGAGCATCGGGCGCGTCAATCCCAATCGCCTTTCGGGCTACCACGACCTGCCGGTGCTACCGTTCGATGCGGAGAAGTCGCTCGACGAACTGAGCAGCACGTCGGTGGTGTCGAGCTGGATTTCCGGACATGCGCCGCGCGGTGCCCATTATACCGCGCTGAAGCGCGAACTCGCCTCCATTCGCGCGTCAGTCGAAGACCAGATCGTCGTCGACGGCAACCTGTTCATGAAGCCTGGCTCGTCGAACCCGGAATTCGCCAAGGTCATGCAGATCATCAAGCGCGACGCCACGCCGGAACTGACCGAGGAGTTCGGGACGCTGATCGAGGCCGGGCAGGGCAGCGAGACTTATGCGCCAGAATACGCCCCGTTGATCAAGGCGGTTCAGAAAAGCCGCGGGCTTGGAGCCGACGGCATCATCGGCCGCAGGACCGTGAGCGCCCTGAGCCCGGTCTCCAAGTCGGAGCGGATCACCAAGGTGGAACTCGCGCTGGAGCGCCTGCGCTGGCTCCCGCACGATCTTGGCGCGCGCCGCGTGTTCGTGAACCAGCCGGAATTCATCGCCCGCTACTATAATGGCGGCGAGGAAAAGCTGGCGATGCGCGTAATCGTTGGTAAGGCGAGCAACCAGACGAGCTTCTTCTACGACGAGATCGAGCAGGTCGATTTCAACCCCTATTGGGGCGTGCCGCGCTCGATCATCGTCAACGAGATGCTGCCGCGTCTGCTGAACGATCCGGGCTATCTCGACCGCGCGGGATATGAAGTTACCGATTCGCGTGGCCGGCGGGTCAGCTCGGCGGCGATCGACTGGGGCGCGCAAGCCGGCAACATCACCTATGACATCCGCCAGACACCGGGTGAGCGCAACGCGCTCGGCGAGTTGAAGATCCTGTTCCCCAACAAGCATGCAATCTACATGCACGACACGCCGTCGAAATCCCTGTTCCAGCGCGACATGCGGGCGTTCAGTCACGGCTGCATCCGCTTGCAGCAGCCCCGCGAGATGGCCGCCGCTGTGCTTGGCACCAGTGTCAACCGGGTCGTGTCGGAATTGGCCAAGGGCCACCATTCGGAAGCCGTGCCGCACAAGATTCCCGTCTATGTTTCCTATTTCACCGCCTGGCCGGACAAGAACGGCAATGTGGGCTATTTCGGCGACGTCTACGGGCGGGACAAGCACCTGATCAAGGCGCTTGAAACCGTGGAAAGCACTCGCGCCGCGGCGAGCTGACGAGCCGGGCGCAAGATGGAATGCCCCTGCCGGCGGGTGGCGTGACGCTCCGCAACCAAAGGCAGCAATCAGAGATTTTACAATCTGCGCCGGTCTGTTGATGACAGACCGGTTGTTGGCCGCTAACGTAGTCGGTCATCAACAGCGTCACGGACGCTTTCGGGAGGGGAAATGCGCGTATTCAAGCCTGTTCTTGGGGCAATAGCCCTTGTCGCGGCCGGAGCCTGGGCCGCCCAGGCCGAGGGCACCGGAGCCCATGGAGTGTTCCAGATCTACAACAACACGACCGGCAACGTCGTTTCCGGTTTTTACACGTCGGCGGACGGCGGCTCTACCTGGAGCGACAACTGGTTGAGCATTCAGATCAGGCCCGGCGAAAGCGCGGAAGCCACATTCCATGCGGACGAATACCCGTGCGACCAGGTCTTTCAGGTCGGCTGGGTCGCCGACGGTGGTGGCGAGGTTCTCGATGACGAGATTTCCATCGATATCTGCGATGCGTCGAACGTCTATCTGGAAGACAACGACATTTCCTACGACTGACAGCCGGCCGCCGGGCTCGCTGCCTGGCGCCTGTTCTGCCGGACCGGTCCGCACAGATCGGTTGCCGGGGCGAATTCACCTTGACGAGCCGCAACTGGGCACCGTATATCCGCGCTCGCTTGCAGCCGCTTTGCGGTTGACGGCGGGCGCGTAGCTCAGCGGGAGAGCACTCCCTTCACACGGGAGGGGTCACAGGTTCAATCCCTGTCGCGCCCACCATTTTTCTCCGGACTTCATAATTTTTTCGCCGGTGCGGTTTTGGCCGGAGCGGCCCGCCATGTTCACGCGGGCGTCACCAGCAGGGCTTCAGCCATCTCCAGTGTCAGCTCGTCGAAATGCGAGATCACGCGCGACGGGCCGAATTCCGAGATATGCCGGTCGGTGTAGCCGAAATCGACGGCGACCACTGGCAGGCCCGCCGCACGCGCCGTGTCGATGTCGGTTCGCGAGTCGCCGATCATCAGCGCGCGGCGCGGATCGCCCCCGGCGCGTTCGATCGTTGCGGTCAGGTGGCGCGGATCCGGCTTGCGCCAGGCAAACGTGTCGGCACCACAAATTGCGGTGAAGCGCTGGTCGAGACCGAGCGCGGCCATCAATTGATCCGCGCGCGCCTCATACTTGTTGGTGCAGATCGCGAGCGTGTAGCCGGCGCCGGCGAAGCGGTCCATGGCCTCCACGGCGCCGGGAAAAGGCCGGGAGCGGCCGGGGATGTGGTCGGAATAGTACCGCAACAGCGCCGCATGCAGTTCTTTGAGCCGCGGCTCCGCGATCTGACGGTTGGCAGCGGCGAAGGCCTGTTCGATCATCGCGCGGCCGCCGAGCCCGAGATAGCGGCGGATCTTCAGCGGGCTGGCGGGTGGCAGGCCGGCCAATACCAGGCTGTGGTTAAGCGCGTCGAGCAAATCGGGCGCGGTGTCGATCAGCGTCCCGTCCAGATCGAAAACGATCACCTGCTTTTTCCCGGCGGTTGGCTGTGACGATGACTGGTCCATGCCGGCGGTCTATCGCCTGGCCATCGCGG
>JBNLDE010000027.1:0-8658 GCA_050304175.1 Zhengella sp. | reverse complement strand
GGCGCAATCGCTTGCGGGCGAGGTTCGCCTGGTGAAGGTCAATGGCGACAACGCTCCAAGCCTGATGCAGGCCTACGGCATTCAGGGCATTCCAACCATGCTACTGTTGCAGAATGGCAAGCTGATCAATCGGGTTTCGGGCGCAATGGCGGCCGGCCAGATTGTCCAGTGGGCGCGCCAGAGTCTGGCAGCATAGAAATTCAGAACTCGTTCAGGAGAGAGAGAACAATGGCCTACACAATCGATCGCAAATTTTCGGGCACCGGGTTCGATGAAGTTGTCGAGCGCACGCGCACCGCGCTTGGCGGACAGGGATTCGGCGTCCTCACCGAAATCGACGTCCAGGCGACGTTGAAGAAGAAAATCGGGGCCGAAGTGCCGTCCTATCTCATCCTCGGTGCCTGCAATCCGAACATGGCGCACCAGGCCATGCAGATCGAGCCTCGCATCGGCGCCATGCTGCCGTGCAATGTCATCGTACGCCAGACTGGCGACGACACCGTCGAAGTGAGCGCGGTCGATCCGCTGGCCTCAATGGAAGCAGTCGACAACGATCAGCTCAAGAGCGTGGCCGGGCAGGTTCGCGGAATGCTCCAAACGGTGGTCTCGGCCATCTGACCGCATTGCGCGTGGCCGCTGTTCACCAGGGGTAGCGCGAATAGGCGAGGCCGTTGCCATCGAGATATTTCTCGATGGCCTTGCGCGTGGCGACGATGTCCATGTCATGCAATTTCAGGCTGGCGATCTCGGCCGGCTGAAACGTGATGCTGCCATGGCCGTCGGGCTTTTTGCCCCAACGCGACAGGATGTAGTTCAGGACGCGGGCGACGTCGGCATCGTCGAGGCCCGCGTTGCGAACCCCGGCGACATTGACGACATAGCGTTTGCCGTCCTGGTGACGAACGATATTGCCGATCGAGTTGTTGAAATCGGGAATCCCGGCGGCGGGCGCGCCGGCGCCCGTTTTACCGTGACACCCCGAGCAGTGAAGGACATAAAGCCATTCGGCCGAGTGATGGCCGGCGGCAACGGCCGGCAAAGGGAACGCCACCATCAGGAGAAGGGCGGAAATCCATTTTTCAAGCGCGGCCGACATGATCTACTTCGTGTCATCGACGCCGACGACGACCGCCACCGTACAGTGGTAGGCGGTGCTGTCATTGGCCATGCACCAATTGAAATCATTCGACAATCCGGCCTGGTAAGGCGGCCGTTCGCCTAGATTGTTGAAACAGTCGCACCGCCCGCAGGACAGTATTCCGCAGCAATCATTGTAGGAAATCAGATAGGTCCGCCCATCGAACGGGTTTTGGCAGGTGCCGACCCAGGAGACCGGCGAAAGCGCTGTCCCCGGCGGACAGGACGTGGCGCTGCCGCCGCAGCAGGAGCACAGGTTTCCGTCCAGCGCGCAATAACGCCAATAGGCGCAATCGGTCTCGTCGGTTGTCGGCTGGTCGGGTTCGCTCTCGGCGGCAAGGCCGCGGGCGTAAGGGAGCACCGGAAGCGCCGAACCGGCTAATGCCAGTCCAAGCCGTGCGATGAAGCTCCGCCGGCCAATCGACAACGCAGTGCTGCGTGTCAGCCGTTCGACGATGCCGTCGATCGGGTTCGCGTTTTTTAGCGGTTCAGGCATCGATCCGCCTCCGCTGCGCAGTCTCGCCGTTCAGGAAATGCTGGATGGTGGGCTTGTCGGTTTCGGCCGCGCGCAACAGGCTTTCAAGCTGCTCGCGCGTATTGACCAGTCCCTTGGCCTTTATGGTGCCGCGCGGATCGAGCATCACGGCGTAAGGCAGTTGCGCGACCTGGAACTCCAGTCCGAGCGGTTGAGAGAGCAGGTAGGGAAACTGCCCAAGCTTGTTGCGTTCGATGAATGCCGCGTGCTCCTCGCGATTGCCGTCGCTGGCCAGAACGATGTCCAGCCAGTCGGCCTCGTCCCGGGCAAGCGAGAACAGGACCGGCAGCAGTTTCTTGCAGACAGGGCAGGTCGGCGAAAGGAAAAACAGCAGGACATGGCGTCCGCGGTCGTTGGAAAACTCGACCGTGCGGCCATCAAATGTCGGCCACGACGGCGTGCGCACCGGAGATCCGATCTGAGGGCCCGTATTCGTCACCAGGGCGCCGAGCGGGGCGATCCGTTCGTGCAGGACACCGACCTGCCGGGCCAGAGCGAACACGATCGTGGCCAACGCCAGAACCGCGATCACGAGCGCAATATTCAGGATCCAGATCAAGGTCATCGCGTTCTACTCGCGTTGCTGCCCGTGAATGGCGCATCAAGCGTTGCCGAGCGCGCCAAGGTGGAGGCCGCTGCGGCCAGGATTGTCGCCGTCATGCCCAGCGCAAAGCCCGTGATTGCGCCGGGGAACTGCAAAGGGGCACTGCTGCCCGGAAACAGGCAGCCGGCGGCAAAGGCTGCAAGCGCGCCATTGCGCCCGACCATCCACCAGGCGATGGTTTCGCCCGGTCCGCCGCAGCCGCACGAGATTTCATGGCGCCCGCGCATCAGATTGATCGCAATTGCTACCCCATAGAGGGCGAGTAACACGGCGGCGAGGCCAAGCGTGCCGTCCCGCGATACGCTGAACGGAAGTCCCATGAAAACGGCGAACTCTAGGGCGAGGAACAGCGGATACAGGTGAGCCGAAAGGCTTTCCGGCACGATCCTGTACTGGTTCAGCACCTCGATGAACTCCGCCTTGTTCCTGTATTTGTGCAGGAAAGACGACAGGAAGACGGGAAACAGGATACCCGCGGCAAATACAGGCAGGAGACTGCCGATGGCCGAATACGGACTCATGGCACGACCTCGATATGGGGCATCCAGGATCCGATATCCTCGTAGTTTTCGCGATCGAGCGCGTAGCCGTTGGCGGGGTCGGATTCATAGCGGATGATGTAGACGCCGCCGGGCTCGACGGCGTGCAGGACAGGATCCGGAGATCCCGACACCGTGATCGCATCCAGGTCGTCGGCCTTCGAGCGCGAAAGCAGTTTCCCCGAAGCGAGATTGAAAGCCCAGATCTCGGGCGCGGTATTCTTGTGCGACCCTTCCTTTCCATCAGGATGCATGAGCACGAACAAGACCCCGCTCTGCGGATGGTAGGCGATCAGTTGATATCCGCCCGGCCGCCAGTTACCGTCGGTGCCGTCGATCAGGCTGAACGACGACACTTCCTCCGGCACGTCGCCGGACAGGTCGACAATATGGGCGGCGCCCTTGAACGACACGAAGATCAACCTGCTTCCATCCGTTCCGGCGGTGGCGAACCACGGGTCCGCGTCGGTATCGAAAAGCTGTGCGCTGCGGTGGCTCGCCTGTTGGCTCCCGTCGGGACCGATATCGACGGTGGTGATGGCGCCGTCGCCGCAAAGCGTGGCAAATCCCTCACGACCCTTCGGATAGGGATAGATGCCGAAGCAACCGGGATTGGGGATTTCCGACGCGACGCGCCATTGCTGCAGGTCGACGACGGTCACCGATGCAGCCGGCGTGAAGTCCTGGATATAGAGCCAGCGACCGCTTTCGGAGATGCGCATTGCATTGCGCATCGGAGCGACGAGCGCCCGTTTCGAGGGGATGACCAGTTCCCTGTCCAGAGCGAGTGTGTGGCGATCGTACTGTTCGATCACGTCGGTTCGTTGGCCGCGAAAACCGCGGGTATAATAGGTGCTGGCGACAAATATTTGTTCGGGATCGGGCCCGACCGTCATCTGCGCGTTGAGACCGGTCGGTATCTGGCCGAGATAGTGCAGGCTGTCGGCATCGACGACGTGCAGTCTGCCCGATGTGCTGAGCGACGTGTCGAGTCCGAGGAATACGGGAACGTCGGAGATCGATTGCGCGACGGTCGCTTCTTCTTCCGCAAGCGGTTGTGTCTGTGCCAATGCACCGGCAACTGCGGCAAGCAGACAGGTCGCGATTATCGGCGCCGATAACGATCGACGACCTGGCACAAATGCGATCATTCCCCCACCTGGCTGCAGGTTGCGAATCAGAACGTCATCGCGGCAGGATACAGGCGTCGCCGCTCAGTTGAAATGCAGCGCGGCAAAAACGGCGTTCCGGCTGAAGTTTTCGTCCAAATCGTCGCTTCGCCGCGTCCTGTATTTGTAGCGTATCGACAGGACGCCATGCTTCGAAACCGCGTAATCGAAGCCGGCGGAGGCATCGAAGGTGCGTTCGATGACGTCGGCATACAGATAGTCGGCGTGTTCATATCCGGCTTCGGCGACAAGAACCAGTTTCTCCGCGGCCTGGTATTCGCCCCGGAAGGTCGCCTCAAAAGCCAGGATACCGGCCGCGCCATAGTCTTCCGATTCGGTGAAACCGCTATCGCCCAACAGGGTCAGGCGGATCTTTTCGGTCGGTCTCCACTGCAGCGAGCCATTGACGGAGAGATAATCGCGGGTCGGAAAATCCACATCCTTGAATGTCTGGCGTACAAAACCAACTGCGATGTCAGCTGTCAGCTTGTCGCGAATATCGCCCCGCAACCCCGCAAAGACGCCATAGCCCAGGCTGCCACGGCGGTAGCCGCCGCTGTCGTATGGCTGATCGAAAATCGCGCCCCTGAGGATCGCGCCCAGATAAACCGCGATTTTTTCGGTCACTTTTCGGCTTGCGATCAGTTCCAGAGCACCGAATTTGTGCTGCCGTGTGTCGATCGTGGGATCGCCGAATGCGTCCACCGCGCCCGGGAACCGATCCCAGCCAAACTTGCCGCGGATTTCGATCTTGTATTTTCCGACTTTATACGTCAGCGAAGGCCTTATCTCGATTGTCTGTTCGTGATCGAGACTGTCGGTCGAAAATCCCGGCCGGAAGTCGGCAAATGCGATTTTCAAGCCGGTTTGGAGCGCGTCGCTTATGTCCCGCCTCAGGTCGAGCGAGGCATCCGCCGCATAGTCGTTTTCGCTCGGCGTCTTTAGCGGTCGTTGCGCCCAGATGGATCCGGTCAGGCGGGTGTCGATTCCAGCAACGTCACCTTTCAGCTCCAGGCTGGCGGACGCGCTGGGCACGAGATCGCCATTTCCGACCGGCTTCTCCGAGACATTGTCGGTAAATTCAAGCTTTGAAGACAGGGTGGGAACGAGCTTCCACTGGCCGATTTCCAGCGCAAATGAATGGTCTGCCAGATCGTCGGTGAGATAGTAGGGGATGTCGGTGCCGAGATCCCCGGCATGCGCGGCCTGCAGCGGTATGGAAGCCGCCGCGGTCGAAACCACATATGCCGTGATCAGCTTCGCCAAAGTGATACGCACAACAACCTCACCCGCAGGCACAATACATGGCATTGTCTGCGACTGTGGTTAAACTTGCGTTAGCGGGAATTCCAGGCGCGCGCAGCGCGGCATCACGCGCCGGCCGGACCTGCCGGCTGGATCAGGTCATAGCTTTCGAATTCGGCGAACAGGTCTTCGATGTCGTCGCGAATAACAGCGGCATCGGCGTCCGGAAAATACCCCGTGAACGCCTCGGCAACTTCATCGACGCGGATCGCATCCGACAAAAGCGCCCAGACCGCCGCCGCCATCGGGTTGAGCATGTGAATTGCCGCACCTTCCTGGTCGATCAGAAAGAGCTGGTCGTCAACCATTTCCTCGCGCACGGCACGAAAGCGCCGATATGGAGGCAGGCTGTCGAATTCCTCGCTTGTCTCGACCTCGCTCATGCCGCAGCCTCCCGGCCCCGCCCGAAATGGTCCTCGAGCAGCCGCGCCGCGTCAATGGGACGGGTGAACCGCAACACCATGCATTCGCAGTTGAAGGCGAGGTCACGCAGGGAATCGAAAATCCTGTTGGGATCGCGCATCCGGCCGAAATTGCGGTCGATCAGCGCCTTCATGGCAGCACTTTTGGGAAGCGGCTCGAGGACCGGCGGTCCTTTTGCGCCGCGCTCCAAAAGAACGATGCCGGTGACGGGCAGCGCACCCCAGAGCGGCGCGATCTCGTTTTCGCCGAGCTCGACATACTGCCAGTATTCGTCCGACAATCCCTTGCGCTGGTCGACGAAGCGGACAAATTCATCGTCGACCACCTTGACGGGAAGCGGCAGCCGAACGCGCGGCAGCAGGCCAAGCGATGCGGCTTCGCGGCCCGTGGCCGAGAGCGCCACGACATCGTCGCCCAGCAACCGGTGGCCGCGTTGCGCGAGTTGGATCGAAAGCGTGCTCTTGCCGGCCTTTTGTACGCAGGGGAATATCACTGCCTTCCCGTCAAACTCGATACCGGCGGTGTGAAGGCAGAAATGATCGGGATGCCGGTCGACAAACCAGTCGATGAACTCGTAGTGAAAATCGCACACCGCATCCATCACGGAGACGGACGGTTCTTCGGTTCGGCGGTCCTTGTCCTCGATCCACGGGGCATCCCAGTGATAACCGTAATCGCGCTTCTCGAAGGTGATATAGGCCGGGATGGCCGGATCGTAATCCAGGTTTCGGATATCCCAGCCGCGCAGGATGGACCGGAATCCGTCGGCGACATCTTCGCAGTCGATGAAATCGACCGGCTTGTCGAATATCTGCAATCGAACCGTGCTCATTCTGACACAATAGCCCGACAGTCCTGAAATCCGGTTAAGAAGCTGGCACACGCAGGCGTTCGATCGAGGCCATAAAAAAACGGCGCCGAAACCGGCGCCGTCTTTTCAGATTCGCATGCGATCAGTTCTTGCCGCGACGCGTATGACGGTGCGTCCTGCGATGAGTCTTCTTGGTCTTCTTGGTCTTCTTGGTCTTGCGGTGGGTCTTGTGACCGCCTTTGCCGCGCCTGGTCTTCTTGGTCTTCTTCTTGGACTTGCGGCGCGAGCCAGCCTCGGCATCGCTCAGGTTGAGCAGAACCGGCGCGGAGTAGACGGCGAGGCCGGCAAGGCCAAGCTTCGCGAGGACCGAACGGCGCGAGATGATGGTTTCGTCTTCTGTTTCGTTGATGATCGGCTTGTCTGTCATTTTCGCCTCCTGTGAAACCCTGACCATTGAACATTACATGCGGGATTTTCTATCTGCAACAAAATAACGTTACGTTAACCATTATCTCCATCTTAAGATTAATGTATATAATTTTATTTAAACTGTAACGATGCAGTACATAAGAAATATAGAAATTAGTAATTTGTGAATTATTACTTGCTTGCGGGGGCTGAATGCGTTGTCCGGGATCGGCGGCAATGCCCCCGCGCCGACACACGCGCCGCTTCGAGCGCGCGTCCAAGCCGTAAGCAGGCCGGCTTGAAACAGGGGCGTTTTCGCGAGAACTGGAATGGTGACCCCGACAGGATTCGAACCTGTGACCCTCAGATTAGGAATCTGATGCTCTATCCTGCTGAGCTACGGGGCCGCTGGCAAGCGGCTGCAACGACTGCTTGTCCTTTTTCACGCATCCGGGCAATCCGTCCCGATTGCGAACCGCGTGGTTGTTAACACAACAGTTTCCCAATTTCACTAGGGAAAACCGGTTCGTCTGATGCCGGGTTTGCGCTTGCGCCCGAACGTCGCCTGGGTGAAATAGCGGGTCTGTGCCGTTTCGACCGGGCCGATGTGTCCGGCTGTTTCCAGGAGGGGTCGATGAAGCCGATCGTGGTGCTGGGGATCTTCGTTGCCGACACCGCGTTTCGCGCGGACCGCCAGCCGCGCCTGGGCGAAACCGTTCTCGGACACGATTTCAGGCTCGGGCCCGGCGGCAAGGGATCGAACCAGGCGGTGGGCGCCGGACGGCTCGGCGCGCCGGTGCGGTTCCTGACCCGGCTCGGCCGCGACGATTTCGCGGCCATGGCGCGAACCGTGTGGGCAGACGCGGGGGTGGAGCCGTCGGTGATCGAAACCCCGGAGAGCTACACCGGGGCGGCCTTCATATTCATCGAGGAGGCCACCGGCAACAATGCGATCATCGTCTCGCCGGGCGCCGCCAGGTTGATCACCCCGGCCGATCTCGATGCGCATGCGGATCTCGTTTCGTCGGCCGGGATTTTCATGACCCAGCTCGAGCAACCGGTCGAGGCGGCGATGCGCGGGCTGGAGATCGCGCGCGCGCGCGGCGTGACGACCATTCTCAATCCGGCGCCGGCCGCGGAACTGCCCGACGCCATGCTCGCGCTGTGCGACTATGTCACGCCGAACGAGAGCGAGGCGGAGGCGCTAACAGGCCGGCCGGTCGATACGATCGATTCGGCGCGGGCGGCGGCTGACATGCTGATCGCGCGCGGGGTGGGAACAGTCGTTGTCACGCTCGGCGTGAACGGCGCGCTGCTTCACGGCGGCGGGCAGTCGGTCCATGTTCCCGCTGTCGCAGCCGGCGACGTGGTCGACACGACCGGCGCCGGCGATGCCTTCAATGCCGGTCTGGCGGTCGCCCTGGCGCGCGGCATGGCGCCGGAACGGGCGACACGGTTCGGTTGCGCGGTCGCAGGATTGTCGGTCACGCGGCGCGGCGCGGCGGCGTCGATGCCGGCGCTTGCCGAGGTCGAGGCGCTGTTCGGTCCGATCGCCTGACTGCGGTCGTCCAGCGCCGATCAAATCTTTCTCGCGGCCGGGCGGAGCGGTTTCCCATGGCGCCAAAACGCTCTACATAGGAGCGCAATTCACGCGCGGCCGCCGCGCCGATCCCCGCGAACAAGGGTCTCGCCACACCATGGTGAAAAATGCATATCCGGGCACCGGG
>JBNLDE010000026.1:0-1912 GCA_050304175.1 Zhengella sp. | reverse complement strand
AGGACTTCCAGTAGTTCAGAGCGAGCTTCGGGAAACCCGGATCCAGGAGCTGGTTGAGTTCGGTGTAGGCGATTGGCCCGAGTCCGTCGACCACGGTCGGCGCCACGGCGCGCACACGGTCGAGGGCGAGGTTGGCCCGGTTCTCGTCTCCCGTATGGCAGACCAGCATTGCTGCGAGCTTTCGGCCTGAGCCGTCCGGCGCGTGGGTCATGCTGCAAACTGCTGTCATGTCATCATCGGGATCGTCCGCCGCACTTCGCATGTAGGCCAGCGTCTTCGCTGCATCCTCTCCCGCGAACGCAATCAACCCGCCATGCACGGTTGGCCCGACCGGATGCAGGGCGTACTCGAAGCTTGTGGCAATCCCGAAGTTGCCGCCACCGCCGCGCAGGCCCCAGAAGAGTTCCGCGTTCTCATTCTCGGATGCCGTCAGCACCTCGCCGTCGACGGTCACAAGCTCGACCGAGAGCAAGTTATCGATGGTGTAGCCGTACTTGCCCATCAGATAGCCGAACCCACCCCCAAGTGTGAGTCCGGCAATTCCGGTGGTCCCGACCGCGCCGCCGTTCGTGGCTAGTCCATGAAGTTGGGTCGCGCGATTGAACTCGCCCCAGCAGACGCCGGCCTGGGCGCGCACGCGCTGCCTCGCCGGATCCACCCAGATGCCCTTCATCAACGAAAGGTCGATCATCAACCCGCCGTCGCAGACAGCTCGGCCGGCAACGTTGTGCCCGCCGCCTCGCACCGCGATTTCGAGGCCGTGGTCGATGCCTAGGGCCAGCGCATCCACCACGTCTGCCGTGTTCAGGCAGCGTGCGATCATTGCGGGGCGGCGATCGATCATGCCGTTATGGACCCGGCGCACGTCGTCGAAGCCAGGGTCGCTGGGTTGGAGGACCGGCCCGGAGAGACTGTCCCGGAAAGCAGTAAGCCGTTCGTCGTTCAATTGGGCTGCCAGCGACATGAGGTCCTCCGTCAATTGACTAGGTCGTGGACTCAATTGATCGCAGGAAGATGCGGATGGAGGCAAGCTGAATGAAGGCAAAGAAGTTGGCGCCGAGTTTGTCGTAGCGGGTGGCGATGTGTCGAAACTGCTTCAGCTTATTGAAGTAGCGCTCGACGCGGTTGCGTTCGCGGTAGACCGCCTTCTTCCATCGGTACTTCCTCTTGCGATTTCCACGGTTTGGGATGTTGGGGATGGCGCCTTGGTTACGGATGCACGTGCGGACGCTGTCGGCGTCATAGGCTTTGTCGGCGATGACGATGGCGCGCGGCTCGAGACCATCGAGCAGGGCTTCGGCGGCCGTCACATCGTGGTCGTTTCCCGGCGAGATCAGGAGACGGACCGGCCGGCCTTTCGCGTCGACGCGCGCGTGGATTTTCGTCGTGAGCCCGCCCCGGCTTCGACCGACACAACGAACGCCACTCTTTTTTTGACCCCAGAGGCGTGCTGATGAACGCGCACGATCGAGCTGTCGATCATCTGCACCTCGCCGTTGTGCGCCTTGACGATGGCGTCCATCAGCTTGTCCCAGATACCGGCCTTCCGCCACCGGTTGAAGCGATTGTAGACCGTCGTGTACGGCCCGTAGCGCTCGGGCAAATCGCGCCACGGACAGCCCGCGCGCAGGATGTAGAATATGCCGTTGAGGATCTGCCGGTTGTTCTTGGGCTTCGGCCCGCGCCGATCCATGGGAAGCAACGGCTCAATGACGCTCCACTCGAAGTCTGTCAGATCGTAACGTGCCATGATCCAAGCTCCGATGTTTGTGAGCTTGAATCACTGTTCGCGTCCAATGGCTAGGAAAAACTGAGTACAAGGCCTAGTTCGCCCGAACCGTGCCGGGACCGGCCGTCGTGGCCGCGGCCGGCGGCTCGATGTCCGCCGGCTCCGCGGGCGTTTCATCGCCGG
>JBNLDE010000025.1:0-2287 GCA_050304175.1 Zhengella sp. | reverse complement strand
TGAGGGTCGCGCCGCGCCGGTTCCCGCCCCCCTACGCGGCGGCCGGGCTTTTCGCCATCGCGCCGCCGAGCATTTCCGACAGCCAGCCGAACAGGCTGCCGATCACCATCGACACGACGATGTTGATGAACGGATTGTCGTTGAGCGACACCGTCGTCAGCATGTCCAGCTTGCCGGCGAGCAGGGTGAAGCCCGCGACGCAGCCGAAGCCGTAAACCGACGAGGGAATCGACGCCAGCAGGCCGGCATTGGCGCCAAGCACGATTGCCGCCGCGCCCACGCCGACGGCGATGCCGCCGGCCAGCGGAACGCCGAGCGGTCCGGCCAGCAGCGTGATCGCATACAGTGCCGCCCAGCCGATGAACGCGCCGTAGATGTGCGCCGGAATGTTGGATTGCAGCGATTCCGGCTTGCCGCCCGAATGGTAATAGGCGGCCCAGGCGATGAACGCGGCCCAGATCTGAAGGCCCAGCCCGGCGGCCGGACCGACAAAGAGCCAGGTGGCAATACCGCCAAGAACGCCAATGCTGATGGCCAATGCAGTAAGTAATGGCATGTTGTTTTCCTCCCCATTATGCCAAATAAATCGGAAAGAAAAGCAACTCCCCACGGCGAAACCAGTCGCCGAGCTCACATCCCTCCCGAAGTGGCGGGAGATTATGTAACGAAGACTTGAGTCTCCATTGTACTTTCGGTCGCGACACGGCCCGTTCGCGCCCTTTGCCCATGCCCGCTACTACGGCCATGGGATGGTCAGGACCGACCTCCGGCCGGAATGCGGAAGGGCCGAGGTTATTTCCACTGGCGCGGCGGGAGAGAGACTCCACTGCGCGTTGACCCGACGCTAAACGCCGTAGATAGTCCGCCGATAAAACTTCGGCGAAATACAGACCGGCTCCAGTGCAAAAAGCTTTCGACAACCAAGGATAGAGTCCGATGCCATACTGCGTATTCATGCATCGCTCGGATTCGATCTACGACGATAGTCCAGCCGTGCAATACCAGTTTCCAAAGCAGTATCTGGGTCGCGCCAAGCCCAGTATCGGCGATTGGATTGTCTATCTCGAGCCCACGAAAGTGCCCGGGACGCGTGGTTATTTTGCGGTAGCTCGCGTGCAGGAGATCATTCCCGACCCCAAGGCACCGGACATGTACTTGGCTTTGATCGAACCCGGTTCCTATCTCTCCTTCGCTAACTCCGTGCCGTTCAATGATTCCAACGGCCCGATCGAACGAGGTCTTCTTAACGAAACGGGAAATTTGTCTGGACGAGCGCAATCAGCGATCAGACCGATTTCACCGACGGATTTTAACCGCATCCTGCAAAAGGGTCTGGAAGATCGCGAACCGCTTCTGCCGCGCACAGATTTGACAGACGGATTTGAGGACCAGCAGGAGCCGTTTGCCTTCGAGCAGGTCCGGGACCGAATACAATCGCTGACTTCCCGCCCTCTGCGGGATCGTGTGTTTCGTCGCGTCGTGCTTCGCGCCTACGATGAACGCTGTGCAGTTACCGGCTTGAAGTTGATCAATGGTGGTGGACGAGCCGAAGTGAATGCCGCCCACATCCGCCCCGTAGAAGCGAATGGTCCGGATGTCGTGAACAACGGCATTGCACTTTCAGGGACCGCTCACTGGATGTTCGACCGTGGCATGATCAGTCTCGGTGACGATATGCAAATTCTCATTTCGCGGCAGGTGAACGATCTCGATGGAATCCGTAACTTCATGAACAAGTCCGGCATCGCCTTCCCGCCCAAAAATACCAGGGACCGACCCCACCCGCAATTTCTGGATTGGCATCGTTCCCACGTCTTCAAGCAGTAGCGCCGCCCCCCTCCTGACACCCCGCTTTCCCCCCGCGGGGCCGGCAGGCTCTCCCTGCCGGCCCTTCGGTCGCTTACTTCAGTGCGCGGCGGGCCATGCCGGCCTTCGGCAGGACCACGCGATGGCCCGGTCGCGGCCGGCGGGATTCTTCCTTGCCGCCGCCGCTCTGGCCGACGCAGTCGCCGGACGATTTCTCGCAATAGACCCAGGCATTGTCGGTCGCGCAGCCATATTCCTCGGAGGTCTCGATGAAGTCGCCTCCGGAGCGGCTGCACGCGCCCTTCAGGTCGCCGGACGACACGTGGCCAATGCGCTTGGCGCCGGGCAGGATCTTGCTGTCCTCCAGGGCGTGGGCGGTTGACGCAAGCGCCATCAGCGACAGCGCGAGCACGGATACGGAAGTGATCTTGGCAAGCATTTCGGTCTCCTCTTGCATGTCCAACGGCGCCGCGGCATCGCT